>CAYOKN010000102.1:0-9873 GCA_964404545.1 uncultured Rhodospirillaceae bacterium | reverse complement strand
CAGATATGGCGCTGGCACTTGCCCTGGCGGATGCCCTCGATCATGGAATTATGGTTGAAGGCGTCGGAATAAATGATCAGCCCGGGAATCTGGTTGCCCAGGGTGGACAAGGTGGTCTGGTTGGCCACATAGCCCGAGGTGAACAGCAGCGCCGATTCCTTGCCGTTCCAGCGGGCCAGTTCCTCTTCCAGCAGCACATGATAGTGGTTGGTGCCCGAGATGTTGCGGGTGCCGCCGGCGCCGGCGCCGCATTTCTGCACGGCGTCGCACATGGCGTTCAGCACCACCGGATGCTGGCCCATGCCCAGATAGTCGTTCGAGCACCAGACGGTCACGTCATGGACCTGGCCGTCGCGATAGTTCTTGGCGATGGGGAAGCAGCCGGCCATGCGCTCGAGGTCGGCGAAAATCCGATAGCGGCCTTCGGATTTCAGTTGGGCGAGCTTTTCGGCAAAGAAATGCTCGTAATTCATCGGCAGCGCCTCCCTACTCATCCGGGGCATCCTAACGCCCAGGTCACGGTATCGCAACACAGCAGGCCAGACTTTCGGCCAGCTTTCGGCTCATAGCAGCCCTTGCGCCCGCGCAAATCCATGCGTTTCATCAAGGGCTCGGCCGAATCGCTCCAGCATCTCGTCGATTTCGGCGCCGGAAATCACCAGCGGCGGCGAGAAGGCGATGGAGTCGCCCATGGCGCGCAGGATCAGACCCTGCTCCTGGGCCCGGGCCACCAGCTCGGGACCCACGCGGCCCACCGGGTCGAAGGGCGCGCGGGCGTCCTTATCCTTCACCAGTTCCACCGCCCCGATCAAGCCGATGCCGCGCACCTCGCCCACCAGCGGGTGGTCGGCGAAGGCGCGCAGGCCCTGCTGCAGCCGGGGGGCGGCGGCGCGCACATGGTCCAGCAGGTTGCGCTCCTCATAGATATGGATCGCCTCCAACGCCACCGCCGCCGAGACGGGGTGGCCCGAATAGGTATAGCCATGGCCGAACACGCCGATCTTGGCCGAATGGTCGCGCACTGCCTCGTAGATTTCTTGCGATACCATCAGGGCCGAAATGGGCAGATAGCCCGAGGACAGCCCCTTGGCGCAGGTCAGCAGGTCCGGCTTCATGGCAAACGTCTGCGAGCCCCACAGGTTGCCGGTGCGGCCGAAGCCGCAAATCACCTCGTCGGCCACCAGCAGCACGTCATACTTCCGCAAGACCGCCTGGATCTTCTCGAAATATGTGGCGGGCGGCAGGATCACGCCGCCGGCTCCCATCACCGGCTCGGCGAAGAAGGCGGCCACGGTCTCGGGGCCTTCGCGCAGGATCAGATGCTCCAATTCATGGGCGCAGCGGCTGGCGAACTCCTCCTCGGTCTCGCCCTCGCCGGCAAAGCGGTACCAGTGCGGGCAGCTGGTATGCAGGATGCGGTCGATGGGCAGGTCGAAGTCCCGCTGGTTCACCGGCAGGGCGGTCAGGCTGGCGGTGGCCACGGTGACGCCGTGATAGCCCTTGACCCGGCTGATGATCTTTTTCTTTTCCGGCCGGCCCACGGCGTTGTTGTAGTACCAGACCAGCTTGATGGCGGTGTCGTTGGCCTCGGATCCGGAATTGGCGAAGAACACCTTGCTCATGGGCACCGGCGCCAGCTCGATCAGCTTTTCCGCCAGGTCGATGCCGGGCTTGTGCGCCTTGTGGCTGAACGGGTGATAGAAGGCCAGCTCGCGCATCTGGCGGGCGGCGGCTTCAGCCAGCCGGTCCTCGCCCCAGCCCAACGCCGTGCACCACAGGCCGGCCATGCCCTCGATATAGTCCTTGCCCTGTTCGTCGAACACCCGCACCCCCTGGCCCCGGGCGATCACCAGCGGCCCGATCTCCTCATGCCGCTTCAGATTGGTATAGGGGTGCAGCTGGCAGGCCACGTCGCGGGCGGCGGTGGAATTGGGGCGGAGGCTCATCGGGCGGCATGCTCCGGAACAGGGAAGGGGGGATCATAGAACCGCACCGGCCGTTACGCCAAGGCCGGCCTTTGCATCGGGGGTCGTGGGCGCTAATCTCCGGCCCATGAGCGCTACTCTCCCCATCCATTCCGCCACCGCCGACGCCATCGCCCAGGCCGGGCGCCTGCTGGCCGAGGGGCGTCTGGTGGCCTTTCCCACGGAAACCGTCTATGGCCTGGGCGGCCGCGCCGACCGCGATGCCTCGGTGGCCGCCATCTATGCCGCCAAGGGCCGGCCCAGCTTCAATCCGCTGATCGTGCATGTGCCCGACCTGGAGGCCGCGCGCGAGGTGGTGCGGCCCGACAACCGGGCGCGCATCCTGGCCGACATCTTTTGGCCCGGCCCGCTGACCCTGGTGCTGCCCCGGCGCGAGGGCTCCGAGCTGTCGCTGCTGGCCACTGCCGGGCTGGACACGGTGGCGGTGCGCTCGCCTGCCCATGCGGTGGCCCAGGCCCTGCTGAAGGCCGCTGGCGTGCCGGTGGCGGCGCCCAGCGCCAATCGGTCCGGCAAGGTCAGCCCCACCACCGCTGCCCATGTGGCCGAGGGTCTGGGCGCCGAGGTGGCGATGGTGCTGGACGGTGGCCCCTGCCTGGTGGGGGTGGAAAGCACCGTGCTGGACCTGTCCGGCCCGCAGGCGGCGATCCTGCGTCCCGGCTCGGTGACCCGGGAAGAGATCGAAAGCATCATCGGCCCCGTATTGACCGCCGAGGACAGCGCGGCGCCCAAGAGTCCGGGTATGCTGGCCAGCCATTACGCCCCCGGCCTGCCGGTGCGGCTGGAGGCGGCCCAGGCTGGTCCGGGCGAGGCGTTGCTCGGCTTCGGCCCGGCGCCGGGCGCCATCTTGAACCTGTCGCCCTCGGGCGACCTGACCGAGGCGGCGGCCAACCTGTTCGCCATGCTGCGGGCGCTGGACCGGCCGGACTTTTCCGGCATCGCGGTGATGCCCATTCCCGAGAGGGGGCTGGGCATCGCCATCAATGACCGCCTGCGCCGCGCTGCGGCGCCGAGGACCATGCCATGACCCTGCCCGACGGCGTCCTTGACCGGCTCTCCGCTCTCCTCGGCCCCAGCGGGCTGCTGACTGAGGCGGGCGATGTGGCCGGCTATGTGGTCGAGGAGCGCGGCCTTTACAAAGGCGCCTGCGCCGCCGTGGCCCGGCCCAAATCCACGGACGAGGTGGCGGCGGTGGTGCGGGTCTGCGCCGAGGCCGGCCAGCCCATCGTGCCCCAAGGCGGCAATACCGGCCTGGTGGGCGGCGGCGTGCCCTTCGAGCATGGTGGCGAGCTGGTGCTCTCGCTGCGCCGCATGAACCGCATCCGGGCGGTGGACCCGCTGGACTTCACCCTGGTGGCCGAGGCCGGCTGCACCTTGGAACAGGTGCAGCAGGCAGCCGCCGAGGCGGGCTGCCTGTTTCCCCTGTCCATGGGGTCCGAGGGCAGTTGCACCATCGGCGGCAACCTGGCCACCAATGCCGGCGGCGTGCAGGTGTTGCGCTTCGGCAATGCCCGCGAGCTGACCCTGGGGCTCGAAGTGGTGCTGGCCGACGGGTCGGTGCTGCACGGCCTGTCAGCGCTTCGCAAGGACAATACCGGCTATGACCTGCGCCATCTGGTGCTTGGGTCCGAGGGGACCCTGGGCATCATCACCGCCGCCTCGCTGAAACTGTTCCCGGCCTTTCGCGACCAGGCCACCGCTCTGGTGGCGGTGCCGGATGTGCCGGCGGCGCTGGGGCTGTTGTCCCTGGCCCGGCGCGCCAGCGGCGATGCGGTCACCGCCTTCGAGCTGGTGGCGCGGCTGGGGCTGGAGCTGGGGATCAAGCATATCCCCGGCGTGGCCGATCCCTTCGACGCCCCGCATCCCTGGTATGTGCTGGTGGAGTTGTCCTCGTCCCGTGCCGGCGGCGGGCTGGCTGAGACCCTGGAGGGCTTCCTGGCCGAGGCGCTGGAGCAGGGGTTGGCGCTGGACGCGGTGGTGGCCGGCAGCCTGGAGCAGCGCAAGGGCCTGTGGCGCATCCGCGAAGGCGTGCCGCCGGCCCAGAAGCACGAGGGCGGCAGCATCAAGCACGATGTCTCGGTGCCGGTGTCGCGGGTGCCCGACTTCATCGACCGGGCCAGCGCGGCGGTGCGGGCGGTGATGCCCGAGGTGCGGGTTTGCGCCTTCGGCCATGTGGGCGACGGCAACATCCACTTCAACCTCAGCCAGCCTGCGGCCATGGATAAGCAGGCATTCCTGGACCGCTGGGAAGACTTCAATCGGGTGGTGCACGACATCATTCATGCCCTGGGTGGTAGTATTTCCGCAGAGCACGGCATTGGTCGTCTCAAATGTGGTGAGTTGGCCCGCTATGCTCAGCCAGAGGAGCTCGAGCTGATGCGCCGGATCAAGCAATGTTTTGATCCGAAAAATATCTTTAACCCAGGGAAAATTTTATAAAGATTCGCCGAATTGAGGTTGCCCCGAGGGCTAGTCGTCGTATCATTGGTATGGACTTTATTCGGCTGCTTTCTGCCATGCCCGATTACACGCCACCCATCCGCGACATGATCTTCGCCATCGGCCAGTTGGCCGGGCTGTCGCGCGTCGCGGGTCTGCCGGGGCACGGCGATGCCACCGAGGATCTGGTGGTGGCGGTATTGGCCGAGGCGGGCAAGCTGGCCGCCGAGGTGTGGAGGCCGCTGAACGGGGTGGGCGACCGCCTGGGCTGCACCTTCGTGGACGGTCAGGTCAGCACGCCGCCGGGCTTCGCCGAGGCCTATGGCCAGTTCGTGGAGGGCGGCTGGAACGCCCTGGCCTTCTCGCCCGAGGAGGGCGGCCAGGGCCTGCCCTGGCTGGTGTCCGCCGCCGTGGCCGAGATTTTCCATTCCGCCAATACCGCCCTGGCGCTCGCGCCCATGCTGACCCAGACGGCGGTGGACCTGCTGCACCGTCATGGCAGCGCCGCGCAGCAGGCGCTCTATCTGCCGCGCCTGGCCACCGGGCACTGGACCGGCACCATGGCGCTGACCGAACCCCAGGCCGGATCGGACCTGGCCGCCATCGCCTGCCGGGCCAAGCCCCAGGGCGACCATTGGGTGCTGGACGGGCAGAAATGCTTCGTCAGCTGGGGCGCCCACGACCTGGCCGAGAACATCGTGCATTTCGTGCTGGCCCGCACGCCCGGCGCGCCGTCCGGCGGGCGCGGCCTGTCGCTGTTCCTGGTGCCGCAGGTGCTGGTGGGCGCCGATGGCGGGCTGGCTGGCCCCAATGGCGTGGCCTGCACCGGCATCGAGCGCACCTTGGGCCTGCATGGCAGCCCCACCTGCCGCCTGGACTTCACCGGCGCCCGCGCCTGGCTGGTGGGGGGTGAGGGCGAGGGGCTGGCGGTCGTGTTCACCATGCTGAATGAAGCCCGGCTGGGCGTCGGCGTGCAGGGGCTGGCCCTGGCCGAGCGCGCCTATCAGGCGGCCCGCGCCCATTGCCTGCAGCGGGTGCAGGGGCCGCTGGAGGGGCGGCGCGACCAGGAGCCGGTGACCATCATCCACCATGCCGATGTGCGCCGCACCCTCCTGGGCATGAAGGCCCGCATCGAGGCGGTCCGGGGGCTGGCCTATTGGACGGCGGCCCAGGCGGACCTGTGGCGCCATCATCCCGACCCTGAAGAGCGCCAGCGCGCCAAGGCCTTCCTGGACCTGATGACCCCGGTGGTCAAGGCCTGGGGCAGCGAGACCGGCGCCCTGGCGGCCGATGCCGGACTGCAGCTGTTCGGCGGCAGCGGCTATGTGGAGGACAGCGGGGTGGCGCAGATCCTGCGGGATGCCCGCATCGGCAGCCTGTACGAGGGCACCAACGGCATCCAGGCCCTGGACCTGGTGCGGCGCAAGATCCTGGCCGACGCCGGCCAGGCGGCGCGCGCCCTGGTGATGTTGATGAGCACCACCCTGCTGGAGCTGCGCCAGAGGGGCGGGGACCATCTGCCCGAACTGCGTGACCGCTTTGAGCATGCCCTGGATCAGGCCAATGTGGCCCTGGATTGGCTGATGGTGCATGGCCGCGACCCCCATGCGGCCGAGGCGGCGGCCACGCCGTTCCTGCGCCTGCTGGGCTGCGTCTGCGGCGGCTGGATCATGGCCCGCTCGGCCCTGGCGGCCCGCGCTGCGATGCTGGCCGGATCGGATGAAACCGCCTTCCTGGAAGCCAAGATCGTCACCGCTCGCTTCTATGCCGAGGCAATCCTGCCCGAGGCCGGCGCGCATCTGGCCGTGATGACCGCGGGGCCCGAAGGTGTGATGGCCTTGGGCGAAGACCAGTTCTGAGCATTCCCGCGCGGCGCGGGGGTGGCCCCGTCCACCTCGCATAGACCGCATTTCCACTGTTCTTTGCCCTTCGCACAGGCCATAATCCGCCGCGCAATGTCGGGGATTTCGCGCTACATCTTGCGTCAGCTTTCGGTGGGTATGGTGTTGGTCACCATCGCCCTCCTTTGCGTGCTTTGGCTGACCCAGAGCCTCCGCTTCATCGAGCTGATGTTCAACAAAGGCGCATCTCTGGCCAGCTTTGTGGTCCTGACCCTGCTGCTGCTGCCCAATTTCCTTACGGTGATCCTGCCCATCGCCCTGTTCGCGGTGGTGCTGTTCACCTACAACAAGCTGACCGCCGACCGCGAACTGGTGGTCATGCGCGCCGCCGGCCTGTCCCATTGGGCGCTGGCGCGCCCGGCGCTGATGCTGGGCGGCGGGCTGGCGGTGCTGGCCCTGGCGCTGAACCTCTATTTCATTCCCAAGTCGGTGCAGGGCTTCCGCGAGCTGCAATGGACCATCCGTAACAACATCTCGGCCCTCGCCCTGCAGGAGGGCGAGTTCACCGAGCTGACCAGCGGCATGACCGTCTATGTGCGGGCCCGCAGCTCGGACGGCGAGTTGCTGGGTTTGATGGTGCATGACAAGCGCAACCCGGAAAAGCCGGTGACCATGATGGCCGAGCGCGGCGCCATGATCGACACCGACCGGGGGCCCCGGGTGCTGATGATCAACGGCAACCGGCAAGAGGTGCGGATCGGCACCGGGCGCCTCAGCCTGCTCTATTTCGACAATTACGCCCTGGACCTGGCCAATGCCGGCGGTCCCACCGACAGGCGCTTCCGGGATGCCCGCGAGCGGTCGGTCTGGGAGTTGATCAACGCCCACAAGCTGGGCCTGAGCGAGAACGACTATCGCCGTTTCAAGACCGAGCTGCACCAGCGGTTCGTGACCCCGCTCTATAGCCTGTCTTATGCCCTGATCGCGCTGGCGGCGCTGCTGTCCGGCAGCTTCAACCGGCGCGGCCAGACCGGCCGCATCCTGGCGGCGGTCGCCGGCATGGTGCTGGTCCAGGCCGCCGCCCTGGGGGCGCAGAACCTGGCCATTTCCTCGCTTTCCTTTATTCCCCTGATCTATCTCAATGCCCTGATCCCGCTGGCCGTCGCCGCCTGGGTGGTGCAGGGGGCGGGCCGTCTGGGCCGCCCGGCACCCCGGGTTGGCGCCGGGGCTGCCGGGTGACGCAAGGACGACCGATGACGCCGCCCCACCTCACCCGCTCCGCCCTCATGCTCTGCTGCTCGCTGCTGGCCCTGCTGCCGGCGACCGGCCCGGCGCTGGCCCAGCAGGCTGGGGCTGCCGCTCCCTCGGGCATCGAGGCGGCCATCCCGCTCAATCCCGACAGCGACCAGCCGGTGCTGCTGACCGCCGACGAGATCATCCATGACCAGGCCGGCGGCATCGTCACCGCGCGCGGCCGCGTCGAGGTGGCCCAGGGCGAGCGCGTGCTGATGGCCGACCAGATCAGCTACAACCTGAAGCAGGACGTGGTCACCGCCCAGGGCAACATCACCCTGCTGGAGCCCACCGGCGAGGTGACCTTCGCCGACCGGGTCGAGCTGACCGGCAATATGAAGCAGGGCACGGTGGAGAACATCCGCATCCTGCTGGCCGACAGGTCGCGCATGGCGGCGCAGATCGGCACCCGCCGTGACGGCGTGACCAACGAGCTGAAGAACGCCGTCTATACCGCCTGTCAGCCCTGCCGCGAGAACCCGGACAAGGAGCCGCTGTGGCAGGTCAAGGCCAAGCAGGTCACCCATGACGAGGTGGGCAAGGATATCGAATACCGCGATGCCTGGCTGGAAGTGGCTGGCGTGCCGGTGGCCTATACGCCCTATCTGTCCCATCCCGATCCCTCGGTGAAGCGCCGTTCGGGTCTGCTGGCGCCCACCGCCGGCCAGAGCAAGTCCCTGGGCTATCAGTACCGGCAGCCCTATTTCGGGGTGATCTCGGACCAGGAGGACGTCACCCTGACGCCCATCCTGACCAGCGACGAGGGTGGCGTGCTGGCGGCCCAGCACCGCCGGTTCTTCGAGAACGGCGCCACGCGCACCGATGTCTCCTTCACCCAGGACAGCAACAGCGACATCCGCGGCCATATCGACGCCGGCGGCCTGTTCCACCTGAACGAGGTCTGGCGCGCCGGCTACGAGCTGCAGCGCGCCACCGACGACACTTATACCCGCCGCTACGGCTTCCGCCGGGGCACCGATCCCTGGCTGA
The DNA here is from genome assembly GCA_964404545.1 of uncultured Rhodospirillaceae bacterium. Taxonomy (GTDB): domain Bacteria; phylum Pseudomonadota; class Alphaproteobacteria; order Rhodospirillales; family Magnetospirillaceae; genus CAYOKN01. The sequence goes on along the minus strand of CAYOKN010000102.1, from coordinate 1,328 downwards.
CCACCCGCCCGTTCCTGGAAGGATTCGGCAGCCGCAGCCACGCCCTGGTCGAGGCCTTTGCCTTCCAGGGGCTGCGCCAGACCGACGATCCGGGCCGCAATCCCATCGTGCTGCCCTCGGCCATGATGTCCTATGTGGGCCAGCCCGGCTGGCGCGACAGCTATTGGACCATGGATGCCAGCGCCCTGGCCCTGCACCGCGACGAGGGCACCGACACCCGCCGCCTGGGCCTCGAGACCGGCTGGCATCTGCCCTTTACCGCCAGCACCGGCGAGGTCTGGACCGTCCACGCCACCTTGCGGTCCGACGCCTATCATGTGGCCAATGGCGAATTCGACGACGATCAGAAGGATGGCGTCTCTGGCCGCGTGGTGCCGCAGCTGGCCGTGGACTGGCGATATCCATTCCACCGCCCGTCCCAGTATGTGAGCCAGGTGATCCAGCCCATCGTGGTCGGCGTGGTCTCGCCATCGGGCAGCAACCCCGACCGCATTCCCAACGAAGACAGCCTGCTGCCGGAATTCGACGACACCAGCCTGTTCTCCACCAACCGCTTCGCCGGCTGGGACCGCATCGAGACGGGCCCGCGCGTGGCCTATGGCCTGGAATGGTCCGCCTTCTCGGCCGACGGCCAGGCCGCCAACGCCCTGATCGGCCAGGGCTACCGCCTGACCGAGGATTCGGGTATTCCGCGCGGCACCGGCTTTGACGAGGATTTCTCGGACTATGTGGGCCGGGTCAGCTATTCCCCGGCGGACCTGGTCAATGCCAGCTACCGCTTCCGCCTGGACAAGGACAGCCTGCAGTCGCGCTATTCGGCGGCGACCCTCAGTCTGGGGCGCCGCGCGCTAGCCGTGTCGGCCTCCTATGTGCAGCTGGAATCCGAGGCGACCGGCTCGGCCTTCGCCGACCAGGAACAACTGTCGCTGGGCCTCAGCTCGGCCCTGACCCGCTATTGGGCGGTACGGGGCAGCACCAACTTCACCATGGCCGACGAAACCGAGCCCTTGAGCAGCGCGCTGGCCTTGCTGTACGAGGATGACTGCCTGATCGTCGAGACCAATTATTCCGTGGATCACACCTACGACCGCGACTTCCAGGGTGGCCACAGCGTTTTCGTCCGGGTGATGTTCAAGACCCTGGGCGAGCTTCCCATCAATGTCTTCTAGGAACCGATCCGCATGACTCGAGCCCCTTTGCGGACCTGCCTGGCCCTTCTTCTGGGCAGCTCCATGCTGGTGTCCTGGCCTGCCCTGGCGCAACGCCTGGTGCCTGGCAGCGGTTCCGCGCCCGAGCCGGCCGCCGCCGCCCCCGCGCCGCCGGCGCCC
>CAYOKN010000101.1:0-9977 GCA_964404545.1 uncultured Rhodospirillaceae bacterium | reverse complement strand
GGATCAGCAGGGTGGCGTCGCCGCCGTCATGCAGGATCATGTTCGGGCAGCCGCCGTCGGCCCACTCGAAGATCTTGTGGGTGTAGTCCCAATATTCCACCAGGGTCTCGCCCTTGTAGGCGAACACCGGGATGCCGGCGGCGGCGATGGCGGCGGCGGCATGGTCCTGGGTCGAATAGATATTGCACGAGGCCCAGCGGATGTCGGCGCCCAGCGCCTTCAAGGTCTCGATCAGCACGCCGGTCTGGATGGTCATGTGCAGCGAGCCGGCGATGCGGGCGCCCTTCAGCGGCTGCTTCGGCCCGAACTCCTCGCGGATGGACATCAGGCCGGGCATCTCGGTCTCGGCGATGGTCAGTTCCTTGCGGCCCCAGTCGGACAGCGAGATGTCTTTGACGATGTAGTCGGTCATAGGAAGGGCTCTCCCAGCTAATCAGTGGGGAGGTTCTAGCAGCCCTTCCGGCGGATGGCAAGCGGATATAAAGATATCTTTATATTGCTATCCGCTCCTCATCCAGCGCCTGGGCGATCTTGCCGCCCAGCGCCATGGCCAGTACGGTGCCCACCTGATGGGCGGCCTGGGCCCATGCACCGCTGGTGAAACCCTCGATGACCGCGAGGGCGGCGGTGAAGACCGCAAGGGCCATCACCGACGCAAGAACCACCCCGCGCGAGGCGTGGGGGAACCAGCGATGGATCAGGGAAAGGCCGCCAAAGGCCGCGGCGCCGTTGACGGCAATGGCCAGCAAACCCGGGAGCAGGCCGCCATGGAGGGACTGTGCCATCAGGTCCAGCACGGGCGCAGCCAGGAGCTGATAGATCCCCTGCAGCAGCCCGATCAGCAGGATTGCCGACAGGGCTGCCAGCCAGGTCCGCCGAGGGCGCCCGACCGGGGACCCGGTCATCGTCCGGTGGCGGCGATGGCAAAGCTCATCACCAGCACCAGCCCGGTGGTCCCCCATGACACCGCCAAGGGCAGCCAATAGCCGTCCATCAGGCCGGCGGCAAGAGGAGCCAAGTAATGGACGATGGGAAGCAGAAACAATGACAGAATGGCAAAAACCCAACCGATTTGGTCGATCAGCCAATCCATAGTCAGGAAGAAGCCCCACAGGCTCCCGCCCCAGTACACGATCGCGGTTGGTCCAGCAAGCAGACGCGACAGCATTTGGTACCCGTCAAAGGTTGTTGACGGCGCGGAAAAATATGCATGTGCCTTGCTGTCGTCAATGGGGAAATACTGTGCGGCCGAGGCGTTCCCGGTCAGCTGTTGAAATCGTCCAGCAACTGGGCGATTCGCGCCGTGTCGCTCTGGTCCATGATCACCCGGGCGCGCCGGGTGGCGGCCACCAGGTCCAGGCTGCGGATGCGTTGTTTCACCCGCGGAATGTTCGGCGCCGACATGGACAGGTCGCGCAGGCCCAGCCCCAGAAGCAGGGCGGTGAAGCGCGGATCGCCGGCCATCTCGCCGCAGACCGAGACCGGGATGCGGGCGCGCAGGGCGGCTTCGGCGGCGAACTGGATCAGCCGCAGCACGGCCGGATGCAGCGGGTTATAGAGATGGGCCACCGCCTCGTCGGCACGGTCGATGGCCAGGGTATATTGGGTCAGGTCGTTGGTGCCGATGGCAAAGAAATCGGCCAGCCCGGCCAGGCTGTCGGCGGCCAGGGCGGCACCCGGGATCTCGATCATCACCCCGATGGGCGGCAGCGGATCGGCGATCTTGACACCTTTGCGCTTCAACCGCTTGACCACCCGCTCAAGGACCGCGCGCACCGCCAGCAGTTCGTCGGTGGTGACCACCATGGGCAGCAGGATGCGGACCGGCCCATGGGCCCCGGCGCGCAGGATGGCGGCCAGCTGGGCTTCCAGCAGCTCGGGCCGGCTCAAGGACAGCCGCACGGCGCGCAGGCCCAGGGCCGGATTGGCGCAGGGCGCCATGTCCAGCCCACCCGCCACCTTGTCATTGCCCACATCCAGGGTGCGGATGGTGACCGGCCGGCCGTCCATCTGCTTGATCAGGGTGGTGAAGGCCGCCGCCTGCTCGTCCTCGCTGGGCACGTCCGAGCGGTTCATATAGAGGAATTCCGAGCGCAGCAGCCCGATGCCAGAGGCGCCGGCGGCCAGGATGGCCCCGCCTTCCTGGGGCAGTTCCATATTGGCCTGCAGATTGATCTCGACGCCATCGGTGGTGACGGCGGGCAGCCGGCGCAGCCGGCCCAGCCGGCGCTGGTCGCGCAGGAAATCGGCCCGGCGCTTGCGGTAGTCGGCCAGGGTGTCCTGGGTGGGATTGACCACCACCCGGCCCGCCGAACCGTCCACGATCACCATGGCACCCTGGCGCAGACCCTTCATCAGCCCGGCCACGCCCAGCACGGCGGGCAGGCCCAGGGCGCGGGCCATGATGGCGGTATGGCTCTCGGCGCCGCCGAACACGGTGGCGAAGCCGGCCACTCGCGTGGGGTCCAACAGGGCGGTGTCGGCGGGGGTCAGCTCCTCGGCCAGGATCACCGCATCCTTGGGCAACTGGGAAAAGGGCTTGTAGTCCTGCTTGGTCAGGTTGCGCAGCAGCCGCCGGCCCACCTCGCGAATATCGTCCATGCGGGCCGCCAGATAGGCGTCCTCCATGGCGGCGAAGCCCTGGATGATCTCGTTGATTTCCTGCTGTACGGCGGCTTCGGCATTGATGCGCTGCTCGCCGATGCGCCGGTCCACCCCGCGCACCAGGCGGCTGCCCTTCAGCATCTGCAGATAGGCGTCCAGCAGATAGCCCAGTTCCTCGCCGGCGGCGCCGGGCAGCTGGCGGGCCTTGGCCTGCAGCTTGCCCACCTGCTTGGCGGCGCGGCCGGCAGCCTCGGTGAATCGGGTGCGCTCGGCCTCGACCCGGCTTTGCGGAATGCGGAATTCGGGAACCGACACCAAACCGGCGTCATGCAGATACAGCGCGCCGATGGCGATGCCGCGGCCCACGCCCAGGCCTTCGTACACCTGCTCGGCGGGCAGGGCCGGATCGGAAGAGGAGGAGGGGAGGCCGCCGTCCCTATTCTTCATCGAACTTGGCGTCGATCAGGCCGGTCAGGGCGTCCAGCGCCTCGGACGCCTGCGGGCCGCTGGCCTTCAGCTCGATGGAACAGCCGGTGGCCGCCGCCAGCATCATCAGCCCCATGATGGACTGGCCCGACACCTCGGTGCCCTTCTTGGATACCAGCACCTCGGCATCGAACTGGGCCGCCAGCTTGACGAACTTGGCGGCGGCGCGGGCATGCAGGCCGCGCTGGTTGCTGATGGTGGCGATCCGGCGCATTTCCTCGGCCATGGTCAGTCCTGGGACAGCAGGCGCGAGGCCACGTTGATATATTTGCGGCCGGCTTCCTGGGCCGCCGAGACGGCATTGGCCAGGGTTTCATGATGACGCACAGAGGCCAGCTTGATCAGCATGGGAAGGTTGACGCCGGCGATCACCTCGACCCGCGCCTTGTCCATGATGGAGATGGCCAGGTTGGAGGGTGTGCCGCCGAACATGTCGGTCAGCACCACAACGCCGGCGCCCGCATCCACCCGGCCCACGCTGTCCAGGATGTCCCGGCGGCGCTGCTCCATGTCATCGTCGGGGCCGATGCAGACGGTGGTCACGCCCGTCTGCGGGCCCACCACATGTTCGAGAGCGGCCACCAGCTCTTCGGCCAGTCGGCCATGGGTCACCAGAACCATGCCGATCATCGGAATTCCCTCACGCTCATGATCCCCCTCATCCAAGCCCCCCACCCGACGTGGTTTCGTCCAGCTCGCGGTGGCGCAGTTCCACCCGGCTGATCCGGGTCTTCAGCCAGACCGCAAGCCGCTCGGCCAGCATCACCGAGCGATGCTTGCCGCCGGTGCAGCCGATGGCGATGGTCAGATAGCTCTTCCCCTCGGCGGCGAAGCGCGGCAGCAGCGGCTCGATCAGCGTGGTCAGCGCGGCGAAGAACGGGGCGAAGCCCGGGTCGCGCTCCACATGGGCCGCCACCGCCGGATCGCGCCCGGTCAAGGGCTGAAGCTCCGGCACATAATGGGGATTATCCAGGAAACGGGCGTCGAACACCAGATCGGCCTCACGCGGGAGCCCGCGCCGGTAGGAGAAGGAGGTGACGAAAACCACCAGGCCGCGCCCCGCCTCCAGGCCGAAATGGCCTTCCAGGACACGCTTGAACTCGCCCGGCGGCAGCGCGGTGGTGTCGATCAGCAGGTCAGCGCGGCCGCGCAAGGGACCGATCAGCTCGCGCTCGTGACGAATGCCGTCGGACAGTGGTCGGTCGGCGGCCAGCGGATGGCGCCGGCGGGTCTCGGTAAAGCGCCGGCCCAGCACCTCGTCGTCGCAATCCAGGAACAGCAGCTTGACGTCCAGATTGCTGGTGCGCATCAGCCCGTCCACCTCGGCCAGCATGGAGTCCACGCCGAAATCCCGGGTGCGGATATCCACGCCCACGGCCAGCGGGCGCTGTCGGCCGCCGCGCGGATGGGCCACCACCCACAGCAGCGACAGGGGCAGGTTGTCCACCGCCTCATAGCCCATGTCCTCGAAGGCCTTCAGCGCCAGCGTCTTGCCGGCGCCGGACATGCCGGTCACCACCACCACGCGGTTGGCCTCGGAGCCGCCGCCCGAATCGCGGCCCTCCGCCGTGGTCACGTCGGTGGGGGAGAGGGGGGCGGAAGGCGTGTCCTGGGTCATGGAAGGGGAATTATATCGCCCGTCGCGAGCCGGACGGCAAGCTGGACCTTCCGGGGAGCCGACAGGTCATGGGCATGCAGGCGGAACAGCGGCAGGGCAAAGTCCAGCAACCGCACCGAGTCCGGCTCGGGCAGGCGCTCGACGGCGGCGCGCTCCACCAGCTCGATGACACAGGCCACGACGGCCTCGGCCCGATGCGGGAAGGGCAGGATGCCCAGCCCCCGAACCTCCATCCAGCCCGCCAGCTGCGCGGGCGGCGCCGCCAGCAGCCGGCCCGCCGCCGCGCGCAGGGCCACCTGGTCGTCGGCCACCAGCTGGGCCCCCGCCTCCAGCAGGCGCAGCGCCAGATCAGACTTGCCCGCGCCCGACGGCCCGCGCAACAGCACGGCATGGTCCCCCAGGGCGACGCAGGTGGCATGGATCAGCATGGGGCAAAGCCTGGAGCGGCCCGAACCGCTTGGCAAGGCCGGAATCTGCATTATCCTTGGGCCATGCGCCGCCTGCTCGCCCTTCTGTTGCTGTTCGCCCCCTTGCCTGCTCCGGCGGGCGAGGTGGATCTGAGCGTCCTGCCCCAGTTCCAGGCCCGCCAGCGCCTGGACCCCGGCCCGGTGCGGCTGGAGGGACAGGCCTATGGCCTGCTGGCCTATGACCGCAGCGCCCCGGGCGAGGCCGACGCCTTCCTGGCCCTGGTCAAGAACGGCAAGCTGGCCCATCTCGAAAGCGCCATGGCACTGACGGCGCTATGGACCGCACCCGCACCCGGCGGCTCGGCCCCCGACATGATCCTGCAGGCGGACAGCGGCGGCGAACGCTGCTGCGTCACCTTCTATGCGGTGCGTCTGCGCGACGGCCTGGTGCAGCGCATCGAGACCAGCCTGGGCGGCCGCCTGCTGGCCGATCCCAAGGGCGGCCCGCCCCGGCTGGAGCTGCCGGACGCCGCCTTTGCCTATTGGAACGCACCCTTTGCCGACCTGCCCGCGCCCAAGCTGGTGCTGGCTTGGTCCGAGGGCCGCTACCGCGCCGATGCCGCCGCCATGCGCCGCCCGGCGCCCAATCCCGCCCGCATCGCCCAATTGGCCGACGAGTTGCGGATGATGATGAAGGCCCATTCCGGCCCCTATATCCCCCTGGGCCAGCGTCCCGACAGCCCCTATGACGCGCCGCCGGCGCCGGTCTGGGGCATCCTGCTGGACCAGATCTATTCTGGCAACGCCGCCGCCGCGCGGACCGTGTTCGACGCCGGCTGGCCCGAGGGCAAGGACGGCAAGGACGCCTTCTGGACCGACTTCACCACCCGCCTGCAGCAGGGCCGGTTCTGGCAGGAATTCGGCTTGGACAAGGCTCTGGGCTGGGGCTGAGGCGACAGCCGGACGGCGGCGAGGACCATCGCCCCTTATCCCGCCGGCAGCGTGACCGTGAACTCGGCCCCCGTGGGGATTCGGTTGCGGGCCGTGATGGTGCCGCCGTGGGCGTCCACGATCTGTTTCGAGATGGACAGGCCCAGGCCGGAATGGGTGCCGAACTTCTCGCCTTGGGGGCGCTCCGTGTAAAACCGCTCGAAGATGGCGTCCAGCTTGTTTTCCGGGATGCCCGGGCCCTGGTCGCTGACGCTGATCCGCACCTGGCGGCCATCGCGCCGGGCGGCCAGGGTGATCTCGCCGCCCTCGGGACTGAAGGAAATGGCGTTGGCGATCAGATTGCGGAACACCTGCACCAGCCGGCCTTCCAGGCCGGGCACCATCAGGTCATCGTCCTGGTCCAGGTCCAGGGTGAACCGCACCCGGCCTTCCGCGCCGGGGCCGGTGGAGCGATAGACCTCGGCCAGGGTTTCCAGCATGCGCCGCCCATTGACCGGAGCCACCTCGGCCCGGGACAGCTCGGCGTCCAATCGTGACGCATCCGAAATGTCCGAGATCAGCCGGTCCAGCCGGCCCACATCGTCCTGGATGATGGCCATCAGCTTGTCGCGCTGGCCCGGGTCCTTGACCCGCGCCACCGTCTCGACGGCGCTGCGCAGGCTGGTCAGCGGGTTCTTGATCTCGTGCGCCACATCGGCGGCAAAGGCCTCGATGGCGTCCATGCGGCGCCACAACGCCTCGGTCATGTCGCGCAGGGCCTGGGACAGGTCGCCGATCTCGTCACCCCGGCCCGACAGGTCGGGGATGGCATGGCGGCCATGGCCGCGCCGCACCCGCTCGGCCGCCATGGCCAGCCGGCGCACCGGCCGGGCGATGGTGCCGGCCAGATACAGGCTGAGACCCACGGTGATCAGCAGGATCACCGCGAACACCTGCAGGATCGCCATGCGCACTTCGATCAGGCTGTGCACCAGCGGCATGCCGTCGGCCTGCAGATGGATGGCGCCCACCACCTGCTTGTACCGCTGCACTGGCACGGCCACCGACAGCACCAGCTCGCCGCTTTCGCGCCGGCGCACCTGGCCCGAGGCATCGCCGGCCAGGGCCTGGGCCACCTCGGGATAGTCGCGGGCGGTGGGCTGGGCCGGGTTGGGCAGGGCCGGCAGCCCCTCGAGCCCCAGGCCGTAGGTGGCCACCATGTCGCGGGCGCGCCGGATGTCCTGCATCAGCTCGATGCCGCTGTCGGGGGGCGGCAGTTCCTCGACGATCACCGTCTTGCCCTTGCGCCCGAACGAGCGGTTGTCGGCCAACAGGTCACCGTCGGTGCCATAGAGCCGCGCCCGCACCCCGGCGGAATCCGCCAGGCGCCGCACCATCTGCTGGGCGATCTCGGGGAATACCTCGAAATAGACCGGCTGGTCCGGGCGTTCGGTCACCGCGCCCTCGGCCACGGCAGCGGCGAACATCTCGGCGCGGATGCGCAAACTGGCCAGCTCGGCCGCCACCAGTTCCTGCTTGTAGCGGTCCACATAAAGCAGGCCGCCCACCAACAGCAGCGGCGCCAGCAGGTTCACCGCCAGGATGCGCCAGGTCAGCGGGCTGGCCAGCCGCCCGCGCCGCCGGGCATAGGCCCGTTCGGCGCGCCGGCTGGTTCGTTCCGGGGGCGTCATGCCCTTGGGCGGCAGGCCCGTGGCGGTCACGCTGTGGCCTCGTCCTTATACCGATAGCCCACCCCATACAGGGTCTCGATCTGGCCGAATTCCGAATCGATGTCGCGGAATTTCTTACGCAGGCGCTTGATGTGGCTGTCGATGGTGCGGTCGTCCACATAGATGTGCTCGCCATAGGCGGCATCGATCAGCTGGTCGCGGTTCTTCACATGGCCGGGCCGCTGGGCCAGGCTCTTCAGGATCAGGAATTCGGTCACCGTCAGGTCCACCGACTGGCCGCGCCAGGTGCAGGCATGGCGGTTCTGGTCCAGCACCAGGGCGCCGCGCACCATCACATTGGCCTGGTCCGGGGCCTCGCCGGCCGGCGGCGCCTCGGCCCGGCGCAAGAGTGCACGGATGCGCTCGATCAACAGCCGCTGGGAAAAGGGCTTCTTGATGTAATCGTCGGCGCCCATGCGCAGGCCCAGCACTTCGTCCACCTCGTCATCCTTCGAGGTCAGGAAGATCACCGGCACCGCGCTTTTCTGACGCAGCCGCTGCAAAAGCTCCATGCCGTCCATGCGCGGCATCTTGATGTCCAGCACCGCCAGGTCCACCGGCTGGGCCTGCAGGCCGCGCAAGGCATCGGTGCCATCCGTATAGGTGCGGACCTTGAAGCCTTCGGCCTCGAGGGCCATGGAGACCGAGGTCAGGATGTTGCGGTCGTCATCGACCAGGGCAATGGTCTGTTGGGCCACGGCGGTGCTCGCTGTTGGGTCTTGGTCGCTCACAGGATGCGTCACGGCGGCTCTTCCGTCACCTAAAGGGTTCGAGCCTGTCAATTGACGCGGGCTTTATGGCGAAATTATAGTGTGCCCCGGTGGTTCCCGCGCCGATGCCCAAAAGGATGGGGCGGCCCGGGTGAAAAGGGAACACGGTGCGTCACCCCGAAAAGGGGCCAAGACCGTGGCTGCCCCCGCAACTGTAGGCGGCGAGGTCCCGCGCGTTCGAAAGACACCACTGGCACCCGAAAAGGGGCTGGGAAGGTGAAGCGCCGGACTCTGCGACCCGCGAGCCAGGAGACCTGCCACCAGCCCGCGTGCTGACGCGATTCCTCCGGACGGGGTGTGCCGGGGGTGTGGCGACCCGACTGCCAAGAGTCCGGCAGGCGGTTCCTCCACCATCGGCAGCACGCACCTGGTTCGAGGTGGAGGATTTTTTTCGATGCATATCATGGAAGGCTATTTGCCCGTCGAGCATGCGGCGGGTTGGGCCCTGGCGTCCGCGCCCTTCGTGGTTTACGGGGTGCACCGGCTGACCCGGCTGGTGGCGGACAAGCCCGAGGCGCGGCTGCTGCTGGCCGCCGCCGGGGCGTTCACCTTCGTTCTGTCGGCGCTGAAGCTGCCCAGCGTGGGCGGCTCGTCGTCCCATCCCACCGGCACCGGCCTGGGCGCCGCGCTGTTCGGCCCGCCGGTGATGGCGGTGCTGGGCGGCATCGTTCTGCTGTTCCAGGCGCTGCTGCTGGCCCATGGCGGCCTGACCACCCTGGGCGCCAATATCTTCTCCATGGCCATTGCCGGCCCCTGGGTGGCCTGGGCCGTGTGGCAGGCGGGAACCCGCCTGGGGCTGAACGGCACCCTGGCGCTGTTCGCCGCCGCCGCCCTGGGCAATCTGGCCACCTATTGCGTGACCTCGGCCCAGCTGGCGCTGGCCTTTCCCGACCCGGTGGGCGGGGTGGGGGCCGCTTTCGTGAAATTCGCCGGCATCTTCGCCGTCACCCAGGTTCCCCTGGCCATCGCCGAGGGCCTGCTGTCCGTGGGCGCCCTGTCCTTGCTGGCGCGCCAGCTGGCGCCGGAACTGGCCTCGCTGCGGGGCGCGGAGGGCCGGGCATGAAACGGCTGCTGCTCGCCCTGGGGGCCGCCCTGCTGCTGGCCAGCCCCTGGCTGATGGCGCAGACCGATTTCGTCGGCGCCGATGACCAGGCCGCCCAGGCTATCGAGGCCACCGGCCACGAGCCCTGGGCCGCTCCGTTGTTCGAGCCTTCGGACCGTCAGGAGGTGCTGCTGTTCACCCTGCAGGCCGGGCTGGGGCTGGGCCTGTTCGCCTGGGTGCTGCGCCGCCGCCGGTCCTCTTCGCGGTGAGCCTGCGTATCGACGCCTTGGCCCATGCCAGCCGCTGGCGCGGCTGGCCGGTGGCGGAGAAGGCCGCCCTGGCCCTGGGCCTGCTGGCCCTGGCCCTGGCCGCGCCGCCGCCGTTCGGCGC
>CAYOKN010000100.1:5449-10006 GCA_964404545.1 uncultured Rhodospirillaceae bacterium | reverse complement strand
GGATTCGGCGGCGGGCTCGGCCGACGCCACCGGCGCCGGCGCCTGGCTCTGCGGCGGGCGCGGGTCCTCGCCGGTGCCGGGAATCTGCAGCCGCTGACCCACCATGATCACATAGGGCGGCCCCAGCTTGTTGGCGCGGGACAGGCTGGTCATGTCCACCTGATAGCGCCGCGCAATGGCCATCAATGTCTCCCCCTTCTGCACCTTGTGCTCGCGCATGGTGGGCAGCTCCAGGCGCTGGCCCACTTCCAGGCGATAGGGCGGCTTCAGGCCGTTGGCATCGATGAGGGCTCGGACCGACACATTATGAAGGCGGGCCAGGCCATAGACGGTGTCGCCCCGCTGGACCGTGAAGCTGCCGCCGCGCGGCACCGACATGGGGCGGGCCTGGGGCTGGGCGGACTGCCAGCCGCCCGGCTGGTAGGGCCGGCTCCAGGTCAGGTCGCAGGCGGAAAGCCCCCCGGCCGCCAGGATGGCCGCAATGAAGGCGCTGCTGCGTCGGGCGGTCGAGCGGGTCATGGCCGCACTATACGGATCGCGCCGCCTTGCCTCAACGCGAAAGCGGCAGCCGCCTCATCCTTCGGGCAGCTGGCCGGCCACCAGGGGAACGAAACGCACGGTCATCAGCCGCTCTTCCTGCACCCCCTGCTCGGTCTTCACCAGCCGCACCAATTGCTGATCCGGGCGGCCGGCGCGTCCCACCGGCAGAACCATGATGCCGCCCACGGCCAGTTGGTCAACCAGCGCCTGCGGGATCTCGGGCGCGGCTGCCGTCACCATGATGCGGTCAAAGGGGGCCTGCTCGGGCCAGCCGCGCGCACCGTCGCCGATGATGCTGGTGATATTGCTGATGCGCAGATGCTGGAACCGCGCCTCGGCCTCCTGCAGCAGGTGGCGGTGGCGCTCGATGGTATAGACCCGGCGGCACAGCTTGGACAAAACCGCCGCCTGGTAGCCCGAGCCGGTGCCGATTTCCAGCACCTTCATGCGGTCGCCCACCTCCAGCGCCTGGGTCATCAGCCCCACCACCAGCGGCTGGCTGATGGTCTGGCCGCAGCCGATGGGCAGAGCGGTGTCGTCCCAGGCATGCTTGCGGAACAGCTCGGGCACGAACAGTTCGCGCGGGATGCGGTCGATGGCATGCAGCACGCGGTCATCGGTGATGCCGTTGTCGCGCAGCTGCAAAAGCAGCTCGATCCTCCGGGTGGGGTCCGAGCCGCCGTTGCTCATGGGCGGAACACCTCGGACAGCCGCTCCATGGTGCGGCTGCTGGTCATGTCCACGCACAGCGGGGTTACCGTCACCTTGCCCTGGGCGATGCCGCACATGTCGGTGCCGGGTGTCGAAATGTCCTCGAGCCGCTGCGGGCCCACCCAGTAATATTTGTCCCCCCGGGGGTCCAGCCGCTCGATCAACTCGTCGCCCAGCTTGCGCTTGCCCTGGCGGCAGACCTCGATCCCGCTCACATGGGTGTGGGTCACGTCGGGGAAATTGACGTTGATCAGCACGTTACCGGCCCAGCCCACGGCGCAGACCCGACGGATCACCTCGGCGGCGAAATGTTCGGCGGTGGACCATTTCACCGGATGGCCCGAGGCATATTGCTGCGACAAGGCGATGGAGGGAACGCCCAGCAGGGTGCCTTCCATGGCCGCGGCCACGGTGCCGGAATAGGTCACATCCTCGCCCAGATTGCCACCCCGGTTGATTCCCGACAGCACCAGGTCGGGACGCTTGCCCTTCATCACCTGGTTGATGCCCAGCAACACCGAATCCGTGGGCGTGCCGTCCACCGCATAGCGGCGCGGCGACAGCCGGCGGATGCGCAGCGGCCGGCGGATGGTCAGGGAATGGGCCACCGCGCTCTGCTCGGTCTCGGGCGCCACCACCCAGACATCCTTGCTCAGGCTGCGGGCGATCTTTTCCAGCAGCTTGATGCCGGGCGCGCCGATGCCGTCGTCATTGCTGACCAGGATGCGCGCCGAGGAAAGGTCCGGGATGGCGTCAAACATTGGCGGCTTGGATCACCTCGAGCCCGCCCATATAGGGACGCAGGGCCTCGGGCACGCGAACCGATCCGTCGGCCTGCTGATAGTTCTCGAGCACCGCCACCAGGCAGCGGCCCACCGCCAGGCCCGACCCGTTCAGGGTATGGACGAAGCGGGTGCCCTTCTCGCCCTCGGGGCGGTAGCGAGCATTCATGCGCCGGGCCTGGAAGTCACCGCAGTTGGAGCAGGACGAAATCTCGCGGAACCGCTGCTGCCCCGGCAGCCAGACCTCGATGTCATAGGTCTTGCGGGCCGAGAAGCCCATGTCGCCGGTGCACAGCACGATCACCCGATAAGGCAGGCCCAGGCGCTGCAGCACCTGCTCGGCGCAGCCGGTCATGCGCTCATGCTCGGCCTCGGACTCCTCGGGACGGGTGATGCTGACCAGCTCCACCTTGGGGAACTGATGCTGGCGGATCATGCCGCGAGTGTCCTTGCCGGCCGCGCCCGCCTCGGAGCGGAAGCAGGGCGTCAGGGCGGTCATGCGCCGGGGCAGGCTCTTTTCGTCCAGGATCTGGTCCATGGCCAGATTGGTCAGCGGCACCTCGGCGGTTGGGATCAGCCAGTGGTCGGTGCTGGTCTTGAACAGATCCTCGCCGAATTTGGGCAGCTGGCCGGTGCCATAGAGGGCGGCATCGCGCACCAGATAGGGCGGGTTCACCTCGGTATAGCCGTTCTCGCCGGTCTGCAGGTCCAGCATGAACTGGCCCAAGGCGCGCTCGAGCCGGGCCAGGGCGCCCTTCAACACCACGAAGCGGGCGCCAGACAGGCGGGCCGCGCCCTCGAAATCCATCAGCCCCAGCTCGGTGCCGATCTGGTCATGCTCCTTGGCGGCGAAGCCCAGGTCCTTGACCTCGCCCCAGCGGCGGATTTCCACATTCTCGTCTTCCGAAGCACCCTCGGGCACATCGGCGGCAGGCAGGTTCGGGATGGCGGCCAGGATGGCGTCCAGCTCGGCGCCGATGGCCTTCTCCCGCGCCTCTTCCTCGGCCATGCGGTCCTTCAGGCCAGCCACCTCGTCCATCAAGGCCTGGGCGTCGCCGCCCTGCTTCTTGACCATGCCGATCTGCTTCGAGGCCTCGTTGCGCCGGCTCTGCATCTCCTGGGCGGCGGTCTGGGCCCCGCGCCGCTCGGCATCCAGGGCCAGGATCTGCGGCGACAGCGGCGCCAGCCCCCGGCGCAGCAGCCCCTGATCGAACGCTTCGGGATTTTCGCGGATCGCCTTCAGATCATGCATGGAAATGGGCTCGGCAAGAAAAACGGATGGGGAGTGTATAAGGCGCGGGCGCTGGTGTGTCCAGGGGGGCTCAGCCGAAGGCCGGACCTCGGAATACGCGGATCAAGGGGATGAGTTGATCCGCGTACTGAAACCCACTCAGGTGGCGTTGAAGTCGGTTTCCTCGAAGGGCGCGTCGTCTTCGGCCATTTCCTCGACCGGGTCGGGCTTGGGCTGAACCATGCGGGCGGCGATGATGGACAGCTCGTACAGGATCACCATGGGCACGGCCAGGCCGATCTGACTGATCACATCGGGCGGAGTCAGCACGGCGGCCACCACGAACACCGCCACGATGGCATAGCGGCGCTTCTCCTTCAGCCCGTCGGCGGTGACGATGCCCACGCGGGCCAGCAGGGTCAGCAACACCGGCATCTGGAAGGCGATGCCGAAGGCAAAGATCAGCGTCATCACCAGAGACAGATACTCGCCCACCTTGGCTTCCAACTGGATCGGCAGGCCGCCGGTTTCGACACCCAGGCTTTCAAAGGACAGGAAGAACTGCCAGGCCATGGGCATGACGAAGAAATAGACCATGCCGGCGCCCAGCAGGAACAGCACCGGAGTGGCCAGCAGGAAGGGCAGGAAGGCCTTGCGCTCGTGCTTATAGAGGCCCGGCGCCACGAAGGCCCAGAGCTGGCCGGCCCAGACCGGGAAGCAGATCAGCGCGGCGGCCCAGGCCGCCACCTTCATATTGGTGAAGAAGGCCTCGGTCAGCGCGGTATAGATCATGCGCCGCTCGCCGCCCTGCTCCGCCAGGATGTCGGCCAGGGGCTGCACCAGGAAGCCATAAATGGTCTGCGAGAAATAATAGCAGCCGCCAAACGCCACCAGGAAGGCCAGGATGGAATAGACAAGGCGGCGGCGCAGCTCGATCAGATGTTCGAGAAGCGGCATCTTGTGGTCTTCGGGATTGTCCTTCACGGCGCCGGGTCCTGTTTCGGCTTCTGGGCCGGCTGGCCCAGCAGGTCGAGCTGCTGCGGCTGTTGGGGCGGTGTCTGCGGCTGGGCCTGGGCGGTGGGTTGGGCCGGGGCGGTGGGTTGGGCCGGGGGCGGCGCCGGCTGGGCTGGCGCGGGCAGCTCCAGCCCGCCGGCCTGCTCGGCCTGGGCGTCGGTGCCGGGATCGCGGATGTCCAAGGCCCCCTTCAACTCGCCCCGGGGGTCGATGCTGTTTTCCAACTGGCGGGTAAGGTCGGTGCGGTTCAGCGCCTCCACCTGGCGGCGCACATCGTCC
>CAYOKN010000100.1:0-5349 GCA_964404545.1 uncultured Rhodospirillaceae bacterium | reverse complement strand
CTGGCGGGTAAGGTCGGTGCGGTTCAGCGCCTCCACCTGGCGGCGCACATCGTCCAGTTCAGCCTCGCGCACCATGTCGTCCATGGTGCGATGGAACTCGCCTGCCAGCAGGCGGGCCTTGCGCACCCACTGGCCGGCGGTGCGCATGGCGGCGGGCAAGTCCTTGGGTCCGATCACCACCAGGGCGACCACGGCCACGACCGCCAGTTCCTCGATCCCGAGATCAAACATGAAGGTTCATCCTCGAAAGCCGGGGCCAGCCCCGGCCCTCGACAATTACGACTTGGTGGCGGTGTCCTTTTCGGTGGCGGCGGCGTTCGGACGCACGGCCTCGCCCTCGATGGTCTTGCGCTCGGCCGGGTCGGCGGCGGCGTCGGCCTTGTCCTCGTCCTTCAGGCCCTTCTTGAACTCGCGCACGCCCTTGGCCATGTCGCCCATCAGTTTCGGAATCTTGTCACGGCCGAACAGCAGAAGAACGATGACCAGAACGATCAGCCAGTGCCAGATGCTGAAGCTACCCATGAAACCACCACTCCGGGATCGGTAAATCTTGGAAAACCAGTTGCGGCCGGATCATCGCAGAGAACGCCCGACGGCGCAACGACGCCGCCTTACGATTTAGTTTCATTTCGGGGAAAAACGAAGGCCTGCGCGTGGTCCAAGGCCACATCCAAAATCTCGCCTTCACGCGGCAGGAATCGTCCGGGCATACGTGAATGGAGATGCTCCCGCACCCCGCAGACATCGCCGGCGCAGAAGTGGATCAGGCTGCTGCGCCCCAGCATGCGGCTGGCCATGACCTGGGCCGGGCACAGGCCGGGCTGGTTGCCGGCCAGCACCTTCAGCTGCAGTGCCTCAGGCCGGACCAGCACCTCCACCGGCGCCCCTTCGGCCAGGCCTGGGGCGTCGATGGGGCCGAACAGGGTGGCCACCCTGCCCTGCCGCACCTCGCCCTCGATGCGGTTCACCTCGCCAAAGAAGCTGGCGACAAAGGCCTCCTTGGGGTGGAAATAAAGCTCCACCGGCGCTCCCTGCTGTACGATCTCGCCGTCCTTCATCAGGGCGATGCGGTCGGCCATGAACATGGCTTCCTCTGGGTCGTGGGTGACCATCAGGGTGCAAACGCCGGACTGCTTCAGCACATGCAGGGTCTCGTCGCGCACGGATTCCCGCAGCCGCGAATCCAGGCCTGAGAAGGGCTCGTCCAGCAGCATCAGCCGGGGCTTGGGCGCCAGCGCGCGAGCCAGCGCCACGCGCTGCTGCTGGCCACCCGACAGCATGTGCGGAAAGGCCATGGCATAGTCCAGCATGCCCACCTGGGCCAGGCAGGCCTCGGCCCGCGCCCGGCGCTCGGACGCCCCCAGGCCGCGCAGGCCAAATTCCACATTGGCGATCACGGTCAGATGCGGGAACAGGGCGAAGTCCTGGAACAGGAATCCGACCTGCCGCTGCTCGGGCGGCACTGCCAGCCCGCCATCGGCCACCACGACGCCGCCTAGGGTGACCCGCCCCTCCTGGGGATGCTCCAGCCCGGCGGCGATGCGCAAGGTGGTGGTCTTGCCGCAGCCCGACGGCCCCAACAGGCAGACCAGCTCGCCCGGGCGCACAGTCAAGTCCACGCCGCGCACCACCTGCCGCCCGCCATAGCGATGGCGCACCCCTTCCAGCACCAGCCCCTCGCCGGCCAGGCTGCTCTGGGACGGCAAGACGGCGTTGATCCGGCTTTCCTTCATCACCTACTCCCCTCCCGGCCGCGACCGGGCGATGGCCATGCTCAGCAGCACGACCGGAATGATCCCCACCCCAACGATGGCCAGGGCCGGCGCGGCGGCGTCCTGCAGGCGCTCATCCGAGGCCAGCTCGAAAGTCTTGACCGCCAGGGTATCGAAATTGAACGGACGCATGATCAAAGTGGCCGGCAGCTCCTTCATCACATCCACGAACACCAGGAGGCCAGCGGTAAGGATCGAGGAGCGGATCACCGGCACATGCACCCGGCGCAGGGTGGCCAGCGGCGCATGGCCCAGGGTGCGGGCCGCCCCTTCCATGGAAAAAGTGACCTTTGACAGGCTGGCCTCGATGGTGTTCCCGGCCACCGCCAGGAACCGGACAAGATAGGCATAGACCAGCCCCAGGATGGTGCCGGTGAAGAGCAGCACGCCCAGCCAGGGCAGCAGCTGGCGGTCCAGCCAGACCATGGGCACCATGATGCCCACGGCGATCACCGAGCCCGGCACCGCATAGCCAAGCGCCGCTACCCGCACCGACGCCGTCATCAGCCGGCTGCCCCGGTTCAGCCGCTGGCCATAGGCCAGCAGCAACCCCACCGCCACGGCGGCCAGAGCGGCGGCCAGGGCCAGGAGGAAGCTGTTGCCGGCCAGATGGGCGAAACTGTCCGCGTCCAACCCCTCGCCGCTGCCCAGCGCCCACTGGCCCAGCATCAGCGCCGGCAACACGAAGCCCAGCAGCACCGGCAGGGCGCAGACCAGCAGGCTGGCGGCGGCGCGCAGCCCGCGCAGGGGATGGCGCGGCAGGCGCCGGTAGCGGCCGGTGGTGTGGTGATATTTCCGGCCGCCGCGGCTGGTCCGCTCCAGCAGCAGCAGGGCAAAGATGAACAGCATCAGCACCGCGCCCAGCTGCGCCGCCACCGCCGGTTGGCCAAGCCCCATCCAGGTGCGGTAGATGCCGGTGGTGAAGGTGTCCACGGCGAAATACTGCACCGTGCCGAAGTCATTCAGGGTTTCCATCAGCGCCAGGGCCAGGCCAGCGATGACCGCCGGGCGCGCCAGCGGCAGCGCCACCGTGCGGAAAGCCCGCCCCGGCGTGCACCCCAGGGTGCGCGAGGCCTCGAGCACGCAGACCGACTGTTCCAAAAAGGCGGCACGGGCCAGCATATAGACATAGGGGTACAGCACCAGCGTCAGCATGGCGATGGCCCCTTCCAGCGACCGGATGTGCGGGAACCAGTAGTCGCGGGCGCTGCTCCAGCCGAACAGGGCGCGCAGACCCGACTGCACCGGCCCGGCATAGTCCAGCAGCCCGGTATAGGTATAGGCAATCACATAGGCCGGCATGGCCAGGGGCAGCAGCAGCGCCCACTCGAACAGGCTGGCCAGGGGAAAGCGGCACATGGTCACCAGCCAGGCAGTGCCCACGCCGATCACCAGCACCCCGGCCCCCACCCCCAGCATCAGCAGCAGCGAATTCAGCACATAGCGGGGCAGCACGGTCTCGGCCAGATGGCTCCAGACCTCACCCGAGGCCACGAACAGATGGCCCACCACCACCAGCACCGGCGCCGCCACCAGAAGCGCCACCAGCAGCACCACCAGGGTCCAGCCCAAACCACGCGGCAGAATGCGGGCCAGCCCGCCCGATTGGGGCCTGGACTGGGGCCTGGAAGCGGCCAGGATCAGGTCGGCATCGGCCATATGCTGCGTTTCATCCCCATGGGGTTCGGGCGCGCCGCTCATGCGGCGGCGCAATATCCCTAACATTAATGAAACTTAGTCGCAGTCTTCAACGCTTCTTCCGCCTTTCGGGGGTGGTGGAAACCAAAAAGCGTTGTCGGCTGTTCAGC
This sequence comes from uncultured Rhodospirillaceae bacterium, assembly GCA_964404545.1. Lineage (GTDB taxonomy): Bacteria > Pseudomonadota > Alphaproteobacteria > Rhodospirillales > Magnetospirillaceae > CAYOKN01. The sequence continues at coordinate 1,769 of CAYOKN010000100.1, read as the reverse complement.
ACCGCAAGAGACCCAATCACGGGAGGACCCCATGTTGCGACGGACCCTGACCGGCGCCGCCTTGGCCTTGCTGGTGGCCGCTCCGGCTTTTGCCCAATCCCTGCCGGCCGTGCCCGGCCAGCGCGCCACGGGCGGCCCGCCCACCTTTTCCTGCGCCACGCACCTGGAACTGATTGAAAACTGGGAAGCCTGGCACCCGCAGCCCAACAACTCCTCCAACAATGACCCGCAATGGACCAAGGTGCAGCCCATGCGCGCCGATGCCGAACGCTATTGCCGGCTGGGCTTTCGGGAATACGCCATGGAGCGTATCGCCTATCTGCGCGAAATCCTGAACATGCCCCCCAACGACCGCGCCGGGCTGGACGTGCGCCAGAGCATGGCGGTGATCCATGCCGAGGGAATCACCAAGGCCCAGGGGCAGCTGGCGGGCAGCATGGATTACCCCTTCACCTGGCCTTACGACTGATCACCGGAACAACTTAAGCGCGATCATGTCAATTATTATATCCTCCGACATAGTGTGTCGCGCCGACAATTTTGCTTTCCTCCCCTGGGCCCTTGCGGCCCAGGGGGACAACAAATGACGCTGCGCAACTTACCCATCGCCGTGCGGATCTTCGCCTCGCCGGCCATGGTGATCCTGTGCATGGTGGGGCTGGCCATGCTGTCGAACGTCTATGCGGTGCGCCAGGAAAGGGCCATCGCCGAGGTGTTCACCAGCGATTTCCACAAGCTGGGCAAGACCAAGGAAGCCCTGCTGCGGGCTGCCGAAATCCACGGCACCGTATCCCGCTTCCTGGCCATGTCGGATTCCGGCATCGAGTCCGACAAGATGACCGCCATGCTGACGGCGGTGCAAAAGGGCCTGCCCGAAGTGCGCGGACTGGTGGCCGAGCTGGCCGCCGGACCGGACCTGAGTGAACGTGAGCAGGCGGCGCTCAAGGCCATCGGCCCGGCCCTGGACGACTATGAGGCCGGCGCCCGCAATCTGATGGACATGGCGCAGATCGACCGTGTGCTGGCCATCCCCTTCACCCCCAATGTGGACGGCCGCTTCCAGAAGCTGGAAGCCGCGCTGATGGTCATGGCGCAGCTGGCTTCGGACCGCGCCGCCGCCACCTATGAGGAAACCACTCGCGAAGGGGCCGCCCACCGCAGCCAATATCTGCTGGTCATGGCCCTGGCCGCCGGCCTGTCCATCCTGGTGACGGTGCTGATTTCGCTGACTGTCACCCGGCCGCTGAACCGGCTGACCGCCCTGCTGGGCCGCCTGGCCGAGGGCGATGCCTCGATCACCATTCCGGACCTTGCGGCCCGCGACGAAATCGGCGCCATGGCCCGCTCGCTGGAGACGGTGCGCAAGGAGGTGGACCAAGCCTTCCATCTGCGCCAGATGGTCGAGACCCAGCCGAGCGCTGTGATGATCTGCGACAAGGATGAGTTGAAGGTGCGCTATGTGAATCCGGCTGCCCGGCGCATCCTGGAAAAGGTCAAGTCGCACCTGCCGATCCCGCCCGACGACATCCTGGGCGTCTGCGTCGAAGACTTCCACGCCCGCAAGGGCTTCGTCTCGAAGATCCTGCAGGACCCCAACAACCTGCCCTATGACGGCAAGTTCCAGATCGGCAACGAGACCATCGAGAACCATGTTGCGGCCATTTATGACCGCAATGGCAACTATATGGGCCCCATGCTGAACTGGTCCATCGCGACCAAATATGTGCAGATGGCCAACGACTTCGAGCGCGAGGTGCGCAGCGTGGCCC
>CAYOKN010000099.1:0-10088 GCA_964404545.1 uncultured Rhodospirillaceae bacterium | reverse complement strand
CGGGCGCCCCTTGGGCGCGGGCAGCCGGCGGGCCAGCCCCATGCCCAGCCGCGCCGCCGTCAGCAGCGGCCCGTAATGGTCGGCGGCGACACTGGCCAGGCTTTGGGCCCAGCCGGGCTGGCGCTGGCCGCGCAGGGCCTTGGTCAGGGCGCCGGTATCGATGGCCACCGGGCAGGCGGTGGAGCACAGGCCGCAGGCGGCGCAGGTCTCAAGCCCTTGATAGGCATAGTCGGCCTCAAGGTCGGTCCAGCCGTCCTGGATGGCGCGCCAGGCAGTGATGCGCTGGCGCGGCGTCAGGGTCAGCCCGGCTGACGGGCATTTGGGTTCGCAGAAGCCGCATTCGATGCATTTGTCCACCAACGCATGGGCCGCCGGCATGGGCTTCAGATGCTTCAGATGGGCGTGCGAGTCGGGGTTCAGGATCACACCGGGATTGAGCAGCCCGGCGGGATCGATCAGGGCCTTGATGCGCTCCATGGCGGCGCGGCCATCCTCGCCCCATTCCAGGGCCACGAAGGGCGCCATGTTGCGGCCGGTGCCGTGTTCGCCCTTCAGCGAGCCGCCGCGCCGCACCACCAGCTCGGCCACCGCCTGCATCAGCCCGTCATAGCGGGCCACCTCGGCGGGGTCGTCAAAGCCCTGGGTGAAGACGAAATGCAGGTTCCCCTCCAGGGCATGGCCGAAGATGATGGCTTCGGCATAGCCATGCTGGTGCAGGGCCTGCTGCAGCTCCAGGGTGGCCGCGGCCAGATGCTCCACCGGAAAGGCCACATCCTCGATGATCACCGTGGTGCCGGTCTGGCGCATGGCGCCCACGCTGGGGAACAGGCCCTTGCGCACGGTCCACAGCCGCTCGATGGCCTGAGGGTCGGTGGTGAAGGCCACCTGGTCCAGATGGGGCAGGTCCTCCAGCACCTTGCTCACCCGCGCCACATTGGCGGCCAGGGCCTGGGCGTCGGGGCCGCGCACATCGATCAGCAGCGCGGCGGCCTCGGGGCCCAGCCCGGCGATGGCGGGCGGCACTCCCGGCTTGCCCTGCACCGAGCGCAGGGCCGGGCGGTCCATCAGTTCCACCGCATCCACCGGCTCGGCCTTCAAGGCGCTGACCGCCCGGCAGGCGGCGCCCAGGTCGGGAAAGCAGACAAGCGCCGTGGCCTTGTGCGGATGGTCGGGCACGGTGCGGTAGGTGATCTCGGCGATGAAGCCCAGCGTGCCCTCGGACCCGATCATCAGATGGGCCAGCATGTCCACCGGATCATCAAAATCCAGAAGCGCGTTCAGGCCATAGCCGGTGGTGTTCTTCAGCCGGTATTTGTGCCGGACGCGCTCGGCCAGCGGGCTGGCCCGCACCTCGTCGGCTAGGTCCCGCAAGCCGTCCAGCAGGGCGGCATGGCTGTGGCGGAAGGCCTGGACGCTGGCCGGGTCAGCGGTGTCCAGGGTGGCGCCGTCGGCCAGGATCACCCGGATGGCGGCCAGGGTGTGATAGCTGTTGCGGGCCACGCCGCAGCACATGCCGCTGGCATTGTTGGCGGCGATGCCGCCGATCTTGCAGGCATTGATGCTGGCCGGGTCGGGGCCGATCTTGCGGCCAAAGGGGGCGAGGCGCCGGTTGGCCTCGGCGCCGATCACGCCGGGCTGCAGGCGGATGCTGGCACCGTCCTCGGATATCCAGCTTTGGTGCCAGTTGTCGCCCAGCACTGCCAGCACCTGATCGGTCACCGCCTGGCCGGACAGGCTGGTGCCGGCGGCGCGGAAGGTGACGGCGCGGCCTTGGCGGCGGCAGGCGGCCAGCAGATGCCGCACCTCGTCCTCGGACTCCAGCAGCACCACCAACTGCGGCGTCAGGCGGTAGAAGCTGGCATCTGTGCCATAGGCCAGGGTGCGCAAGGGATCGGTGACCAGCCGGGCAGGCGGGATCGCGCTCGCCAGCTCGGCCAGCAGCGGTTCCAGGGCGGCGGGGTGTGGGCTCTGAGGGGGAAGCCGCATGGGGGACGCCTCCATCTTATGCTTTTGCGCCAGCATAGAGCGGGGGCATGCCCCCGGACCATATTTTCCGTCCTCCCTCCCCCAAGGGAGCGGCCGTTTGGCAGGGGGAACCCTTCCCGGCTCTGGCCAGAATGCCTACATGCAGATTATGAAACCCGTCATCCCCCTGTTTCTGGCCGGGATGTTGGCCCTGGCGGGCTGCTCCGGCCCCGAGGTCGCCCCGGCGGCGCCGCCCAAGGAGGCGCGCCTGGACCTGCTGTTCCAGCAGCTGCGCACCGCCGCCAGCGCCCAGGAGGCCGACTCTATCGAAGTGGAGATCCTGCATGTGTGGGCCCGCTCGGGCTCGCCGGCGCTGGACCGCCTGCTGGTGGAGGCAGCCGGCGCCATCCATGCCGGCGAGTACGACCGCGCGTTGTTGATCCTCGATGAACTGGTCCAGCGCGAGCCGGAGTTCGTGGAGGCGTGGAACCAGCGGGCGGTGGCTCATGTGCTGCAGGACGACTATGGCGCCGCCATCGAGGACCTGCGCCATGTGCTGGCCCTGGAACCCCGCCATTTCGCCGCCCTGACCGGCCTGGGCCATATCTTCCGCAGCCTGGGCGACGAAGAATCGGCCCTGAAGGCATTCGACGCCGCGCTGGAGGTCAACCCGCATCTGGACGGCGTGCGTGCCGATGCGGATGTGCTGCGGGAAAAGCTGGCGGGGGTGCCGATCTAGGGAATGGGTCCCTAGTCGCTGACCACCGGCGGGTCGGTGTCCAGGTCCCAGTCATCGGCGGGGGCCTCGACGCGGGACAGCCATTTTTCCAGCATGGCCACATGCTCGGCTTCCTCGTCGGCCATTTCCTGGGCCATGGCGCGGATGGCCGGGTCCGCCGAGGCGTCGGCGATGCCCTGGTAATATTTCTGGCCGCGCCGTTCGTTGATCAGGGCCAGTTGCAGGCAGTGCCAGGGTGTCATCAGATAGTGGGTGTTGCCGAAGTCGGCGGTCTCGGGGCCTTCCTCCATGCCCTTCCACTGATAATCCCAGGGGCGCAGCTTGGGCAGGTCGATGCCGGCGGCGCGCTCGGTCACCTGGCCCGCATGCAGGCGCGAGAAATGGGCCATCTGCCGGAACAGCTCGGCCACCTCGGGATTGTGGTGCACATCCATGGAGCCGGCCAGGTCGTCATAGCGTTCGGCGGCTTCGTTCTCGAGGGCGATGGCATGGGCCAGGAAGGTGGGGAGGTCGGTCATTGGGCGAAGGCTCCCTCGATCTCGGCCAGGCTGGCCGTTGCTTTCAGTTCGGGGTGGAAGGGCGGGCGGCGCCCGGCGAACAGCACGCCGGCGGTGAAGCCGTCATCCTGGGCCAGGCGCTGCATGGCCTCGGCCATGGCGGTCGAGCCGTCGCGGTCGTCCTTGTGCACCAGGGTCTTCCATTCCCGCTGCTCGGGCCGGAAGGTGACGCAGGGACTCAAGACCTGGATGAAGGAAAAGCCGGGATGCCGGATACCCTCGACCATCAGCCTGGCCAGGGTGTTGGGATCGCCCGAGAAGCCCCGGGCAATGAAATTGGCACCGGCGGCCAGGGCCAGGTGCAGCGGCTCGACCGGGCTGATGCCGGTGCCCTTGGGGGTCAGCTTGCTTTCGCACCAGTCGGGCGCGGTGGTGGGCGAGGCCTGCCCCTTGGTCATGCCATAGACTTCGTTGTCCATGACGATGTAGGTCATGTCCACATTGCGCCGGCAGGCATGCAGGAAATGGTTGCCGCCGATCGAAAAGCCGTCGCCGTCGCCGCCGGTGGCGATCACCGTCAGGTCGGGGCGGGCCACCTTCAGGCCGGTGGCGATGGCCAGGCCGCGGCCATGCACGCCGTGGAAGCCATAGACGCTGGTATAGGCCGGGATGCGGCTGGAGCAGCCGATGCCCGAGACCACGGCGGTGTTCTCGCGCGGCAGCTGCAGGTCGGCCAGAGCCTTGGTCAGGGCGCTCAGGACCGCATAGTCGCCACAGCCCGGGCACCAGACCGGGCGGATGTCGGATTTGTAGTCGGCGGGGGTGAGGGGGGTGTCCACGGTCATGGTGTCTCTCGCTCTCACATCCAGGCCTGCAGGCGGGCGGCGATCTCGCCGGGGCGCACCGGCAGGGGGCCGGCCCGGTGGAACACCGCCACCTCGGGCGGCAGGTCGTAATGGGCCCGCAGATATTTGTGGAACTGGGCGCCGTGGCTCTGCTCCACCACCAGCAGCCGCTTGACCCCGGACAGGGCGGCGGCCATGCGCTCGGGGCTGGCGGGGCTGAGCAGCCGCATCGAGATCAGGCGGGCATTCAGCCCTTGCGCCTCGGCCCGTTCCAAAGCCTCGCGCACCGGGCCGGTGACCGAGCCCCAGGTGATCACCGCCACCTCGCCGTCGCCCTCGATGTCGGCCCAATGGTCGCCATAGTCATGGTCGTCCAGCTTGCGGGCGCGCTTGTCCAACTGGGCCTGGTGGTCGGCGTCCTGGCTGGACGGGGTGCCGCGCGGATTGTGCTCCAGTCCGTCGGCGGTGTATTGGCCGCCCTTCATGCCCGGGATGGCCATGGGCGAGACGCCGCTGGCGGTCACCGCATAGCGGTGATAGCCCTCGGCTATGTCACCGTGCGGGACAAGCCGCTTGCCCACGAAGGCGATGTCGGCGGGTTGGTCGATGATGGCGCGGGCCTGGCCCATGAACTGGTCCGACAGCACGATGGCCGGGCATTGCAGCGCCTCGGCCAGATGCACCGCCCATTGGGTGGTGAACAGGCAGTCGGCGATGGAATTGGGGGCCAGCACCAGATGCGGCGCATCGCCATGCAGGCCGTGCAGGGCGATGTTCAGGTCGGTCTGTTCCGACTTGGTGGGAATGCCGGTGGAGGGGCCGCCGCGCTGCACGTCCACCACCACCACGGGGGTCTCGGACGCCACGGCCAGGCCGATGCTTTCGGTCATCAGGGCCAAGCCGGGGCCGGCGGTGGCGGTCAGCGACGGCACGCCGCCGAACGAGGCGCCCAGGCACATATTGATGGAGGCCAGTTCGTCCTCGGCCTGCACCAGGGTGCCGCCCAGCTTGGGCAGGGTGGGGGCCAGCCATTCCAGCATCTCGGTGGCCGGGGTGATGGGATAGGCGGCCACGAAACGGATGCCGCCCTTGACGGCGCCCAAGCCGGCGGCTTCATTGCCCGAGATGTTCCAGACGGCGTGGCCGGGCTCGCCGGGCTCCAGCGCATAGGACTGGCCGAAGGCGCGCGCTGCCTGGGCGCCCGCCACCAGGGCGGCGTGCGAGGCGGCCAGCGCCTCCTCGCCCTTCTTGGCCAGGGCCGGGGCCAGGGTCTGCTCGATCACCTCAAGCGGCAGGCCGATCAAGTGCGCCACCGCGCCCAGGCCGATCATGTTGACGCGGCCGCCGGGGATCTCGCGGGCCAGGTCCTTCATGGGCAGGTCCACCCGGGCGGCACCCTGGGCGGCGATGGCTTCGGGCGGTTCGCCTTGGGATGGGTCGGCGATGATCAGCGAGGCGGACGACAGCGGCAGCTCGGCGGCAAAGCGCCCCACATTGCCCCAGTCGAAGGCCACCAGGATCTGGAATTGGTCATCGGGGGACTGCACCGGATGGCTGGCGATGCGCACCAGCGCGGCGGCCTCGCCGCCCCGGATCTGGGGGCCCGAGGAGCGAGCCATCAGGCCATAGAGGCCGGCCTTGGCTGCGGCGTCCAGCAAAAGCTGGCCGGCGGTCATGACGCCGGCTCCGCCCGAGCCGGTCAGTGCGATGGAAACGGAACCCGCCATTGCACACTCTCTTTGCCTTTGAGGAGGCAACCAGAGTAGCAGGCGCGAGCCGCTTGCAAATGACCTAAATCAAATATTTCGACCCGCCAGCGCCGAAAGCCGGAAGGCGACCCTTCCGGCTTTGCAGCCGCCGATCCGCGTCCCCGGGATCAGGGCAGTTCGCCGAAGTCCACTTCGTAGCGGTCCTTGGGCGCAGCGAAGCCCTTGAACTTGCTGACCACGTCGTCGGCCTTCATGCCGTCCGGCACATTGGTCACTTCATAGATGATGGACGAGCCGGTGGTCGGGCCGGGATCGGCCAGGCGATGGGCGGCTGCGACAAGGCCTTCACCGGCCACCTTGATCATAACGGATGCCATTTCAGGACCCCCCTGGGCATGGATGGAAACAAAGCACTCGCCTTTTGTCATAGCGGTCCTTTTGCTCCAGCGCAACAGAAATGCCTAAATGGTGTGCAATTGAGCACAGTGCCTAAAAATTAATCTAAATATTGTCACTGGAACCCTCCCTCTTTTGGGTCCAGAATTATGCCATTCGGGTGGGGAGGGCGAACGATGGAAGAGCTGGAAATCTTCCGGCGCCTGGGACTGGCGCTGGCCATCGGGCTTCTGTTGGGGTTCGAGCGCGGCTGGCAGGCCCGCAGCGAGCCCGAGGGCGCGCGGGTCGCGGGTATCCGCTCCTTTGCCTTGACCGGCCTTTTGGGCGGTTTCTGGGGTCTGGTGGGGCTTTATGCCGGCGACCTGGCCCTGGGCGTTGCCTTCTTCTCCTTTTCGGCGTTGGTGATCGGTGCCTATCTGATCCAGTTCCGCAGCCCGGACCAGCGTCATCGCGGCATCACCACCGAGATTGCCCTGCTGCTCTGCTTTGGCCTGGGTGCTTTGGCGGTGCGGGGCGAGATGGCGGTGGCGGCGGCGGGCGCGGTGGTGGCCACCTTCCTGCTGGCCCTTAAGCCAGTGCTGCACACCTGGCTGGAGCGGGTCGAAAAACTGGAGCTGATGGCCGCCATCAAGCTGCTCCTGATCTCGGTGGTGCTGCTGCCGCTGCTGCCCAACCAGGGCTTCGGGCCGGGTCAGGTGCTGAACCCCTACAAGCTGTGGCTTTTGGTGGTGATGATCGCCGCCATCAGTTTCGTGGGCTATTTCGCCATCAAGCTGGCCGGCGCCCGCATCGGCACCCTGTTCACCGGGTTCTTTGGCGGGCTGGCCTCCAGTACCGCCCTGACCGTCAGCTTCTCGCGCATGGGCCGCACCAGCCCCGACCTGCAAAGCCTGCTGGCGGCGGGCGTGGCGGTGGCGGCGGCCACCATGTTCGCCCGCATCCTGCTGATCGTGGTGGTGCTGAATCCCGACTTGTTGTGGCCCCTGGCGGTGCCCATGGGCACCATGACCGTGGTGGGCTATCTGGGGGCGGCGGTGCTGTGGTTCACCGGCGGCGATCAAAGCCAGAAAACCAGCCTGGCCATCGCCAATCCCTTTGAGTTGGGCATGGCGGTGAAGTTCGGCGTGCTGCTGGCCATCATCATGCTGCTGGCCAAGCTGCTGAAAGGCTGGTTCGGTAATGAGGGCCTTTATATCCTCGCGGCGCTTTCGGGCATCGCCGACGTGGACGCCATCTCCATTTCCATGGCGGAAATGGCCGGGGCCTCCATCACCGTCGAGGTGGCCGCCCTTTCGGTGGTGATCGCCGCCTTCATCAACACGCTGGTCAAGGGCGGCATGGTGGCGGTGCTGTGCGGCGGCCAGATGGCGGTGCGGATCGGCGTCGTGTTTACCGTGGTCATGCTATCGGGCGGTGTCGCCCTGGCGTTTTGAACGGGCGGGCCGGCGAAGGCCTCTCGCCTGTTTGTCACGATTGTATTAGACTGAAAGTCCTAATCTTCTCAGGCCCTTTGGCATTGGATCATGTTCCAGGACACAGCGCTCGAACGCCGCCACTATCCCGAAGGTGACCGGATCTTTTCCCAGGGCGACAAGGCCGACAACGCCTATATCGTCGCGTCGGGCAAGGTGGGCATTTACAAGCATGTGGAAGACCGCAAGGTCCTGTTGGGCTCGCTGAAGGCCGGCTCGCTGTTCGGCGAGATGGCGGTTCTGGACGGCGCCCCCCGCATGGCCTCGGCGGTCACTCTGGCGCCCAGCACCCTGATCGTGATCCCCGGCGATGCCGTGCGCGGCAAAATGGAAAAGGCCGACCCGTTCCTGCGGGCCTTGGTGGGGATCCTGATCGACAATCTGCGCAATGTGCACAATGCCTACATGGTCCGCCCGCGCTCGCTGCGCGACTGGACCCAGGTGCTGGCGGAAAGCGCCGAGAACCTGCGGCATTTCGTGATCAATGCCGAAGGCCTGGAAAACTTCGCCCAGGTGGCCGCCCAGCTGGACCAGTTCGACAAGCTGGTGGCCGAATTGGGGCGCCTGTCCGAATTGACCCCGGACCGGCGCGAAGACATGATTCCGCCGGCCAGCAAGCTACCTTAAGGCGGTTCCGCTTCGACAGGCTCAGCTCGCGGGCAAGCAGGTGGGAAAAACAAAAGGGCGCCCCGCTTTCGCGGGGCGCCCTTTTCTGTTCAACCCGGACCGGTCAGCCGAAGGCCTTGAAGGCGATGATGGTGAAGGTGTCCTTCACCCCGGGCAGTTGATGGATGGTCTGGTTGACGAAGTGGCCGATGTCGGCGCCGTCCTCCAGATAGCATTTCATCATCAGATCATAGGCGCCCGAGATGGAATAGACCTCGGACACTTGTTCGGTTTCCACGGCCGCGTCGGCCACCTCGTAGGCGCGGCCCAAATCGCACTTCACCTGGACGAAGATGGTCTGCATGGCGGTCACTCGCTCTCGGGTGCGGCCTCGGGAGCAGCCTCGGGGGCTGCCTCGGTCTTCTTGCGGCTGCGGCTGCGCTTGGGCTTGACCGGGGCGTCGCCGTCGGCGGCGGGCTCGGCGTCGGCGGCAGGCTCGGCCTTCTTGCGGCTGCGGGTGCGCTTGGGCTTGGTCGGAGCGGCTTCGATCTCGGCATCCGGTTTGGCCTCGGTCGGGGCGTCGGCTTGAGCCTCGGTCGCCGGTTCCTCTGCGGCGGGGGATTCGGCCTCGGTCTTGGCCGAAGTCCTGCGCGGCGCGCGGCGGCGCTTGGGCTTTTCAGCCGTCGCATCCGCCAAGGCGGGGGCTTCAGCCTGGGGCTCGGGCGCCTGGGCGGGCTCGGGCGCCTCGGGAGCGGCCGGAGCGGGGGCGGGGGCGGATTCGATCACCTCCACCGGCTCGGCTGCGGGCTCGGCATAGGTTTCCTCGGTCTCCACCAGGTCCGGCGGCGGGAACACCACCGGGCGGGTGATGAAGTCGGGGACATGATCGCCGAAGCCGACCGCATGGTCGGAATGGGTCATCTCGCCAATGCCGAACTGGTCGCGGCGTTCGCGCCGGCGGCCCCCATCGCGGCTCCCATCACGGTCATTGCGGCGGTCATCGCGGCGTTCGCCACGCTGGGGCCGGTCCTCGCGCTGCGGACGCTCGTCCCGCTCGGGGCGCTCTCCGCGCTCGGGGCGTTCCGTGCGCTGGGGCCGGTCTTCCCGCTCGGGGCGTTCCGCGCGCTGGGGCCGGTCTTCCCGCTCGGGGCGCTCCCCGCGCTCGGGGCGTTCCTCGCGCTCTGGGCGTTCCCCGCGCTCGGGGCGTTCCCCGCGTTCGGGACGCTCCCCGCGTTCGGGACGCTCCCCGCGTTCGGGACGCTCGGTGCGGGCAGCCCGCTTGCGGCGGCGGCGATCTTCGAAGCTGAGTTCCACCTCGGGCAGGCCTTCCACGCCCAGGCGCGGGATCGGCTTGCCGATCAGCTTCTCGATGGCCAGCACGAACTTGCCGTCATCGGGGGTGGCGATGGTGAAGGCGCGGCCTTCGCGCCCCGCGCGGCCGGTGCGGCCGATGCGGTGCACGTAATCCTCGGAATGGATCGGCACGTCGAAATTGAACACATGGCTGACGTCGGCGATGTCGATGCCGCGCGCCGCCACGTCCGAGCACACCATCAGGCTGGACTCGCCCTTCTTGAAGGAGTCCAGGGTCTCGGTGCGCGACGACTGCGGCATGTCGCCATGCAGGCGGCAGACCGAGAAGCCGTGCTTGGCCAGCGACTTGTAGAGGATTTCCACGTCGCGCTTGCGGTTGCGGAAGATGAACGCGTTCTTGACGTTCTCGATGCGGATGATGTGCCGCAAGGCTTCCCGCTTGTCGATCTCTTCCACCACCACGATATGCTGCGCCACGGTGCCGGCGGTGGAGGCCTGGGCGGCCACCGAGATTTCCTTGGGGTTCATCAGGAACTGGTCGGCCA
>CAYOKN010000098.1:8360-10111 GCA_964404545.1 uncultured Rhodospirillaceae bacterium | reverse complement strand
AAGCTCTGCGCCAAGATGAACATGCCGGCGGTGGGCATCGCCGATACGGGCAATCTGTTCGGGGCGTTGGAATTTTCCACCACCTGCGCGGATGCGGGCATCCAGCCGGTGATCGGCTGTCAGCTGCAGGTGGGGCGCGAGGACCAGGCCGAGCAGCGGCCGGGGCGCGATCTGCGCAAGCCCGAGCCGGACCAGCTGGTGCTGATCTGCCAGTCCGAGGAGGGCTACAACAACCTCCTGAAGCTGGTGTCCAAGGCCTTTCTGGAGACACCGGCGGGCGAGACGCCCCATGTGTCCTATGCCGACATCGAGGCCCATAATGGCGGTCTCTTGCTGCTGACCGGCGGCCCGCGCGGGCCTATCGGGCGGTTGCTGGGCGAGGGGCAGGGGCCGCGTGCCGAGGAGGTGCTGCTGCGCCTGCAGGCGGCGTTTCCGGGCCGACTCTATGTGGAGCTGCAGCGGCATTTCGATCCGCTGGAGGACCGCATCGAGCCGGGCCTGATCGACCTGGCCTATAAACACGACATCCCGTTGGTGGCCACCAACGAGCCGTTCTTTCCGGCCGAGGATATGTACGAGGCCCACGACGCCCTGCTGTGCATCGCCGAGGGCGCCTATATCAGCCAGGACGAGCGCCGGCGCTTGACGCCGCATCACCATTTCAAGTCGGCCGAAGCCATGGTCGAGCTGTTCGCCGACCTGCCCGAGGCCATCGCCAACACCCTGGTCATCGCCCAGCGGTGCGCCTTCATGGTGGCCAAGCGCAAGCCCATCCTGCCGCCCTTTGACACCCCACGGGGCGAAGTGGAGGAGTTGCGCAAGCAGGCCCATGAAGGCCTGGCCGAGCGCATGAAGATCCATGTCTTTACCGAGGAGATGGACGAGCACGCCCGCGAGCGGGTGGCCAAGACCTATACCGAGCGGCTGGACTACGAACTGGGCATCATCGAGAAGATGGGCTTTCCCGGCTACTTCCTGATCGTGGCCGACTTCATCAAATGGGCCAAGGCCAATGGCTGCCCGGTGGGGCCGGGCCGTGGCTCAGGCGCCGGCTCGTGCGTGGCCTGGGCGCTGTCCATCACCGACCTGGACCCGCTGCGGTGGGGCCTGCTGTTCGAGCGGTTCCTGAACCCTGAACGCGTGTCCATGCCCGACTTCGACGTGGACTTCTGCCAGGACAACCGCGAGCGCGTGATCCAATACGTGCAGCAGAAATACGGCTACCACCAGGTGGCCCAGATCATCACCTTCGGTAAGCTGCAGGCCCGTGCGGTGCTGCGCGATGTGGGGCGCGTGCTGCAGATGCCCTATGGCCAGGTGGATCGCATCTGCAAGCTGGTGCCCAACAACCCGGCCAAGCCGGTGACCTTGAAAGAGGCGCTGGAGACCGAGGAGCTCTTGAAGGAGCAGGTCGAGCGGGACGAGACCGTGGCCCATCTGGTCAAGCTGGGCATGCAGCTGGAGGGACTCTACCGCCACGCCTCGACCCACGCCGCCGGCATCGACCGCTATCTGGACGAGTTGGTGCCGCTGTACCGAGACCCGCGCTCGGACATGCCCGTCACCCAGTTCAACATGAAATGGGTGGAGGCCGCCGGCCTGGTGAAGTTCGACTTCCTGGGCCTGAAGACACTGACCGTCATCAACAAGGCGGTGGAGTTCATCCAGCGGCGCGGCGTCAGGGTGGACATGGAGGCGCTGCCCCTCGACGACGAGAAGACCTACGAGCTTTTGTCCCGGGGCGACACCGC
>CAYOKN010000098.1:8014-8333 GCA_964404545.1 uncultured Rhodospirillaceae bacterium | reverse complement strand
ATGCGCGATGTGCTGCGCGGCATGAAGCCCAACCGGCTGGAAGGCCTGATCGCCGTGGTGGCCCTCTATCGTCCGGGCCCCATGGACCAGATCCCCCGCTACATCGCCTGTAAGCACGGCAAGGAAGAGCCGGACTACATGCATCCCCGCCTGGAATGGATCTTGAAGGAAACCTTCGGGATCATGGTGTACCAGGAACAGGTGATGCAGATCGCCCAGGAGCTGGCCGGCTATACCCTGGGCGGCGCCGACCTGTTGCGCCGCGCCATGGGTAAGAAGATCAAGGAGGAGCTGGACGCCCAGCGGAAGATCTTCGTGG
>CAYOKN010000098.1:0-7978 GCA_964404545.1 uncultured Rhodospirillaceae bacterium | reverse complement strand
TGATCTTCGACAAGGTGGCCAAGTTCGCTGAATACGGCTTCAACAAGTCTCACGCCGCCGCCTATGCGCTGGTGGCCTATCAGACCGCCTGGCTGAAAGCCAACTACCCCGTCGAGTTCATGGCCGCCACCATGACCTATGACATGGCGAACACCGACAAGCTGAACGCCTTCCGCCAGGAACTGGACCGGCTGAAGATCAAGCTCTTGGGTCCCGACATCAACCGTTCGCGCCCGCTGTTCGAGGTGGAGGAGCACGAGGGCGCCCTGGCCGTGCGCTATGCCCTGGCGGCGCTCAAGAATGTGGGCCAGTCGGCCATGGAAAGCATCGTCGCGGTGCGGGACAAGGGGGGAGTCTTCAAGGATCTTTCCGATTTCTCCAGCCGCATCGACCCCAAGGCCATCAACCGGCGGCAGATGGAGAATCTGGTGCGGGCCGGTGCTTTCGACAGCTTGGACAAGAACCGGCGACGGGTGTTCGACGGCATCGACACTATCCTGAAACAGGCCCAAAGCCTGGCCGAGGAGCGGGAGTCGGGGCAGTCCAGCCTGTTTGGCGGCGCCCAGGCGCCCAAGCTGAAGCTGCCCGACGGCCCGGACTGGGCGCCCGCCGACCGGCTGGGCCAGGAATATGACGCCATCGGCTTCTATCTGTCGGCCCATCCGCTGGACGCCTATGGCAAGAGCCTGAAGCGCCTGGGAGTTTTGAAGATCGCCGAACTGGTGCCGCATCTGAAGGCCGGCGGCCCCAGCCGGGTGAAGCTGGCCGGCAACATGCTGTCCAAGCGCGAAGGCACCTCGTCGCGCGGCTCGCGCTATGCCTTCGTTCAGTTCTCGGACAGCTCGGGCGTGTTCGAGGTCACCCTGTTCTCGGAAATCCTGGCGATCAGCCGCGAGATGCTGGAGCCGGGCACCATGCTGCTGCTGACCGTGGATGCGGAACTGCGCGACGATCAGGTGCGCCTGACCTGCTCCAAGCTGGAGAACCTGGACGCCGCCGCTGCCAATGCCTCGGGCGGCCTCAAGGTGGTGATCGGCGATGCCGGTCCCATTCCAACCTTGCAGGACCTGCTGGGCAGGGAGCCGCGCGGCAAGGGGCGAATTTTCGTGGTGGCCAAGCTGGACGAACACCGCGAGGTGGAATTGGCCCTGTCCGGCAGCTTCCAGCTGTCGCCCAATACCGCCCATACCCTGCGCAGCCTGCCGGGCGTGATGGACGTACAGGAGCTATAGGCGCGGCCCTTATCCGCCCGGCCAATTGACCCCCGCCCGTCCGCCCCAACCTTGTGCCCAATGGGCATGCTGTTGGAGTTCCTGGCCGTTGCCGCCGCCCTGCTGCTGGTGGGGCTGACCCTGCTGCCGTTCCTGCGCTGGCAGGTCTGGTGGGTTCGGGTTTGGGAATATCCCCGGGCACAGCTGGCCGCGGGGTTGGCGGTGGTGGGGCTGGTGCTGCCGCTGGTGGGGCAGGGGGGATGGCTGCCGCTGACGGCGGTGGTGGCCGCCCTGCTGTGGCAGGCCTGGCAGATCTCGGCCTACACGCCCTGGCATCCGGTGCAGGTCCTGCCGCAGACCGGGGCCGAGTCCTGCGGCCTTCGCATCCTGGTGGCCAATGTGCTGCAGTCCAACCGCGAGGCCCGGCAGCTGCTGGCACTGGTGGAGCGCGAGCGGCCCGACCTTTTGCTGCTGCTGGAAACCGACCGCTGGTGGGACGGCGCGCTGCGGCCCTTGTGGGAGGACTTCCCGTACCGCTGCGCGCTGCCCCAGGACAACACCTACGGCATGCATCTGTTTTCCCGGCTGCCGCTGGACGGCGCGCGGGCGCATTACCTGGTGCAGCCGGACATCCCGTCGATCATCGCCCGGGTGCGGCTGCGGAATGGGCGCTGGATCAGGCTTTATTGCGTGCATCCCGCGCCGCCCCGGCCCTGCAACGCGGTGGAGCAGCAGGATGCCGAACTGCTGAAGGTTGCGCGGCTGGCCGCCGCCGAGAAGGTGCCCACGGTGGTTTGCGGCGACCTGAACGACGTGGCCTGGTCCCACACCACCCGGCTGTTCCAGCGGGTCAGCGGCTTGTTGGATCCGCGCATTGGGCGGGGGCTCTATTCCACCTATCACGCCCGCCATTGGTGGGCGCGCTGGCCGCTGGACCATATCTTCCACTCGGCGAGCTTCCGGCTGCGCCGCCTGGCGGTGCTGGAAGCCTTCGGCTCGGACCATTTCCCGATCCTGGCGGACCTGGCCTTCGACCCTGATGCGGTGATCCCCCACGAGATCCCCCGGGCCAGCCAGCAGGACCGCGAGGAAGCGGCCAAGCGCATCGAGAAAGGCAGCTGAGACCGCCTTCGTCCTTGCCAAACCCGCCGTGAAAGGCTATATGGCCCGCACCAATCCACACGCGGGGTCCGCGGCGTGGGGGGAATTCTTTTTTTCAAAGGCTTCTCTCCCGTCGTTTCCGGTGCCGGTCAAACGGTCACATGCCCTGCGGAGGTTCAACCGGAGAAACAAAGGAATTCTCTCATGGCTCTGCCTTCCTTCACCATGCGCCAGCTGATCGAGGCTGGTGTTCACTTCGGCCACAATACCCGCCGCTGGAATCCGCGCATGGCGCCGTACCTGTTCGGCGTGCGCAACGGCATCCACATCATCGACCTGCAGCAGACCGTGCCCGCCCTGCATCGCGGCATGGAAGCGGTTCGCAATGTGGTGGCCGGCGGTGGCCGCGTCCTGTTCGTGGGCACCAAGCGCGCCGCTGCCGAGCAGGTGGCCGAGGCTGCCAAGAAGTGCGGCCAGTATTATGTGAACCACCGCTGGCTGGGCGGCATGCTCACCAACTGGAAGACCATCAACCACTCCATCCGCCGCCTGCGCGAGCTGGACGAGCAGCTGGGCGCCGGCAATGTGCAGGGCCTGACCAAGAAGGAGCAGCTGGTGCTGTCCCGTGAGCGCGAGAAGCTCGAGCGCGCCCTGGGCGGCATCAAGGAGATGGGCGGCCTGCCGGACATCCTGTTCATCATCGACACCAACAAGGAGTCGCTGGCGGTGCAGGAAGCCAACAAGCTGGGCATCCCGGTGGTGGCCATCATCGACTCCAACAGCAACCCCGAGGGCATCACCCACGCCATCCCCGGCAATGACGACGCCCTGCGCGCCATCAACACCTACTGCGAGCTGATGGCCGGCGCCGTGCTGGACGGCATCCAGGCCGAGATGAGCCGTTCGGGCGTTGACATCGGCGCCCAGGAAGAAGCCCCCGTCGAGACCATCGACGAGGAAGTCCCCGCCGAGGGTTCTGCCGAAGAGCAGACCGCCTAAGGGGCGCACCGTCTGAGGAGATGGCGGCGGGCCAAGGTTCGCCGCCATTTCTTTAAGTTCACCTACTCGTTATTCCATTTCGATCAAGAGGGACTGAACCATGGCCGAGATCACCGCTTCGCTGGTCAAGGAACTGCGCGAGAAGACTGGCGCCGGCATGATGGACTGCAAGAAGGCCCTGGCCGAGACCAATGGCGACCTGGAAGCCGCCATCGACTGGCTGCGCACCAAGGGCCTGGCCGCCGCCGCCAAGAAGGCCGGCCGCGTGGCCGCCGAGGGCTTGGTGGCCATCGCCGCCGCCGGCACCAAGGGTGTGGCCGTCGAGGTGAATGCCGAGACCGATTTCGTGGCCCGCAATGACCAGTTCCAGGGCTTCGTGAAGTCCGTCGCCGATGTGGCCCTGACCGCCGGCACCGATGTCGAGGCGCTGAAGAACGCCAAGATGGGCGACAAGTCGGTTCAGGAGACCCTGACCAATCTGATCGCCACCATCGGCGAGAACATGAACCTGCGCCGCGCCGCCGGCCTGGAAGTGTCCGCCGGCGTGGTGTCGTCCTACATGCACTCCGCCGTGGCCCCCGGCCTGGGCAAGATCGGCTGCCTGGTGGCCCTGGAGTCCACTGGCGACGCCGCCAAGCTAGACGCCGCCGGCAAGCAGATCGCCATGCATGTGGCCGCTGCCAACCCGCAGTTCCTGGATATCGCTTCGGTGGACCAGGACGCCCTGGAGCGCGAGAAGGCCGTTCTGACCGAGCAGGCCCAGGCTTCCGGCAAGCCCGCCAACGTTATCGAGAAGATGGTGGAAGGCCGCATCCGCAAGTACTACGAGGAAGTGGTGCTGCTGGAGCAGGTGTTCGTGATCGACGGCGAGACCAAGATCGCCAAGTTCGTCGAGAACCTGTCCAAGGAAGTGGGCGCCCCCGTGAAGCTGACCGGCTTCGTGCGCTTCGCCCTGGGCGAGGGCATCGAAAAGGAAGAGAAGGACTTCGCGTCCGAGGTTGCCGCCCAGCTCGGCAAGTAAGCTCTTCAAGCCTGCATAATGTCCTACAGACGGCGGCCTAAAGGGCCGCCGTCTTCATCAAAGCACAAGACAGCCGCCGGGATTTGTGTATGATCCCGGAGGCTTTGCCCTACCCTGGGTCCGGCCGGCCGGCCTCGGCCGTGCCTGCTGCCCGGGCCATCCACCACCGCGCTTTAGAGGCAGGCGAATGGCCAGCGACGTCAAATACCGTAGAGTGCTGTTGAAGCTGTCGGGCGAAGGCCTGATGGGCGCCAAGGACTTTGGCATGGATGGCGAGACCATCGGCCGCATCGCCCTGGAGATCAAGGGTCTCGCCGATGCCGGCGTGCAGGTCTGCGTGGTGATCGGCGGCGGAAACATTTTCCGCGGCCTGAAGGGCGCCGCCCAGGGCATGGAGCGCACCAGCGCCGACTATATGGGCATGCTGGCCACCGTCATCAACGCGCTGGCGGTGCAGAGCACGCTGGAACGCATGGGGGTGGACACCCGCGTGCAGTCGGCCATTTCCATGCCCGCCGTGTGCGAGCCCTATATTCGCCGCCGCGCCATCCGCCATCTGGAAAAAGGCCGCGTGGTGATTTTCGCCGCCGGCACCGGCAACCCCTTCTTCACCACCGACACCGCCGCCGCCCTGCGCGCCGTCGAGATGAACTGCAACGCCTTGCTGAAGGCGACCCAGGTGGACGGTGTCTATTCCGCCGATCCCAAGAAGGACCCCGGCGCCACCCGCTATGACAGCCTGTCCTTCACGGACGTGCTGGTGAACGACCTGCAGGTCATGGACGCCTCGGCCATTGCCTTGTGCCGGGAAAACGACCTGCCCATCCTGGTTTTCTCGCTCCACACGCCCGGAGCCTTGGCCGACGTGGTCGCGGGCCGCGGACGCTATACGATCATCAAGGAAGAGGACTGAACCCGTGCCTTACCAGGACCTGAAAAAGGACATCAAGCACCGGATGGAAAACGCCGTCGAGGTGCTGAAGAAGGAATTCGGTGGCCTGCGCACCGGCCGTGCCTCCACCAGCCTGCTCGAGCCCATCACCGTTGATGCCTATGGCTCGCACATGCCCATCACCCAGTGCGCCAGCATCTCGGTGCCCGAGCCGCGCATGCTGACCGTGTCCGTCTGGGATAAGACCCTGGTGAAGGCGGTCGAGAAGGCCATCCAGAATTCCGGCCTGGGCCTGAACCCCTCCACCGACGGCATGACCATCCGCGTGCCGATCCCGCCGCTGAATGAAGAGCGCCGCGTGGAACTGCAGAAGGTGGCCGGCAAATATGCCGAGCACGCCCGCGTGGCCGTGCGCAATGTGCGCCGTGACGGCATGGACCAGTTGAAGAAGCTGGAAAAGGACGGCCAGATTTCGCAGGATGAGCACCGGCAATACTCCACCGAGATCCAGGGACTGACCGACGAGACGATCAAGAAGATCGACGAGGCTCTGTCCCATAAGGAAAAAGAAATCCTGCAGGTCTGAGGCTTGATGGAAACCGCCCCCTCTTCTGGTCAGATCGCGCCGCCCCCGGTGCATGTGGCCATCATCATGGACGGCAACGGCCGCTGGGCGAAGGCCCGCGGCCTGCCGCGCACGGCCGGGCACAAGCGTGGTGCCGAATCGGTCCGGGTGGCGGTTGAATCCTGCATCGAGTTGGGGATTTCCTACCTTACCCTGTATGGCTTCTCGTCCGAGAACTGGAAGCGTCCGCTGGAGGAGGTGAGGGCCCTGATGGGCCTGCTGCGCCTCTATCTGCGCTCCGAGATCGCCGCCTTGCACAAGAACGGCGTGCGGCTGCGGGTGATTGGTGATCGGGACCGCCTGGACCCGGACATCGTGGCCCTGATCGAGGACGGCGAGGCGCTGACCCGCGACAACCGCCGCCTGACCCTGACCCTGGCGCTGTCCTATGGCGGCCGCCAGGAGTTGGCCATCGCCGCCCGCCGTATCGCCGAGGACGTGGCCGCCGGCCGCCTGGACCCCGGCCAGGTGGACGAGCAGGCGGTGGCCGAGCGGCTGTTCACCAACGACATTCCCGACCCGGATCTGCTGATCCGCACCTCGGGAGAGCAGCGCATCAGCAATTTCCTGCTCTGGCAGGCGGCTTACGCCGAGATGGTGTTCACCGACACCCTGTGGCCCGACTTTTCACGCCGGGACCTGGAGGATGCGGTGAACGCCTATCATCGCCGCGAGCGCCGCTATGGCGCGGCCACGGCCTGACCGCCTTGCTGAAGACCCGCATCCTGTCCGCGCTGGTGCTGGCGCCGCCGGCCCTGCTGGCGGCCTGGGCCGGCGGTATCGCCTTTGATCTTCTGGTGGCCCTGGCGGCCGTGCTGATGGCCTGGGAGTGGGAGCGGCTGACCACCGGGCGGTTTGGCCTGGATGGCATCCTGCTGGCGGTCATGGGCGGCCTGGTGGCCCTGCTGGGCTCGGGCATGCCCGCGATCTCGCTGGCGCTGGTGGCCGGGTTTGCCGTGCTGCTGGCCGGCCTGTCGGCGGCGCGCAAGGCCAATCCCGCCTGGAACCTGTTCGGCGCGCTCTATGTGGGCGTGCCGGTGATCGCCTTGGTCTGGCTGCGTTCCTACCAGGGGGGGCTTGAGACACTGGTCTGGCTGTTCCTGGTGATCTGGGCCACGGACATCGGCGCTTATGCCGCCGGCCGCACCATCGGCGGGCCCAAGCTGGCGCCGCGCATCAGCCCCAAGAAGACCTGGGCCGGCCTGCTGGGTGGCGCCGCCTCGGCCATCCTGGTGGGCGTGGGCGTGGCCCTGGCGGTCGAGGGGGCCAATCCCCTGGTGCTGGGCCTGGTGTCGGGCATCCTGGCGGTGATCGCCCAGGGCGGGGACCTTGGGGAATCCTGGGTAAAGCGCCATTTCGACGTGAAGGACTCCAGCAATATCATCCCCGGTCATGGCGGTGTGCTGGACCGGGTGGATGGCCTTCTGGCGGCGGCTCCGGTGGCGGCGCTGCTGGTCTGGGTCCTGGGTGGCGGAGTGACGGTGTGGCGGTGACCGCTGAATGTGATGCCAAGCAGCTTGGCGCCAAGGGCGCCGAACCCCGCTCGGTGACGGTGCTGGGCTCGACCGGCTCGGTGGGCTGCAATACGGTGGACCTGCTGCTGCGCGATCCCGGTGCCTACCGGGTCGAGGCGCTGACCGCCAATTCCAATCTGGAGCGTCTGGCCGAGCAGGCCCGCGCCCTGTCGCCGCGTTTCGTGGCCACGGCGGACCCCGAGGGCTATGGCCGGCTCAAGGAGCTTCTGGCCGGCACCGGCATCGAGGTGGCGGCGGGGCCGGATGCGGTGGTGGAAGCCGCCGCCCGCCCGGCGGACTGGGTGATGGCCTCCATCGTCGGCGCCGCCGGCCTGCAGCCGACCCTGGCGGCGGTGCGGCGCGGCGCGGTGATCGGCCTGGCCAACAAGGAAACCCTGGTCTGCGCCGGCGACCTGGTGATGGCCGAGGTGGCGCGGGCAGGGGCCACCCTGCTGCCGGTGGACTCGGAACATTCCGCCATCTTCCAGGTGTTCGACTTCGCCCAGGCCGACCGGGTGGAGAGCATCGTCCTGACCGCCTCGGGCGGGCCGTTCCGCGAGCGCAGCCTGGACGAGATGCGGGGCATGACCCCGGCGCAGGCGGTGGCCCATCCCA
>CAYOKN010000097.1:0-10130 GCA_964404545.1 uncultured Rhodospirillaceae bacterium | reverse complement strand
CCGGCCACTGGCCCCATGCGGACAAGCCCGACCAGGTGGCCGAGGCGGTGGCGGCCCTGCTGGCCGGCTGACCGGCGCCTGCTGCTGCCCGGGCCGGCCGAGGCTTAGTGCTCGCGGTGGCTGGCGAAGGCCAGCTTGTCGATCCAGGCCACCAGAAGGGCCGAGACCACGAAGGTCAGGTGGATGATCACCAGCCACATCAGCGTGTCCCCATCCACCTCCTTGGCGTTCATGAAGGCCTTCAGCAGATGGATCGAGGAAATGGCGATGATGGCCACCGCCAGCTTGATCTTCAGCGTGCCGGCATCCAGCTTGCCCACCCAGGCCAGCTTCTCGGAGCCGTCATCCAGGTCGATGCGCGAGACGAAATTCTCGTAGCCCGAGATGATCACCATGATGAACAGGTTCGCCACCAGCGCCAGGTCCACCAGGGTCAGGCCCACCAGGATCAGTTCGGTGTCCGTCAGGCTGAGCACATTGGGCAGATAGTGGATCAGTTCCTGGATGAACTTCACCACGAAGGCGCCCATCACCACCACCAGGCCCAGATAAATGGGCACCAGCATCCAGCGGCTGCCGAAGAGAATGCGTTCGATGGTCCGTTCCAGCATGCTGCACCGCACTAAAGACAGGGGACGCTCCTGCCTTTAGCACAAGTGCGAATGTGGCTCTAGACCCCTTCCTCCTCGCGCTGCTTGCGCCGTTCCGGCTGGCGCTCCACCTGGGCGCCCACCGCGGCCAGGGCGGTGATGTTGACCAGCCCGCGCACGGTGATCGAGGGGGTGACGATATGAGCCGGCTTGGCCGCGCCCAGCAGGATCGGCCCCACCGGCAGGCCGTCGCCCAGCACCTTCAGCATGTTGAAGGCGATGTTGGCGGCATCCAGGGTGGGCATCACCAGCAGGTTGGCGGTGCCCTTTAGGCGGCCGCCGGGGAAGATGCGGTTGCGGATGGCTTCCGACAGGGCGGCGTCGGAATGCATCTCGCCTTCCACCTCCAGGGTGGGGTCGGCTGCTTCGATCAGCGGCAGGGCCTCGCGCATGCGCCGGGCCGAGGGGCTGTCGCTGCTGCCGAAATTGCTGTGTGACAACAGCGCCACCTTGGGCTCCAGGCCGAAGCGCCGCACCTCTTCCGCCGCCAGCAGGGTGATTTCGGCCAACTCCTCGGGGGTGGGCTCGGCATTCACATAGGTGTCGGTGATAAAGAAGGTGCCCTTGGGCAGGATCAGCACGCTCATGGCGGCGGCGGTCTTCACCCCCGGCTTGGGGCCGATCACGTTCATCACATGTTCGAGATGGCTGGCATAGCGGCCCGAGGTGCCGCAGACCATGGCATCGGCATCGCCCCGGCGCACCATCAGGCTGGCGAACACGCTGCCCCGGGTGCGCACCACGGTGGCGGCATATTCCGGGCTGGTGCCGCGCCGGCGCATCAGGCGCCAATAGGCGTCGGCATAGGTGTGATAGCGGGGGTCGCGGATGATCTCGACGATCTCCACGTCGCGGCCCGGCGACAGGCGCAGGCCCAGCTTTTCCATGCGCGCCAGGATCACCTCCTCGCGCCCCACCAGGATGGGGAAGGCCAGCCGTTCGTCCACGGCGGCCTGGGCGGCGCGCAGCACCCGTTCGTCCTCGCCCTCGGCGAACACCACCCGCTGCGGCTGGCGCGACTGGGCCCGCTCCACCACCGGCTTCATCAGCAGGCCCGACTTGAACACCTGCTGCGCCAGGCTTTCGCGGTAGGCGCGGAAATCCTCGATGGGCCGGGTCGCCACGCCGCTGTCCATGGCCGCCTTGGCCACGGCGGCCGAAACCTCGATGATCAGGCGCGGGTCGAAGGGCTTGGGCAGGATATAGGCCGGGCCGAAGGTCAGCTCCTCGCCGGTGTAGGCCGAGGCCACCACGTCCGACGCCTCGGCGCGGGCCAGGCTGGCAATGGCCTCGACGCAGGCCACCTTCATCTCTTCATTGATGGTGGTGGCGCCCACATCCAGGGCGCCGCGGAAGATGAAGGGGAAGCACAGCACATTGTTGACCTGGTTCGGATAGTCCGACCGGCCGGTGGCCACGATGGCGTCCGGGCGCGCCCGGGTGGCGTCCTCGGGCATGATCTCGGGCGTGGGGTTGGCCAGGGCCAGGATCAGCGGCCGCTCGGCCATGGCCTGGACCATGGCGGGAGTCACCACACCGGGGCCCGACAGGCCCAGGAACACGTCGGCGCCCTGGAACGCCTCGTCCAGGCTGCGCACCGGGCCGCTGGTGGCGTACTGGTCCTTCCAGGGATTGTTCAGGCCGGAATTGCGGCCGCGCCAGATCACCCCGTCGCGGTCGGCCAGGATCACGTTCTCGCGCTTCAGGCCCATGGACACCAGAAGGTCCAGGCAGGCGATGCCAGCGGCGCCGCCGCCGGTGGACACCACCTTGACGTCCTCGATCCGCTTGCCCACCAGGGTCAGGGCGTTGCGCACGGCGGCGCCCACCACGATGGCGGTGCCATGCTGGTCGTCATGGAAGACCGGGATCTTCATGCGCTCGCGCAGCTTCTTCTCGATGATGAAGCATTCCGGCGCCTTGATGTCTTCCAGATTGATGGCGCCGAAGGTGGGCTCCAGCCGGGCGATGGTCTCGACCACCATATCGGCGTCCATCTCGTCGATCTCGATGTCGAAGACGTCGATGCCGGCGAACTTCTTGAACAGGACCGCCTTGCCCTCCATCACCGGCTTTGAGGCCAGCGGCCCGATGGCGCCCAGCCCCAGCACGGCGGTGCCGTTCGAGATTACCGCCACCAGATTGCCCCGCGCCGTATATTCGGCGGCGGCATTGCCGTCCTCGGCGATGGCTTCGCAGGCATAGGCCACGCCCGGACTATAGGCCAGCGCCAGGTCGCGCTGGGTGGTCATGGCCTTGGTGGGGGTGATGGACAGCTTTCCCGGGGTCGGGAAGCGGTGATAGTGCAGCGCCTGTTCCTTAAGATCGGCCATTGGTCCTCCCGGCGGTAATTAACCGAAAGTCGGTTATCAACCGGATTATGGTTAATATTCTTGTGCGTTAGGACAGATGTACGCCTTCTGCCGGCCTTTTCGCAAGAGGCCGTTCGATGAAGGTGCGGCTATGCCGAATACCTTAGGGCGGCGATAAATCTTAAGCGAACAAGTCCGGCGGATCGGCCGCGTCCGGGGTGGTCAGGTCGGCCACGCCCACGCCGATCAGGCGAAAGGCCCGCCCGTCGGCTTCCCGGGCCAGCAGGCCATGGGCGGCACGCAGGATCACCTCGGCCCGCTGGGTGGGGTCGGGCAGGCGGTGGTTGCGGGTCAGCAGCTTGAAGTCGCCGGTCTTCAGCTTCAGCACCACCGTGCGCCCGGCCAGGTTCGAGCGGGCCAGGCGCTGCGCCACCTTGTCCGCCAGGGGCGCCAGGGCGGCGGCCAGCTGCCCGGGGTCGCGCAGGTCGCGGGCAAAGGTGGTTTCGGTGGAGATGCTCTTGGCCGGGCGGTCGGGGGTGACGCGGCGGTGGTCCACCCCATGCACCAGATGGAACAGGTCGCGGCCAAAGCGGCCGAAGCGGGCCACCAGCTCGGCTTCGGGCAGGGCCTGCAGCTGGCCCACGGTCTCGATGCCCTGGCGGTTCATGCGCTGGGCGGTGGCGGGACCCACGCCCCAGATGGCCTTGACCGGCAGCGGCGCCAGGGTGCTTTCCGCCTCGGTGCGCCCGATCACCGAAAAGCCCCGGGGCTTCTGCCGGTCGGACGCCATCTTGGCCAGGAACTTGTTATAGGACAGGCCGACGCTGATGGTGACCCCCACCCGCCGCTCCACCGCCCGGGCGAGGCGGGCCAGGATCAGCGCCGGTGGCCGGTCGATCAACCGGACCGCGTCGGACAGGTCCAGATAGGCTTCGTCCAGGCTGAGGGGTTCCACCAGCGGCGTGGCCTGCAGCATCAGTTCGCGGATCTGCAGGGAGACGCGCTTGTATTTGGCGATGTCGGGCGGGATCACCACCGCATCGGGGCACAGCTCCAGGCATTTGAACATGGGCATGGCCGAGCGGGCGCCAAAGCGGCGGGCGATATAGCAGGCGGTGGTGGCCACCCCGCGCCCGCCGGGATGGCCCACGATCAGCGGCTTGTCCAGAAGGTCGGGGCGGTCGCGCTTTTCCACCGAGGCATAGAAGGCGTCGCAATCCATATGGGCGATGGACAGGGACAGCAGCTCGGGATGGGCCAGCATGCGCCCGCTGCCGCACGAGGGGCAGGCGGCGGGGGCATGGTCGAACAGCTGGCAGCAGTCTCGGCACAAGGCGGGCATGGCCGGATCATGCCAAATGTTCGCGCTTTGTGCCAGTGTCGGCGGCGCAAGCGGGCTGGAAGCCCGCGCTCCCAGGAGAGGCGCCCCCGAAGCGCAGCGACTGGCGCGTTGAGCTGCCCCGCAGCGCAGCGGAGGTAAGCCAAGGCGGCGGAGCCGCCGCCCGGCGTTTGAGGGACAAAAACAAAAGCGGGCGAGGGCGCCCGCGCTCCGGTTAGTAGAGCCGTTGTGCACCGGAGCGCGGACGCCCTCGTCCGCTTCCCATCCCCCTACTTCAACTCCGCTTCCAGCTCGGCGATGCGCTTGGCGATGGAGGCCTTCAGCGCCTCGGAGGCGTGGGACTTCATGGCCGCCTGCTGCTCCTTCAGCTGCGCCAGCTGGCGGCGCTTCTGGTCGGTGTTGCGCTTGATGGGCATGCGGTCGGAATGCTGGCCATCATGGGACCGGAAGCCGGCCATGGGGTGTCTCCTTTTGGACAAAGGGGGTGTGCGGAAGGGGCCGGACAATGCCGGGGAGCCCCGGTCTTGGCAAGGTGAAAAATCATCCGATCAATGTTCAGCGATGTCACGAATAATTAACCCCTGGTCAGGACCGGGACGCTTAAAACCCTGGGTCATTCAAACGTGGTTAAGTGGTGAGACAACTTGGACGACCGGGACACTGACATCATCCTGTGCGCCCAGGCCCGTGACTGGGCCGACAAGTCCGTCGGCCCCCGCTCGCGCTCGCTGGCAGACCGGGACCGGGCCGTGTTTCTGGGCGGCGGCGCGCCTGTGCTATCGGCGGTTTCCAAGGCCGACGGCATCTGGCTGCAGGACGCCGACGGACGTTGCTACATGGATTTCCACGGCGACGCCGCCCACCATCTGGGCCATGGCCATCCCAAGCTGAAGGCGGCCATCGCCCGACAGATGGACGAGCTGCCCTCGGCGCCGCGCAACTTCACGTCCGACCCGGCGGTGCGGCTGGGCGAGGCGCTGGTGCGGGTCGCCCCGCCCGGCCTGACCCGATCGCTGTTCACGCCCGGCGTGGCCGAGGCCATGGACACCGCCTTGCGTATGGCGCGCGCTGCCACCGGGCGGACCAAGGTGGTGGGCTTCTGGGGGTCGTGGGCCGACGGCGAGCATGTGGCGCCCTTTGCCTGCGGCCGCTGCGCCTATGGCTTTGCCTGCCCGGGTGGCGAGCCCGACCTGGCCGCCTGCCGCATGGCCTGCGCCCGCATGGTCCGCTATACGCTGGAGAACGAGGGCGACGTGGCTGCCTTCATCGCCCCGCCCATCCGCCCGGTGCCCACGCTGCCGCCGCCCGGCTTCTGGCAGGAGGTGCGCCAAGCCTGCGACGAATTGGGCGTGGTGCTGATCTTCGACGAGACCGCCATCGGTCTGGGCCGCACCGGCCGCCTGTTCGGCGCCCAGCATGTGGGGGTGGAACCCGACATCCTGGTGCTGGGCTCGGCCCTGGGCGGCGGCCTGTTGCCCATGGCGGCGCTGCTGGCCCGCCCAGGGCTGGAACTGGACCGCCCGCTGCATGACCGCGATCCGGTGCGCGCCCGCGCCGGCCTGGCCACCCTGGAGGTGATCGAGCAGGAACGGCTGACCGAGAATGCCGCGCGCCTGGGCGGTTATGCCCTGGCCCGCCTGCACAAGATGGCCGAGCACCTGCCCCTGGTGGCCGAGGTGCGCGGCGTCGGCCTGCTGCTGGGCATCGATGTCGGCACTCCCGACCCCGACCCGGAGACCGCCCGGCGGGTGCAGTTCGCCGCCATGAACCGGGGTCTGTCCCTGTCCCTGAACGAAGGCAGCGTGTTGACCCTGGCCCCGCCGCTGACCGCCACCCAGGCGGAAATGGACCTGGCCCTGGACATTATCGAAAACTGCCTGGTGGAACTGACTTAGACCGCATCACGGTCTTAGGTTTATGTTTGTCGGCTGGTCGCGCGTAAGATTTGACGCGCTGAACTGCAAGCCAGCTTGATCAGGCTCAAGGCGCACCCCATCCTTTTGGGGAAGGGTAGGGACAGGTGCGTCAGAGGGCTGGCATGGATCCCCGTCGACTGCTTTGGACATTCTTCGGTTGCCTGGCCCTGGGGCTGGGGATCATCGGCGTGGTGACGCCGGTGCTGCCCACCACGCCCTTTGTGCTGTTGGCTGCCTGGTGCTTTGCCAAAGGCTGCCCGGCGCTGGAACGCTGGCTCGACCGCCATCCCCGCTTCGGCCCCCTGATCCGCGACTGGCGCGCCCACCGGGCCGTGCCTCGGCGGGCCAAATATTGCGCCTATGGCGGTATGCTGCTGTCCCTGGGGCTGCTGGTGGCCGGCGGCGCGCAGCCGTTGGTGATCGCCGGCGCGGCGCTGGGCATGGGCGCGGTGGCCCTCTTCATGCTGCGTCTTCCCGACCGGGCGCCGGACCCCGCCTAGGCTTCAAGGCCGGGCCAGCCACACCCCCAGAGCGGTCAGGGCAAAGCCCGCCCCGTCGGCCAAGGTCAGGGGCTCGTCGAACACCAGGGCAGCCAGCACCGCTGTGGCCGGCGGCGCCAGATTGAACAGATTGGCCACGCCCACCGCCGCCCCTTGGCGCAGCAGGAAATAGAGCAGCGTCACCGCCCCCACCGAGAGCACCAGGGTCAGCCAGGCCAGAGCGAAGACGAACTGGCCGGTCCATTGGATGTCCAGCCCGCCCCGGGCCGCCACCAGCACCGCCATGGCCACAGCCGAGGCGCCATACTGCACGGCGGTGGCGGCGCGGCTGTCCACGCCGCCGCCATGGCGCTTCTGGTAAAGGGTGCCCAGGGTGATGGCCAGCAGCGAGACCATGGCTGCCAGCAGTCCCGCCGGGGGCAGATGGGCATAGGCCTCGCCGGAGGGATCCCAGACCACCAGCGTAAGTCCCGCCATGGCCAGCACCAGCCCCAGATATTGCCGTGCCGTCACCCGCTCGCCCAGGAACGGCCCCGCCGCCACCCCGGTCAGGATTGGCTGCAGCCCCACCAGCAGGGCGGTGACGGCGGCGCCCAGCCCCTGGTCGATGGCATAGAACACGCCGCCCAGATAGGCCGCATGCACCAGCAGCCCGGCCAGCGCCACCCGTCCAAGGGTTCGGGGGCTGCGCGGCCAGTGGGCGCGAGCGGCCAGCGCCAGGGCGGCCATCAGCCCGCCGGCCAGGACGAAGCGCACCAGCAGAAAGGAAAAGGCGTCGGCATGGGGCAGGCCCAGCTTGGCTCCGATGAAGCCGCTGGACCACAACAGCACGAACAGCCCGGGGGCGAGGCGGATCAGCATGGGGTCAGCCTAGAGAGAAACGGTGGTTACGCAAACAGGGTTTCGGGTCGGGGCGGAAATCCACTAGAACAGGGGCCATGCATCTGCTTGCCGCTTCTCCCGGCACCGTCACCGATGGCTTGGAAGCCGTCGACCTGGGGCAGACCCCTGGGGATGTGGTGGTGCTGACCGCCGCCGATTCGGAAATCGCCTGCCTCGCCGCCGCCAAGGCGCGGGTGCCGGGCTTTGCCCTGCGCCTCGCCCCGCTGCTGCAGCTGGGTCATCCCATGTCCGTGGACCTGTATGTGGATCAGGTGGTGCGCCATGCCCGCCTGATCGTGGTCCGCCTTTTGGGGGGGCGGGCCTATTGGCCCTATGGCGTCGAGCAGGTGGCCCAAGCCGCCCGCCAGCAGGGGATCCCGGTGGCCTTCCTGCCCGGCGACGACCAGCCCGATGCCGACCTGGCGGGTTGGAGCAGCGCCCCGCCCGAGGCGCAGCATCGCCTGTGGCAATATCTGGTGCAGGGCGGCCCGGCCAATGCCGAGCAGTTCCTGCGCTATTGCGGCGCCTTGCTGGGACTGGGGCTGGACTGGCAGGAGCCGGCGCCGTTGCCGCCCGCCGGGCGTTATGGCGCGCAGGTGCTCGACCCGGCCCAGCCTACCGCCGCCCTGGTGTTCTATCGGGCGCTGGTGCAGGCGGGCAACCTGGACGCGGTCGAGGCCTTGATCGACGGCCTGCGCGCCCAGGGGCTGAACGTGCTGCCCTTGTTCGTGCAAAGCCTGAAGGACCCGGTCTCGGCGGCGCTGGTGGAAGCGGCCCTGGCCGAGGCGCCGCCCGATGTGGTGCTGAACGCCACCGGCTTTGCCGTGGCGGCACCCGGCCGGCCCGAGGCCAGCCCCTTCGCCGCCGCCGACTGCCCGGTCTTGCAGGTGGTGTTCTCGGGCGGCACCGAGGCGGCCTGGCGCGCCGGTAGCACGGGCCTTGCCGCCCGCGACATCGCCATGAACATCGCCCTGCCCGAGGTGGATGGGCGGCTGATCACCCGCGCCGTCAGCTTCAAGGCCGCCGCCCGGCGCGATCCCGAGACCCAGGCCGATGTGGTGGCCTATGTGCCGGTGTCCGACCGCATCGCCTTCGTGGCCGAACTGGCCGCCCGCTGGGCCAAATTGCGCCGCACCCCGGCGCCGGAACGCCGGGTGATGCTGGTGATGGCCAATTATCCCAACCGCGATGGCCGCCTGGGCAATGGCGTCGGGCTGGACACCCCGGCGGCCACCGTGGGCGTGCTGCAAGCCTGCGCCGGGGCCGGCTATCGGGTGGTGGACGCGCCCGCCGACGGCAATGCGTTGATGACCTTGATGCAGCAGGGCGCCACCAATGACTGGAAGGCCCTGGCCGGGCGCGAGGTGCGGGAAACCCTGGCTCTGCCCGACTACTACGCCTTTTTCCACAGCCTGCCCCCGGCCGTGCAGCAGCAGGTGACCGACCGCTGGGGCCCGCCCGAGGCGGATCCCTTCTTCAAGCCGGGCCGGCTGTCCTGCGGCGAGTTCATCCTGCCTGTCACCCGCTTCGGCAATCTGGCCGTGGGGGTGCAGCCGGCGCGCGGCTACAATATCGACCCGGCCAGCAGCTATCACGACCCGGCGCTGGTGCCGCCCCATGCCTATTTGGCCTTCCATGCCTGGATGCGCGACGCGTTCCGCGCCGATGCGGTGGTGCATATGGGCAAGCATGGCAATCTGGAGTGGCTGCCCGGCAAGGCCCTGGCCCTGTCGGACGAGTGCTTTCCCGAAGCCTGCCTGGGGCCGCTGCCCAACCTTTATCCCTTCATCGTCAATGACCCCGGCGAGGGCACCCAGGCCAAGCGCCGCGCCCAGGCGGTGATCATCGACCACCTGACCCCGCCGCTGACCCGAGCCGAGAGCTATGGCCCCTTGAAGGAGCTGGAGCAGCTGGTGGACGAATATTACGAGGCCGCCAGCCTGGACCCCCGCCGGTGCAAGGTGCTGGCCGGCGAAATCGTGGCCCTGTCGCGGGTCACCGGGCTGGATGCCGACTGCGGCATCGCCCCCGCCGATGACACCGACACCGCCCTGGCCAAGCTGGACAACCATCTCTGCGAGCTGAAGGAGATGCAGATCCGCGACGGGCTGCACATTTTCGGCCTCTCGCCCGCCGGCGACCAGCGCACCGACCTGCTGGTGGCCCTGGCCCGCGCCCCGCGCGGGACCAGGCCCGAGGATGCCTCGCTGATCCGTGCCCTGGCCGAGGATCTGGGTTTGGGCTTCGATCCGCTGGACTGCGGGATGGGTGAGGAGTGGACGGGGCCGAAGCCTGAATGCCTGGGCGAGGGAGGGTGCTGGCGCACCAAGGGCGACACCGTCGAGCGCCTGGAATTGCTGGCCCGCGCCCTAGTGGCCGGGCAGGCACCCGGCGATTGGCCCAAGACCCGCGCCGTGCTGGACTGGATCACGGCCCATCTGGCCCCGGTGATCGACGCCTGCGGCCCGGCTGAGATGGGCGGGCTGCTGCGCGGCCTGGACGGGCGCTTCGTGCCGCCGGGGCCGTCCGGC
>CAYOKN010000096.1:0-10156 GCA_964404545.1 uncultured Rhodospirillaceae bacterium | reverse complement strand
TTTCAGCCCTGGCCAGAAGGGCAGCTCGGCCATGCCGCACAAGCGCAATCCGGTGCTGACCGAGAATCTGACCGGCCTGGCCCGCATCGTGCGCGGCATGGTGATCCCGGCCATGGAGAACGTGGCCCTGTGGCACGAGCGCGACATCTCGCACTCGTCGGTCGAGCGCATGATCGGCCCTGACGCCACCATCACCCTGGACTTCGCCCTGGCCCGCCTGACCAACGTGATCGCCAATCTGGTGGTCTATCCGGACGCCGTGGAGCGGAACCTGAACCAGATGGGCGGTCTGGTATTCAGCCAGCGCGTGCTGCTGGCCCTGACCCAGGCCGGCGTCAGCCGCGAGGACGCCTATCGCCTGGTGCAGCGCAACGCCATGCAGGTCTGGAACGGCCAGGGCCAGTTCAAGGAACTGCTGAAGGCCGACGCCGAGGTGGCCGCCCGCCTGTCCGATGCCCGCATCGAGGAAATCTTCGACATGGGCTATCACACCAAGCATGTGGACACCATCTTCGCCCGGGTGTTCGGGGGCTGAGGCTCGGCCCTCCCCTGTTTCCTGCATGACCAGAAGGGGCGGCCCCAGGGGCCGCCCCTTTCCTTTTGGTGAGGTTCACCTTAGCCACTCGGCCATAAACCCTCTGCCCGGCTGCCCAATGCCGGCCCCCGCATGTTCAAATCCTCATCTCACACAGAAGGCTGCGGCAGAGGAAACCCACCACGCCAATGCCTCCCGCCAGAAGGAGGTTTTTGACAATGCTGAACGATTTGCTGATCGCCCGCGCCCACCTGATCCAGTGGCAGCCGGCCCCGCGCGAGGCCAGTGCCGCCGTGCGCTGGCTGCGGCGCATGCGCTTCAAGCTGCGGACGGTCTAGGTCTTTTCGAGGGCGATACGGCCCCCCCAGGCCAAACAAAAAACCCCGCCGGGACCCGGCGGGGTTTTTGCTTGCGGCGGCCTGAAGGCTATCAGCCCTCGGACACGATCTGGTCGTGGGCCACATGCATCAGCTTGTCCATCTGCTTGCGCAGGTGCCGCTCGTCCATCTCGACGCCCTTGGCGGCGAAATCCTTGAGCAGCTTGCGCACCACATCGGCATCGCCGGGTTCCTCGAAATCGGCCTCGACCACGGCCTTGGCGTAGTCCTCGGCGGTCACGCCCGACAGGCCCATCAGCTCGGCGGCCCACAGGCCCAGCAGCTTGTCCCGCCGCGCATTCACCTTGAAGGCGGTCTCCTGGTCCAGCTTGTACTTCGCCTCGAAGGCCTTCTCGCGATCGTCGAACACGTTCATGGGCGAACTATCCCCTAAAGAACAATATAATCCATGCCAATGCACGCCCGGCATCCACTCGACCAGCCCCCGACGGGCGGGAACGGACTGCCCGGGAGGGCGGGACCGGGAGAGGTTATAACCGCACTCGGCGCTTTCGGATATGGGAAATTGGTCATGTGTACTGTCGTCATCCTCCGCCGCCCCGATCATCCCTGGCCGCTGCTGGTGGCCGCCAACCGCGACGAGATGCGCGACCGGCCCTGGCGCCCGCCGGCCCGGCATTGGCCCGAGCGGCCCGAAGTCCGCGCCGGGCTGGATGAACTGGGCGGCGGCACCTGGCTGGGCATGAATGATATGGGGGTAGCGGCCGGGATTCTAAACCGCTACGGCACCCTGGGCCCGCAGGCGGGCAAGCGCAGCCGGGGCGAACTGGTGCTGGAAGCCTTGGACCATGCCGACGCCGCCGACGCCGCCGAGGCACTGCTGCATCTGGACGGACGCGCCTACCGCGCCTTCAACATGCTGGTGGCCGACAACCGCGACGCCTTCTGGGTGCGCCATGCCGGCGGTGCCCGGATCGAGGTGCATCCCATCCCCGAGGGGCTGCACATGCTGACCGCCTTCGAGCTGGACGACCCCGAAGACCCGCGTATCCTGGCCTTCCGGCCGCGGTTCCAGGCCGCCCCGGTGCCCGAGCCCGAGACCGGCGACTGGCTGGCCTGGCAGGAGCTGCTGGCCACACCGGCGGCCGACCGGGGCGAATCCGGCCTGTTGATTGCGCGCGAGGACGGCTTCGGCACCTCCTCTTCCAGCCTGCTGGCGCTGCCTGCCGTGGAACGGCTGGGCGAGCCGCCGGTCTGGCTGTTCAAATCCGTGGCCGAGGACCAGCCCTACGCGCCGGTGGAGGCATGACCCCTTCCCGCGCATTGCTCCGGGCGTGGAAGCCTGATATATGACTTTGGCTCCGGGGCCGGCCTTGCCGTCCCCGGGCATTTTGCTTTTCGCGCCCGGGAAACCGGTCCGCCGGTCGGGCGCCCCAGTATCGGATGTGACGGCCATGGCCAGACGCAAGCAGATCTATGAAGGCAAGGCGAAGATCCTGTTCGAGGGTCCCGAGCCCGGCACCATCGTGCAGTATTTCAAGGACGACGCCACCGCCTTCAACGCCAAGAAGAAGGGCACCATCACCGGCAAGGGCGTGATCAACAACCGCATCAGCGAATATCTGATGCAGCGCCTGGGCGAGATCGGCATCCCCACCCATTTCGTCCGCCGCCTGAACATGCGCGAGCAGCTGGTGCGCGAAGTGGAGATCATCCCGCTGGAGGTGGTGATCCGCAACGTGGCCGCCGGCTCGCTGAGCCAGCGTTTCGGCATCCCCGAGGGCACCGCCCTGCCCCGCTGCATCGTCGAGTACTATTACAAGTCCGACGAGCTGAACGATCCGATGGTGTCGGAAGAGCACGTCACCGCCTTCGGCTGGGCCACCGTCCAGGACCTGGACGACATCATGGCCCTGGCCCTGCGCATCAATGACTTCCTGGTGGGCCTGTTCCTGGGCATCGGCATCCGCCTGGTGGACTTCAAGATCGAGTTCGGCCGCCTGTGGGACGGCGACAGCATGCAGATCGTGCTGGCCGACGAGATCAGCCCCGATTCGTGCCGCCTGTGGGACATGAAGACCAACGACAAGCTGGACAAGGACCGCTTCCGCCGCGACCTCGGCAATATCGAGGAAGCCTACCAGGAAGTGGCCCGCCGCCTGGGCATCATGCCGGAAGGCGGCCCGCGCGACCTCCAGGGTCCCTCCACCATGCAGTAACCCCGGGCGCCTCCGCCGACGCGGAGGCGCTCGCCATTCTTTTAGGGAACTATCGAGCCGTGAAAGCCAAAGTCCACATCACCCTGAAGAACGGCGTCCTGGACCCCCAGGGCAAGGCCGTGCAGCACGCCCTCTCCTCGCTCGGCTTCTCGGGCGTCAACGACGTGCGCCAGGGCAAATTTATCGAGTTGGACCTGGCCGAGACCGACAAGGCCAAGGCCCGCGAGAAGGTCGAGGAAATGTGCAAGGGCCTGCTGGCCAACACCGTGATCGAGAACTACACCATCGATCTGGTGGACTAAGGCCCGCCCTAGCCGGCAAAAAACCCGCCCGGGGGCGACCCCGCGGCGGGTTTTTCTTTACGGCCCCGCGGCCAGGGCCAAACCCCACATTTGGACACGGCTCGAAGCATGTAGCAGATTGCCCCGATTAAACCTTGGGGCGATACTGAAGTATCGATTTCTGCCCTTTCGGACGCCCCCATGACGGAAACCCTCGTGCGGGGACGCCGGCTGTTTTTTGCCGCCAGCGTCCTGATCCTGCTTACCGACGTCATCTTCGTGGCGCTGAATTACCGTTGGGCGCGGGATGCGCTGGACGAATCGCTGCGCGCCGAGGGGCAGAAACTTATTCGCACCGTGCAGGTGGCCATGGACGTGACCCATGCCGAGATGCTGCGCATGGCCACCTTCATCTCCAAGCTGCCCGAGATAAGGCGGCTGTTCCTGGAGGGCAAGCAGGCCATCGAGGCCGAGGGCGGCGGGGCCGGCGGCCCCCGGGCGGCCGAGGTGCGGCGTCGGCTGCTGGCCCAGGTACAGCCCGCCTGGCAGGTGTTGGTGCGCGACACCGACGCCCGCCAGCTGCATTTCCACCTGCCGCCGGGCGACCTGTCCTTCCTGCGGGTGCATCAGCCCGACCGCTATGGCGACCGCATGGACGGCTTGCGCCACATCATCGAGGACACCCACCGCGAACGCACCGCCCGCTCGGGCTTCGAGACCGGGCGCATCTATTCCGGCATGCGCGGCGTCGTGCCGGTGCTCGCAACACCCGAGGCCGGCCGGCCCGCCGAGTTGATCGGCGCTCTGGAAGTTGGCACCTCGCTGTCCTCGCTGCTGACTTTGTTCGCCCAGAACGCCCCCGGCGAAGCGGCGGTGCTGTTGTCGCGCAACCATGTGAGCGAGAGCATGTGGCAGGAATTCGTGGCGGCCATGTTCGGCGACCAGGATCTGCCCTGCCAGTGCGTGGTGGAGGCAACTTCGAGCCCTGATGTGGTCGCCCTCCTGCGGCAGGCCCGGCTGTCCGGCTCGCCCGATGACCACGGCTTCCAACTGGTGGATATGCCTGAAGGGCGCAAGCTGGCGATCAGCTTCCAGCCCCTGCGTGACTATGCCGGCCTGATGCAGCCGGCACGGCCGGCCGTGGGCCGGGTGCTGGTCTGGACTGACGCCACCCCGGTCTGGAACGCCTTCGTGCGCAGCCAGATGCTGAGCGCGGCCTTTGCCCTGCTGGCCTTCCTGATGGTGGAAACCCTGCTGGTGCTGGCCTTCCGCTTCGCCACCCGGCGGCTACAGGCCGAGGTCTCGGCGCGCACCGCCCAGGTGGAGTCGCTGCTCGGCCATATGGAGGCGCTGGCCCGCCAGGACGGTCTGACCGGCCTGCCCAACCGCCGCTATCTGATGGAGCGGCTCGACCAGGAAATCCACCGCAGCGGCCGTTCAGGCACGCCGTTGAGCCTGATCATGCTGGATGTGGACCATTTCAAGGCGGTCAACGACACCCATGGCCACCTGACCGGCGACGAGGTGCTGATCATGCTGGCCGATCTGGTGCGCCAGCATCTGCGCAATTCCGACGTATGCGGTCGCTATGGCGGCGAGGAATTCTGCGTGGTGCTGCCCGACACGCCGCTGGAAGGCGCGCGGCTGCTGGCCGACCGACTGCGCGTGGAGGTTGCATCACGCACCCTGCGCGACCTGGACGGCAAGAGCCTGTCGGTCACCGTCAGCCTGGGCGTGGCCCAGATGGCGTGGGGCCAGACCCGCACCGAATTGCTGGACCAGGCCGACCAGGCGCTGTATCAGGCCAAGCAGGCGGGCCGCAACCGGGTGGTGGTCGCGGATTCGATTGTGGCTGGCTGAGAATAGGTGTTAGCGTAATACCCAACTTGAATAAGTGGGTATTTCCATGCTGGGACTAAGGAAATTCGTTGCGCCGGAGTTCGTCTTCGGCATCGGAGCCCGGCATCTGGCAGGGCGTTACGCCGCCAACTTCGGAGCCCGCAAGGTGCTGATCGTCTCGGATCCCGGGGTGGTGGCGGCGGGCTGGGTGGGCGAAGTGCAGGCCTCGCTGGACGAGGCGCGCATCGGCCATGCCCTGTTCACCGGAGTTTCGCCCAATCCCCGAGTCGACGAGGTGGCCGAAGGCGCCGACCAGTACCGTGCCGACGGCTGCGACGTGATCGTGGCGGTGGGCGGAGGCAGCCCCATGGACTGCGCCAAGGGCATCGGCATCGTCTCGACCAACGGCGGATCTGTGCTGAAATACGAGGGAATCGACAATGTGGACGCCCCCGGCCCGCCGCTGATCTGCGTGCCCACCACCGCAGGCACCAGCGCCGATGTCTCGCAGTTCGCGGTGATTACAAATCCCGCAGACCGGGTGAAGATCGCCATCATCAGCAAGACCGCCGTTCCCGATGTGGCGCTGATCGACCCCGAGACCACCACCACCATGCCCCCCTACCTGACCGTCTGCACCGGCCTGGATGCGCTGGTGCATGCGGTGGAGGCCTTCGTGTCGGTGGCCAGTTCGCCCTTCATCGACATGCATGCCCTGGAAGCCATGCGGCTGATCAAGGCCAATCTGATGGCCGCCCGCGAGCGGCCTGGGGACCTGAAGGCCCGCGAGGCCATGATGCAGGCCTCGCTGCATGCGGGGCTGGCCTTCTCGAACGCCTCGCTGGGCGCCACCCATGCCATGAGCCACAGCCTGGGCGGCCTTTTGGACCTGCCCCATGGCGAGAGCAATGTGCTGCTGCTGGAGCATGTGGTGGCCTTCAACTATGACTGCGCGCCGGAACGCTTCGACCGCATCGGCGAGGCCCTGGGGCTGCGCCTGGGCGGCCTGACCACCCCGGGCAAGCGCAACGCCATCTTCCGCGAGATTTCCGCGCTGCGCCGGCGGGCGGGGGTGGACGGCAGCCTGGCGCAACGGGGCGTCAGCCTGGGCGACATCCCGCAGCTGGCGGACAACGCAACCCGGGACGCCTGCATGGTCACCAACCCGCGCCGCCCCACCAAGCGGGATGTGGAGGTGCTGTATGAAGAGGCACTTTGATCCCGCCACTTCGGGCGGCTCCCCCAACGACACCCGTCCGCCAGCCGCCGTGCAGGAGCCCGAGGACGACTGGGCACTGCAGCAGGTCCGCATCATCGGCCTGGGCGAACGATCCATCCGCAAGAGCTATTACCCCGAGCTGCGCCGCCGCATCGAGGAATTGGAGCATTTCCGCCGCATGTTCGACCATGGCTCCGACCTGATGCTGGTGGCCAGCCTGCCCGACCGGAGGATCGTGGACGTCAACCGCCCGGCCAGCCAGCGCCTGGGGCTGCAGCGGGACGACCTGCTGGGGCGGCACATGGCGCCGCTGCTGGGCCCCGACCTGGCCCAGGCGCTGGACGCGCTCGAGCCGGTGGGGCTGCAGGCCACCCGCTCGACCCGGGGCACCCTGGTGGCCGTGGACGGCACCCCCATTCCGGTGGAGGCGTCCATGCGTATCGACGCCAATGGCGAGGACCGGCAGGTGCTGCTGCTGTGCCGCGACATCACCAAGCGGCTGCAGGCGGAACAGGCCCTGTCGGATTCCCAGGCCCGTTTTCTGGACTTCGCCGCCGCTTCCTCGGACTGGTTCTGGGAAACCGACGCCGAAGGCCGGCTGACCTTTCTGTCCGACGGCATCGAGCGGGTGATCCAGCAGACGGCCGTCGCCCTGGTGGGGCAGCCCAGCCATGCGGTGATCGCCGCCCATGCCCTGACCCACCGCAAGGAAGACCGCCAGCAGGCCGAGGCGCTGCTGAGCGCCCTGGCCGAGGGCAAACGCTTCCGCGACCTGCCCCTGCGCTGGCGGCGCGGCCGCTCGTCCGTGCGGGTGCTGTCCATCTCGGGCGTGCCGGTGCTGGATGCCCAGGGCTGCTTCCATGGCATGCGCGGCGTGGGGCGCGACATCACCGCCGAAGTGCGGGCCGAACGCCGGCTGCGCCACGCCCATGCCGCCCGTGCCCTGGCCGAGGCCGAAAACAGCGCCAAGTCAACCTTCCTGGCCAATATGAGCCATGAACTGCGCACCCCGCTCAACGCCATCATCGGCTTT
Source organism: uncultured Rhodospirillaceae bacterium (assembly GCA_964404545.1). Taxonomy (GTDB): domain Bacteria; phylum Pseudomonadota; class Alphaproteobacteria; order Rhodospirillales; family Magnetospirillaceae; genus CAYOKN01. The sequence goes on along the minus strand of CAYOKN010000096.1, from coordinate 2,692 downwards.
TCCGACGCCCTGCTGTCGGGCCTGTTCGGCCCCCTGGGTGATCCGCGCCAGGCAGTCTATCTGAACGACATCCGCGACTCCGGGCGGCATCTGCTGTCACTGATCAACGACCTGCTGGACCTGTCCAAGGTAACCGCCGGCAAGATCGAACTTTGCCTCGAGACCGTGTCCATCCCCGCGCTGCTGGCGGATGTGGCCTCGAAGCTGAGCCCGCTGGCCGACCGCCGCGCCAACCGGTTGGAGGTACGCTTCGAACAGCCGTTGGACCAGCTGTGCACCGACGAGCTGCGCCTCAAGCAGGTGCTCTACAACCTGCTGGGCAATGCCCTGAAATTCACCGAGCACGGAACCGTCAGCCTGGTGGTCCGCCGCCTGATGCGCGGCAGCAAGGACTGGGTCGAGATCGATGTGGCCGATACCGGCATCGGTATGAGCCCCGAGCAGGTGGCCCGCCTGTTCCAGGAATATACCCAGGGCGATTCCCAGGTGGCCCGGCATTTCGGCGGCACCGGTCTGGGGCTGGCCCTGTCGCGCCGGCTGGTGCGGCTGATGGGCGGAGAGATCACAGTGAACAGCCGGCCGGGCGTCGGCACAACCTTTACCGTGCATCTGCCCTTTCACCTGCCCGGCGAGGAGAATTGCCCGCTCACCAAGCAGGAGGCCTGTCCCGTGCTGCGCTCCAAGGCGGAAAGCGCGGTCGAGCTGGAAATGGCGGGCTGCGGCGGCTGCGCGCCGGAAAAACGTTTGGTGTCGGCCTGAAACCTTGACTCGGGCGCGTCCCTTTGCATAATGCCCGCTTTCCATTCCCGAGAATGTGGGGCGGTAGCCAATCCGTCCCCCGCCCGGCAATTGCCGAACCGGCCTATCGGGACAACAGTCAAGAAGGACGAACCGATGTCCAAGCGCATCGAAGCCAAATATAAGATTAACCGCCGCCTGGGCGTGAACCTGTGGGGCCGTTCCAAGTCCCCGCTCGCCAAGGGCAAGGAGACCGGCCCCGGCCAGCACGGCGCCCGCCGCAAGAAGCCCTCTGACTTCGGCACCCAGCTGAAGGCCAAGCAGAAGCTGAAGGGCTACTACGGCAACATCTCCGAGAAGCAGTTCCGCAAGCTGTATGACGAGGCCGTGCGCCGCCGTGGCGACACCTCCGAAAACCTGATCGAACTGCTGGAGCGTCGCCTGGACGCCGTGGTGTACCGCATGAAGCTGGTGCCCACCCCGTTCGCCGCCCGCCAGTTCATCAACCATGGCCACATCAAGGTCAATGGCCGCCGCGTCAACATCGCTTCCTACCGCGTGAAGGACGGCGACGTGATCGAAGTGCGCCAGAAGTCCAAGGATCTGGCCCTGGTGCTGGAAGCCGTGCAGTCCGGCGAGCGTGACGTGCCCGACTACATCCAGGTGGACCACAAGGACATGAAGGGCTCGTTCGTGCGCGCCCCGAAGCTGGCCGACGTGCCCTATCCGGTCCAGATGGAACCGAACCTGGTCATCGAGTTCTACTCGCGCTAATCAGCGACTTATTTGTCTGGAAGACGGCCCGGCGGCAACGCTGGGCCGTTTTTCATTCCGGACCAAAGTATGGGCCTTCCGGATTCAATTGCCGGTTTGGTTGATCAGAGTAAACTGGCCTGAACGATCCGATCGTTTCTGTCCGCCGGGGGTGTCATGACCGCAGGCTTGCGCACACAGGACCTGATCCTGGCCGCGGGAGCGGTGGCCGTGCTGCTGGCGGCCATGACCCAGGGTTATCTGCTTTTCCACACGCTGGCGGAGCTGTTCTCCATTTTCGTGGCCGGCGCCGTCTTCGCTGCCGCCTGGCATTCCCGTCCCCTGGTCCGCAATGACTTCCTGCTGACCCTGGGCATCGGCTATCTGTTCGTGGCCGGCCTGGATGTGCTGCATACCCTGACCTACAAGGGCATGGGCGCCTTTCCGCATATCACCGACGCCGATCCGGCGACCCAGCTGTGGCTGGCCGCCCGCCTGATCGAGGCCGGCGCCTGGGGCGCCGCCTTCCTGGTGATGCGGGGGCGGCTGCCGCTGAGGCTGGTCTGGGCGCTGTTCGCCGGCGGCGCGGCGCTGCTGGCCGGGTTGATCCTGGTCTGGGACATCTTCCCCACCGCCCTGGTGGAGGGGCGCGGCCCCACCGGCTTCAAGAACACCATAGAATATCTGGTGGTGGCCTGCTTCGCCGCCGCCGCCGTTGGGGTGCGGCTGGTGACGCCGCCGCTGCTGCCACCGGTGCGCCAATTGCTGATCCTGGCTCTGCTGATGAAGGCGGCATCCGAGCTGGCCTTCACCCTTTATGTGGACGTCTATGGTGCCCTGAACGCCCTGGGCCACCTGTTGAAGCTGGCCTCGGCCTGGGCGCTGTACCGGGCCATGGTCGAGCAATGCCTGAATGCCCCCTTTCACCGCCTGCGCCAGCAGATGGAGGAGGACCGCACCAGCCTCGAGGCAGCGGTGGCCTTGCGCACCGCCAGCCTGATGGAGACCAATGCCCGCCTGCATGCCGAGGAAGAGAAGCTGACCTCGGCGATCCGCGAGCTGGAACGCTCCAATGCCGAATTGGAGCAGTTCGCCTATGTGGCCTCGCATGACCTGCAAGAGCCGCTGCGCATGATCACCAGCTACACCCAGCTGCTGCAGCGGCGCTATCAGGGCCGGCTGGATGCCGATGCCGACGAGT
>CAYOKN010000095.1:0-10254 GCA_964404545.1 uncultured Rhodospirillaceae bacterium | reverse complement strand
GATCTTCCAGGTGGTGTCGGCCAGTTTGGCGCGGCCCTGGCCGTCCTTGATGGGGCCGTCCAGGGTCAGCACCTGGCCCACCACCTGGCGGCCGCGCTGGTTCAGCAGCGGCTGGTCGCTGGCCTGGGGGTGGCGGCGATACCACAGGCGGCCGCCCAGCGCCGCCAGGCCGGCCAGGATGGCGAAGGCCATGAGCTGGTATTCCCAGCCCAGGCCCGGCAGGGCGATCAGCACCACGCCCATGGCGGCGGCGGCGATGCCGAACCAGATCATGAAGGTACCGGGCAGCAGCGTCTCCAGCGCGATCAGCGCCGCCGCCAGGATCCACCAATGCAGAAAGCTGACCTGCATGATGTCAGGACCACGGCCCGTCGGCGGGTTCAACCGCTGTGACCTTGGGCATGCTGGCGGCGCCCTTGGCCGCCATGCGCTGGGCCTGGGCGGCGGGGCCGAAGGCTTCGCGGGCGATCTCGGCGATCCCGGTGACGGCGCCGATGACGCTGGACGCCTCGATCGGCATCATCAGCACCTTTTGGTTCGGCGCCGAGGCCAGCTGGCCCAGGGCCTCGATGTATTTGTTGGCGACGAAATAGTTCACAGCCTGGATATCGCCCTGGGCGATGGCGGCGCTGACCAGCTCGGTGGCCTTGGCTTCGGCCTCGGCGGCGCGCTCGCGGGCTTCGGCGTCGCGGAAGGCGGCCTCGCGCCGGCCCTCGGCCGACAGCACGGCGGCCAGCTTCTCGCCCTCGGCCTTCAGCACCGCAGCCTGCTTCATGCCCTCGGCCTCCAGGATGGCGGCGCGCTTGTCGCGCTCGGCCTTCATCTGCCGCGCCATGGCGTCCACCAGGTCGCGTGGCGGGGCGATGTCCTTGATCTCGATGCGGGTGACCTTGACGCCCCAGGCCTGGGTGGCCTCGTCCACCACGCCCATCAGGGCGGCGTTGATCTTGTCGCGCTGGGACAACAGTTCATCCAGGTCCATGCCGCCCATCACCGTGCGGATATTGGTCATGGTCAGGTTCAGGATGGCCAGTTCCAGGTTCGCCACCTCATAGGCCGCCTTGGCCGCGTCCAGGATCTGGTAGAACACCACGCCGTCCACGGTGACCATGGCATTGTCGCGGGTGATCACCTCCTGGCTGGGCACGTCCATGACCTGTTCCATCATGGTCATTTTCGCGCCGATCTGCTCGACCACCGGAGTGATCAGATGCAGCCCAGGTTGAAGCGTGCGGGTATAGCGTCCGAAATGTTCGACGGTATACTGCATCCCCTGGGGGACCACCTTGACCCCCAACGCCACGAAGGCAATCGCCAGGATCAGGATGACGACGGCGAGAACGGAAACCTCGAGCATGGCGTGTCCCCTGCTTGTTGCACAGCCCGCGCGACTATAACGCACGCGCGTCACGGTGTCGCTTGGCTTGGGGACGTAAGGACCGACGGGAGACCTGGACATGAGGACATCCGCCCTTCTTCTGGCTTCGGCCCTGACCTTGGGGCTGGCCGCGCCGGCCCTGGCCGAGCACGAGACCCGGGTGGTCGAGGCGCCCGCCTCGGCTGCGCTGACCGTCTATGACGACGGCTTCGCCCTGGTGCGCGAAAAGCGCGCAGCGGCGCTGGAAAAGGGCGAGACAGTGCTGGAGCTGCGCGGCCTGCCGCGTCAGATGCAGCCCGACACGGTGCTGCTGCGCCCGCCGCCGGGCATCGGCGTGCTGGAACAGACCCACGATTTCGGCACCATCACCCGCGACCGGCTGCTGCAGGAGCATCTGGGGCGCGAGGTCACGCTGGTGCGTCTGAACCCCGCCACCGGCGCCCAGACCACCGAGCGGGTGCGGATCATGGGCATCCAGGGCGGGCTGGTGGTGGAGAACGGCGGGCGCATCGAGACCGTGGACCCCGACCGCATCATCTTCGACCAGCTGCCCGCAGGCTTGAGCGCCCGGCCCAGCCTGACCGCCCGCCTGGCGGCGCCCGAAGGCGGCAAGAAGGACCTGGAGCTGAGCTATCTCACCGGCGGTCTGAGCTGGAAGGCCGATTATGTGGCCGAGTTGCAGGCGGACGGCAAGCTGGCGCTGACCGGCTGGATCACCCTGACCAACGACACCGGCAGCGGCTTCAAGGACGCCCGGCTGCAGGTGGTGTCGGCCCAGTTGAACCGCGTATCGCGCGGCGGCGCGCCCGAGATGGCCGACATGCGCATGAAGACCATGGCCCTGCCCATGTCCGCCCCGGCGCCCGAGCCGGCCCAGGAATCCCTGGGCGGCGGGCATCTCTTCACGGTGGAGCGCCCGGTCACCATCGGGCCGCTGCAAACCAAGCAACTGGCCCTGCTGACCGCCCCGGCGGTGACGGTGGAGCGTACCTATGTGCTGGAGCAGCAGCCCCACATCTTCTATGCCCACGACCGGATGCCGCATAGCGCCAATGCCCAATTGCAGTTGGTGCTGAACAACAGCGAGAAGGCCGGGTTGGGGCGCGCCCTGCCCGCCGGCGTGGTGCGGGTCTATCAGCGCGACTCCAAGGGCAATGCCCAGTTCGGCGGCGAGGACAGGCTGGACCATCTGGCCGTGGGCGAGACCGACCGCCTGACCCTGGGCTCGGATGTGGATCTGCCGGCCAAGCGGGTGCTGACCGAGGTGCGCCAGGTGGCCCAGGGCGTGGTGGAGCAACGCTGGGAGGTGCGCCTGACCAACGGCAAGGCCGACCCGGTGACCGTACTGGTCAAGGAGAACTTCCCCGGCGACTGGACGGTGATCGAGGAAAGCCGCAAGCACCGCACCGAGGATGGCCGCGCCGTCTGGGCGGTGGAGGTTCCCGCCGGCGGCCAGGCCACCCTGACCTATCGGGTCAGGCTGAAAGGTTGACGGCTTGGACGCCAAAGCCTATCTGTCGCTTGCGCAATCCATAGGACCAAGATGGCCATTCTTCCGATCCTGACCGCCCCCGATCCCCGACTGAAGCAGAAGTCCCAGACGGTGGAAAAGGTGGACGCCGAGCTGTCCAGCCTGATGGACGACATGCTGGACACCATGTATGCGGCCCCGGGCATCGGCCTGGCCGCCATCCAGGTGGGCGTGCCCAAGCGCCTCCTGGTGTTGGACATCGCCCGCGAGGGCGAGGACCGCCAGCCCATCAAGATGGCCAACCCGGAAATCGTCTGGTCCTCGGACGAGAAGAACGACTATGAGGAAGGCTGCCTGAGCGTGCCCGAACAGTACGCCACGGTGACCCGGCCGAAGCGCATCCGGGTGCGCTATCTGGACCACCAGAACGAGATCCGCGAGCTGGAGGCCGACGGCCTGCTGGCCACGGTGATCCAGCATGAGATGGACCATCTGGACGGCGTGCTGTTCATCGACCATCTGTCCAACCTGAAGCGCACCATGATCCTGCGGAAGCTGCAGAAAGCGCAGAAAGTCCCCGCGCGCTAAGGAGCCTCCGCCCGTGCCTCTTCGCCTTGTCTTCATGGGAACGCCCGAGTTCTCGGTTCCCATCCTGGCCGCCCTGATCGAAGCCGGCCACCAGGTGGCCTGCGTCTATTCCCAGCCGCCCCGCCCCGCCGGGCGCGGCCAGAAGGAACGGCCCGGCCCGGTGCATGCCTATGCCCAGGCCCAGGGCATCGAGGTCCGCACGCCCCTGTCCCTGAAAAGCGCCGAGGAACAGCAGGCCTTCCGCGAGCTGGCCGCCGACGCCGCCGTGGTGGCGGCCTATGGCCTGATCCTGCCCAAGGCAATCCTGGACGCGCCCCGGCTGGGCTGCATCAATGTGCATGCCTCGCTGCTGCCGCGCTGGCGCGGCGCCGCCCCGATCCAGCGCGCCATCATGGCCGGCGATGCCGAAACCGGGGTGACCATCATGCAGATGGATGTGGGCCTGGACACCGGCGCCATGCTGCTGAAGGAAAGCCTGCCCATCACCGACGAAACCACCGCCAGCGCGCTGCATGACCAGCTGTCCGTACTGGGGGCGCGCCTGATCGTGCCGGCGCTGGCCGGGCTGGATGCCGGCACCCTGACCGCCGAACCGCAGCCCGAGGCCGGCGTCACCTATGCCGCCAAGATCGACAAGGACGAAGCCCGCATCCACTGGACCCGTCCGGCGGCCGAGTTGGCCCGGCACATCAACGGCCTGTCCCCCTTCCCCGGTGCCTGGGCCGAGGTCAAGGGCGAGCGGCTGAAGATCCTGGCCGCCCGGGCGGTGCCGGGGTCGGGCGAGCCGGGCACCACCCTGGACGACCAATTCACCGTGGCCTGCGCCGCCGGCGCGGTGCAGCCCTTGTGCGTGCAGCGGGCCGGCAAGGGGCCGGTGGACACCGCCGCCTTCCTGCGCGGCTTCGCGCTGCCCAAGGGCACCCGGCTCTAGTCCATGCCGCGCTACAAGCTGACCCTGGAATATGAAGGCACCCATCTGGTGGGCTGGCAGCGCCAGGACAACGGCCCCAGCGTGCAGCAATATCTGGAGGAGGCGGTGCAGGGCTTCTGCGGCGAGACGGTGACCGCCATCGCCGCCGGCCGCACCGACGCCGGTGTACACGCCCTGGGCCAGGTGGCCCATATCGACCTGACGCGCGAGCACGCCACCGACACCGTGCGCGACGCCATCAACCAGCATCTGAAACCCAATCCGGTGGCGGTGCTGGCCGCCGAGCGGGTGGAGGACGAGTTCCATGCCCGCTTCTCGGCCTTGGGGCGGGAATATCTCTATCGCCTGATCGACCGCCGCCCGCCCCTGGTGCTGGACCGCGACCGGGTCTGGCGAGTGCCCTATCCCCTGGATGCCGCCGCCATGCACGACGCCGCCCAGCGGCTGGTGGGCCACCATGACTTCACCAGCTTCCGCGCCGCCGAATGCCAGTCGGCCAGCCCGGTCAAGACCCTGGACGTGCTGGACGTGGCGCGGGTGGGGCCCGAGGTGCATGTGGTGGCCAAGGCCCGCTCGTTCCTGCACCACCAGGTGCGCAACCTGGTGGGCACGCTGGTCCAGGTGGGCCGGGGCAAATGGACTCCTGACGACGTTCAGGCCGCCCTGGAGGCCCGCGACCGCAGCGCCGCCGGCCCCACCGCCCCGGCTTGCGGCCTTTATTTCACCCGCGTAAACTATCCCTGATCCAGTGGGGAGAGGGACCATGGGTGAGGTGATCAGCCTGCAAACCGCCCGCAATACCAGCCGCCGGCGCTATGAGCGCATCCGCATGCCGGTGGACATCGAGATGGCCGGCCGTACCTGGACCGCCGAAGACTGGTCGGTGGGCGGGTTCCGCATTGCCGAAACCGAGGCCGAGTGCGCCGGGGACGCCGACCACCATGTGGTTCTGCGCCTGACCGTGGATGGCTGGACCTATGCCTTCCGCCTGCTGGCCCGCCGCGTCCACCGCGACGAAGCCGCCGGGGCCAGCGGCTACCAGTTCCTGGGCATGTCCGACCCGCAATTGGACCTGATCCGCGCCCTGATCGTGGAACAGGTGTCGGGCGGGGTGTTTCCCCTGTTCGACCTGGTGACCAACGCCCGCACCAAGGACGCCCTGCAATTGGCCATGGCCAGCGGCCGCTATACCGGCCTGGGCACCGGCCTGGATGTGGACATCACCCGCGCTTAAAGGGGGTGGGGAGCCTTGTCCGCCCCCGAATTTCCCGCAAACCTTGACAGGCGCCATGGCGAAGGCCTATGGTGGTCGGGTTAAATTCGTTGGGCACTTTCCACGGCCGCTCCTTTACAGGGCCACCTCCTGGACTTTCCCATTACTGATTTGATGCTGTCCGATGCGTTTGTCGGAGAGCAACGCCAGCTATGGGAGACATTCATGTCCACTGGCACTGTGAAATGGTTTAACGCCACCAAGGGTTTCGGTTTCATTCAGCCCGAGGACGGCTCGGCCGATGTGTTCGTGCACATCTCCGCCGTCGAGCGCGCCGGCATGAACAATCTGCAGGAAGGCCAGAAGCTGTCCTACGAGCTGGAAAGCGGTCGGAACGGCAAGACCTCTGCGGTTAATCTGCGCGCCTAATCCGCCGCTGATCGCAAAAAAGGCCGCCAGGCGAAAGCCCGGCGGCCTTTTTCATTGCAGCATGGCCAGGGCCGGGCCGGCCTGCGCCGCCCGGCCCCAAGGGCATCAGCCCATGCGGTAGCCCATGCGGAAGCCGCCCCAATGGCGCCCATTGACCATGATGGGGGCCGAGACGTCCTTCATCATGATGAACTCGCCGCCGCCCATGTCGCGGCGATAGGTGCGCAGCACGAAGGGCTTGGTGTTGCGGGCCGCGCCCAGGCCGACGGGGTCGTTGAAGATGCGGCGGTTGCGGCAGTTGGCGGCGTTCCAGACCGGGTCCCTGGTTTGGGGCTGGCTGTATTTGCGGTTATGGGTGGGCAGATAGCCGTTCCGGTCCACGGCCGCGCAGAACATGATGCGGTCATTGCTGGACAGAATGGGCTCCTGGATCTCGGGCAGGATGCGGTCGGTGAAATCCGTGAAGCGGGTCATCACCTGTTGCGGATCGGTGCCCGGGATGGGCTTGTAGCTTTCGTCGAACAGGTCGGCCATGCCGATGCGGCCCGAATTCACGGCGTCCTCGAACATCTTGCCGATGGCGGTGGCGGCCTGCTGGACCTTTCGGATGAAGGGGGTGTCGGGAACTTCGAGGCCCTGCCCAACCAATTCCTCGATCAGCCCTTCCGAGAATTTCAGCAGCTCGGTGGTACGGCTGTTGGCGTGGCCCAGGGCCTCGGCCTCCTTTTCCACGTCGGTGACCGCCTGGGACAGCGACATGTTGACCACGCTGCATTCATCCAGGTTGCGCTGGGCCGCCTCGGCGATGTCATGCACATGGTGCCCCACCACGTCGAACTGGGTCACCATTTCCTCCAGCACGCCGGACATGCCGCCGGTGGATTCCTGCACCCGATTGGCCACACACAGGCTGCTCTGGCTTTCGCCGGTCAGTTCGCGGATCAACTGGGTCAGTTCGCGCACCGTCTCCTCGATATGGCCGGTGGCGTCCGAGGTCTGCTGGCTCAGCGCCTTCACCTCGCCGGCCACCACGCCGAACCCCTTGCCGGCTTCACCGGCCCGCGCCGCCTCGATGGTGGCGTTCAGGGCCAGCAGGCGGGTCTGGTGGGCGATGGTGGCGATCTCCTGGCTGACCTTGGAAACCCGCCGCAGGGCATTGTCCAGACCGCCCAGCTTCTGCTCGATGCGCTTCACCGATTCCACCAGATGGCCCACATCGCCCAGCGCCGCATGCAGCGCCCCGGCGGATTCCCGGGCATGCGCGGTGGCCTGCTCGCTCACATGGCGGGCGGTGTCGGCGGCCTGCGAGATGGCGCCGTTGCTGTTGGTCATGTTCTCGACGGCAGCGCGCTGGTCGCCGAACTGTTCCACCTGATGCTTCAGGCCGACCGAGACCGAGTCGATGTCCAGCGACACCTCGGCCAGCGACTCCCAAAGCCCGCCGATGCGCTGGGCCAGAGAGGCTATGTAATCTTCGCGGGATACCCGCTCGCCCGGCGATTGCTGCTCGGAGGACGGGACGTGGTCCGCTTTCAATGCGGTCATGGCCATTGAACGTGCTCCCAACCTATGCTGCTACCCTTGGGTGGTCTTTGCCACCTTTCAGTCAATAACAACACAGCGCAGAGGGCAGGGGCAAGCTATACGAAACGGTTGATAACCATGAATTAATTGCAAGACTTTAACCGCTGGGTGCAGTCACGCCATAAGGCTCGCCGCCGCGTTGATGAGCAACTGCAGGATGAAATCGAGTGCCGCGACTCCAACCGCAAAGCCCCCACCCACCTGCAGGCCATGACGGGCGATGAACCATTCGTACATGACCAGCGCCGAGACCGCCATAAGCCACAGAAGTTGCAGCAACTCCAAGGGAAACAGGCCGGCCAGCACCAGCACCGTCAGGGGCAGCATCATCAGGGCGCGGATCAGCGAGAACCAGTTGTGCGCCGCAATGAAACGCAGCACCGTGCCCTGGATCTCCAACAGGCGGGCCAGTTGCAGCAGCAGCACCGGCAAGGCCAGCCAGCCGATCACATAGCCGATGCCTTCCACCAGAAGTCCCCGCACCACCTGGGGGTCCTCCTGGGTGGCCAAGTCCCAGGACACCAACAGGAAATAGAGCGGGGCCAGGGCATAGGCCGGCCAGAAGGATTTCCAGACCGCCTGCGGGTCGTTGCCGAACGCGTCCAGTCCGGCGGCGTCCAGCTTGGCCACTCGCCAGGTGCCCCGCAATGCCATCGCCAGATCATGGGCGTCCATGCGGCTCAGCCCCCCACGAAGTCGTCGAGGATGCGCCCATAGATGCGGGTCAGGGTTTCCAGATCGGCCACCGCCACCCGCTCGTCGGCCTTGTGCATGGTCTGGCCCACCAGGCCGAATTCGGCCACCGGGCAATAGTCCTTGATGAAGCGGGCATCCGAGGTGCCGCCGGAAGTGGACAGTTCGCAGTCCAGCCCGGTCTCGGCTTTGGCGGCGCGGGCGATGGCGTCGGAGAGCCGGCCCGGCGGAGTCAGGAAGCTTTCGCCCGAGACCTCGATGGCCAAGTCATAATCGCCGCCCACCGCATCCAGCTTGGCCCGCAGGTCGCGCTCCAGGCTGGCGCCGGAATGGATGTCGTTGAAGCGGATATTGAAGCCGGCGCGGGCCTCGGCCGGGATCACATTGGTGGCCGGATTGCCCACATCCACGGTGGTGATGACCAGGGTGCTGGGCTGGAAATGCGCGTTACCCTGGTCCAGCGGCGCGGCGGTCAGCGCCGCCAGCATCTTCAACAGCCGGTCGATGGGATTGTCGGCCAGATGCGGATAGGCGGAATGCCCCTGCACCCCGAACACCCGCAGGCGCCCGTTCAGCGAGCCGCGCCGGCCGATCTTCATCATCTCGCCCAGCCGGCGGGGGTTGGTGGGCTCGCCCACCAGACAGGCATCCCAGCGTTCGCCGCGCTCGGCCAGGGCCTTCAGCATCTTCTTGGTGCCGTTGACCGAGGGGCCTTCCTCGTCGCCGGTGATCAATAGGCTGATGGAGCCGTTGATGGGCCCCCGCGCCAGCCGACGGGCCACCGCCGCCACGAAACAGGCGATGCCGCCCTTCATGTCGGCGGCGCCTCGGCCATAGACATGCCCGTCGATCACCTCGCCGCCGAAGGGCTCCACCGTCCAGCCCTGCCCCACCGGCACCACGTCGGTATGGCCGGCAAAGCAGACATGGGGACCGGGGCCGCCATCCAGCCGGGCATAGAGGTTATCGATGTCCGGCGTGCCCTCTTGCGAGAACGGCAGGCGGGTGCAGGCAAAGCCCAACCTGGTCAGGGCGTCTTCCAGCACGCCCAGCGCGCCCGCATCCGCCGGGGTCACCGACGGACAGCGAATCAACGCCTGGGTCAGGGCAAGAGGATCGGTGGGCAGGGTCAATCGCGCAGCAGCTCGTTGATGGAGGTCTTGGAACGGGTCTTCTCATCCACCCGCTTGACGATCACGGCGCAATAGAGGCTGGGGCCAGGAGTGCCGTCGGGCAACGGCTTGCCGGGCAGCGCGCCGGGCACCACCACCGAATAGGCTGGCACCCGGCCCATGAACACCTCGCCGGTGGCGCGGTCGATGATCTTGGTGGAGGCGCCGATATAGACGCCCATGGACAGCACCGAGCCGGTCTCGACGATGACGCCTTCGGCCACCTCGGCGCGGGCGCCGATGAAGCAGTTGTCCTCGATGATCACCGGGTTGGCCTGCAAGGGCTCGAGCACGCCGCCGATGCCGGCGCCGCCCGACAGATGCACGTTCTTGCCGATCTGGGCGCAGGTGTCCACCATGGCGCCGGAATCCACATAGGCGCCGATATTGACGAAGCTGGGCATCAGCACCACCGACGGCGCGATGAAGGCGCCGCGGCGCACGGTGCAGTTGGGCACGGCGCGGAAGCCGGCGGCGCGGAAGCGAGCGTCGTCCCAGCCCTGGAACTTGCTGGGCACCTTGTCGAACCAAGGGGCGCCGCCGGGGCCGCCGTCGATGATGCCGTTGTCGTTCAGGCGAAAGGACAAGAGCACCGCCTTCTTCAGCCACTGGTTCACCACCCAGGAGTCACCCCGCTTCTCGGCCACGCGGGCCTTGCCGGCATCCAGCAGATCCAGGGCCTCGGTCACGGCGTCCCGCACCGGGCCGGTGGTGGCGGTGTTGTACTGGTCGCGGGTCTCCCAGGCGGCCTCGATGGCCTGCTGCAGGCGGTCGGTCATGGCGGGTATGGCTCTT
>CAYOKN010000094.1:0-10254 GCA_964404545.1 uncultured Rhodospirillaceae bacterium | reverse complement strand
TAGCTCAGTTGGTAGAGCATGCGACTGAAAATCGCAGTGTCGCTGGTTCGATTCCGGCCCTGGGCACCATCTATGACCCCCTGGAAGGGAAACCTTCCGGGGGGTTTCCATTTGGGAAATCGGCAGCCGCCCGCCTTTTCACAGTTTTCTGAATTACCACCCCATACCCCACAGGATTTTCAAATTTACAAAATTACACCTTAGCAAACCTTGTTATATGAAATGCTGTCACGCTACATGTTTTGCAGCGCACAAACCTGCACACATGGAGGTCGGACGGTGACCAAGGAACTCTACGACATCGGCGAAATGCCGCCCCTCGGCGAAGTGCCTGCCAAGATGCATGCCTGGCTGATCCGCCCCGAGCGGTTTGGCGAGCCCAAGGATGCCTTCAAGCTCGAGGTGGTGGACGTCCCGGAGATCGGCGACTATGACGCGCTGGTCTATGTGATGGCCGCCGGCATCAACTACAACAATGTCTGGGCGGGCCTGGGTGTGCCGGTGAACGTGATCGCCGCCCGCAACAAGGCCGGCGAGCCCGAGCAGTTCCATATCGGCGGCTCCGATGCCTCGGGCATCGTCTATAAGGTCGGCAAGAAGGTCACCAATGTGCAGGTGGGTGACGAGGTGGTTGTCCACTGCGCCACCTATGACCCGGAATGCCCCTCGGTGCAGGCCGGCATCGACCAGATGTATTCGCCCAGCTACCGCATCTGGGGCTATGAGACCAATTTCGGAAGCTTCGCCCAGTTCACCCGCGTGCGCGGCACCCAGTGCCTGCCCAAGCCCAAGCACCTGACCTGGGAAGCGGCCGCCGCCTATATGCTGGTGGGCGCCACCGCCTATCGCATGCTGCTGGGCTGGCAGGAACATGCCCTGCGCAAGGACGACGTGGCCCTGATCTGGGGCGGCGCCGGCGGCCTGGGCTCCATGGCCATCCAGATTGCCCGCGCCAAGGGGGCGGTGCCCATTGCCATCGTGTCCGGCGACGACAAGGTGGACTACTGCAAGCAGCTGGGCGCCAAGGGCTGCATCAACCGCAAGAAGTTCGACCACTGGGGCATGCTGCCGCACTGGAAGGACACCGCCGGCTACAACAACTGGCTGAAGGGCGTGCGCGCCTTCGGCAAGGAAATCTGGGACGTGCTGGGCGAGAAGAAGCAGCCCCGCATCGTGTTCGAGCATCCCGGCGAGACCACCATCCCCACCTCGCTGTTCGTCTGCGACACCGGCGGCATGGTGGTGGTGTGCGCCGGCACCACTGGCTTCAACGCCACCGTGGACCTGCGCTATCTGTGGATGCGCCAGAAGCGCGTGCAGGGCTCGCACTTCGCCAATGACGCCCAGTGCGAGGCGTTCAACCAGATGGTGCTGGACGGCCTGATCGATCCCTGCCTGTCGCGCGGTTTCTCCTGGGACCAGATCCCCGACGCGCACCAGCTGATGTACGAAAACCGCCATCCGCACGGCAATATGGGCGTGCTGGTGGGCGCCAAGGAATTCGGCCTGGGCGCCACCGAGCCGGCGCCGCGCCAGATGACCCAGCCGCGTCTGGCTGCCAATGACGCGCATGAAGGCGCGGGCCGCCCGGTGACCCTGCCGCTGGCCGAGGTGGCCGGCACCGAGGCTGCGCCCCAGGGCGTTGCCAACGACGAGGCCCTGGTGCGCGACATCATGGTCCGCGACATGTCCATGGTGGCCCCGGACGACAGCGTCGAGGCCGCGGCGCGGCTGATGCTGACCCGGAACACCACCGCCGTGGTGGTGGCCGACCAGGGCAAGCCGGTGGGCATCGTCTCGCACACCGACGTGGTGCTGGCAGGCCAGGGCCGGGGCAGCGCCGTGGTGCGCGGCCTGCCCGTGCGCGATGTGATGACCCCCAATCCCTACACCATCGACGGCAATGCCCGCCTGACCGAGGCAGTGTCGGTGATGACCGGCAAGCGGGTGCATCATCTGGTGGTGACCGAGGGCGGCAAGGCCGTGGGCATCATTGCCACCGGTGACGTCATGCGCCGCATGATCGAGGAGCAGGCGCGCACCGCCGCCGAATAAGGCCGGTGCAGCCATGAAGCAGCGCGGGGGCGGTTCCGGTCGGGGCCGCCCCCGTTGCTTTGGGTGAGGGTTTCACTGTAATGCTGGGAGGCAGGCAAGGAGCGATGGCAGTGAAAGACTCCAAGGTGATGCTGGGTCACAAGATCCGGCGGCTGCGTCGGGAGCTGAACCTGACCCAGGCCCAGATGGCCGAGCGTCTGGACCTCTCGCCCAGCTATTTCAACCTGATCGAGAACAACCACCGTCCCGCCACGGTGCAGCTGCTGTTGAAGCTGAGCCAGGCCTTCGACATCGAGATCCAGTCCTTTGCCGACACCGAGGAAGTCCGGCTGGTGGGCCAGCTGACCGAGGTGTTCTCGGACCCGCTGTTCGAGGACAGCGACATCAAGAAGCATGACGTGCGCGAACTGGCCTCGGTCGCCCCCACCCTGGGCGAGGCGGTGCTGGACCTCTATCACGCCTATCACGAAGCCCATGCGGCCATTCGCGCCCTGGCCGAGCGTGTGGCCGACCGCGACAAGCTGCAGCTGTTGCAGACCAAGGCCTTTCCGCTCGAGGAAGTGCGCGACTTCTTCCAGGCGCGCGAGAACCATTTCCCCGACCTTGAGCAGGCCGCCGAGGAATTATGGGAGCGCGCCGGCCTGGTGCAGGGCGAGCTGCGCCGGGGGCTGACCGACTATCTGCAGGCGGCGCACCAGGTCAAGGTCAAGCGCATGCCGGTCGAGGTGATGGAGCACACCATCCGCCGCTTCGACTATCACAGCCGCCGCCTTTTGTTGTCCGAGCTGCTGTCTCCCCAGGCGGTGGCCTTCCACCTGGCGGTGAAGCTGGGCATCCTGGAACTTGGACCGCTGTTCGACCGCATCATCGCCGAGGGCGGCTTCACCAGCGACGAGGCCCGGGGCCTGGCGCGGGTGGGGCTGGCCAATTATTTTGGCGGCGCCGTGCTGCTGCCCTATGAGCCCTTCTTCCAGGCCGCCGGCAAGCTGCGCTATGACATCGAGCTGCTGCAGCACCGCTTCGATGCCAGCTTCGAGCAGATCTGCCACCGCCTGACCACCCTGCAGCGGCCCAATGCCCGGGGCGTACCCTTCTTCCTGATCCGAGTGGACAAGGCCGGCAACGTCTCCAAGCGGTTCAGCGCCGCGCCGCTGCAATTCGCCCGCTATGGCGGCGCCTGCCCGCGCTGGAACGTCTATGACGCCTTTACCGTGCCCGGCGTGGTGCATACCCAACTGGCCGAGATGCCCGACGGAACCCTGTATTTCTTCGTGGCCCGTTCGGTCACCAAGACCGGCGGCGGCCACCGCCAGCCGCCCCAGCGGTTCGCCCTGGCCCTGGGCTGCGAGGCCCATCACGCGGCCCAGCTGGTCTATGCCGACGGCCTGCAACTGGACAACCGCCGTGCCGCCGTGCCCATCGGCGTCAATTGCCGCCTGTGCGAACGGCTGGACTGCAGCCAGCGCGCCTTCCCGCCGCTGAACCACGCCCTCATCGTGGACGAGAACCTGCGCGGCCACTCGGCCTTCTATTTCCGGCCCAATGGCGGGCCATAACCCTTGGCATTCGCCAGCGGTTTGTGCAAGTTTGCTGCCCGCACTGCAACCGGGGCCCAAGGGCATGAGCAAGAACCGCGCCGACGAAAAGATCCGCCTTTTGCGGGCCCTGGCCTTCCACATCCATAAGAAGGAAGCGCCCGAGGACGCCCTGGCCGCCTGCTTCGAGGCCGAAGGGCGCGGCGGCAAGCACCGCCAATGGCGCCAAGCCATGCAGGTACTGCAGGGCGAAGGCTTCATCCCGGCCCTGCTGCAAGGCGAGCTGATCGGCGCCGACGTCGCCTCGGTGCTGACCGTGGTGGCCCAGTCCAACGACCACCGGCTGCTGTCGGGCGCCCTCAGCTCCCTGGCCGACCATCTGGAAACGGCGGGCTGAGGACCAATCGTCCTCATGCTGTGCCTGTCGAAGCACGCAGGACGGTAAACCAACCTGGATCACGAAGGCACGAAGGCAAAGAAGGGCACGAAGAGGCCTGTCTTCTTCGTGTTCCTTCGCCCCTTCGTGCCGTCGTGGTGAAACCAGGATTCGCGGGATGGGCGCACGGATAGGCATGAGGGAAACAGGGACGGGCTGCCCCCTCCCCGGCCCCCTCAGTGCCAGGCGCTGCGGCGTTGGAACACTTCCAGCATCTTCCAGCGCACGCCGGGGATGTCCTGCAGCACCTCGGGCGGGACCAGATAGAGCTGGGTGGGCTCGGTGGCCACCAGTTGGTGGCCGTAGGTGGTCCAATAGATGGCCGTGTCCTCGCCGAAGAATTCTCCCGGCTCCAGCACTTCCAGCAGCTTGCCGCCGACGCTGCGCCGTTCCAGTTGGCCTTGGCGGACGAAGCAGACCTGCACGGCCATGTCCTCGTCGTCAGGGGTGCCGCCTTCGGACAGGCTGTAGGGTGTCATGGCGGCGGCGATGCGATTCAGGGCGGTGGCGGCGGTGATTTCGCCGCACAGCCGGGTGCCCTGCAGGAATTCGCGGTATTCCAGCAGTTGCGAGATGCCGGCGAACAGCTCGTTGCGCTTCACGAACTCCATATAGAGGTCGCAGGGGAACTCCAGCACCTCGACGAAGCTGGCGGTGCGGCAGGTTTCCATGGCCGGCAGGCCGTGCAGGCCGGTCAACTCGCCCAACAGGGCGCCGGCCGACAGCAGGTTGCGCACGCCGAACTGGGTGCTGATCACCTCGACGCTGCCCTGCAGCAGCAGATAGATGGACGGGCTGACATGCCCCTCGCGGATCAGGATGGTCTCGGGGTTCAGGGTGATGCGGCGGCTGTTCAGCAGGATGCGGATCTGGTGCTGCGGCACCGTGGGGAAATATTGCTGCAGCAGGTGGCCGGCATAACGCCACACATAGTCCTGGGTGGCGGCGATCAGCACATCCACCGCGCCGAAGGTTGCGCCCGAGCCCACCGCCTTTTCCTCGTTGGACAGCGCCCGGGCGGTATGCGCCAGGATCAACTTGCCCGAGGAGTCCCGGGTGAAGTCCTCGACGGAGCCGTGGATCATGCCGCCACCGATGTCGATCTTCTTGATGTCGGCGGGGGTCAGGTAGTCGGCCATGACCTTGTCCAGCAGTTCCTGGGACAGGCCGGGCTTGGCCGGGTCATCGGTGACCATGCGGGCCATCACCGACTTGGCGGCCACATCGGCGAAATGGCCATAGGTCCGATAGCCGCCGGCGCATAGCGCGCGGAACAGGAACAGGTTGGTCTCGACCGGATGGGGGGAATAGAGGGGCATGACCTCGAGCCCCTCCACATCATTCCATTCGTCCATCATCAGGTCGCGGAAGTCGAAATATTCCGCCAGCCGATCCTCGTGCACGCCGATCAGGGCGGCCAGCTTCTTGGTCACCGCCAGACGCACCATGGGGGTGGCGTAATAACGCAGCCGCCGGTCCGAGCGCAGCAAGGTGGCCAGACCGCAGAAATGGTCGTCGTGGCAATGGGTGTGGAAGATGCCCTCGATCTCGGCCACGCCGATGCCCAACGCGGTCAGGGCGCTTTCGATATGGGGCCCGGCATCCACCAGATAGGGCCGGCCCTGCCACAGCAGCACCGCCGCCATGCTGGGCCGCTCAGGGTCCCAGCCGTCGCCGTCGCCGGAATGCACCACGGCGAAATAGTCGCGGCGGATGGCATGAGCGCCCAAGGGATAGGGCGCCTCGTAGGTCTGGTTGGGGGCCAGGGACAGGTCCACCTGGGCGGTCTCGCCGCCATAGGCGAACTCGAACACATTGTGGGCGATACGGCGCACGGTGACGCCGTTCCGGATCTCCACCGGCTCGCCACCCTCCAGCGGGCGGGTGTCGATCAGGTCCTCGGTGGGGCGGATCTCGCCAAAGGCAAAGGCCAGCTTGACGCGCATATAGTCGCGCGCCGTAACCTCGTCCAAGCCGGCGGCCAACAGCTCCTCTTCCGAGGTCAGGCCGTAATTGC
The DNA here is from genome assembly GCA_964404545.1 of uncultured Rhodospirillaceae bacterium. GTDB lineage: Bacteria > Pseudomonadota > Alphaproteobacteria > Rhodospirillales > Magnetospirillaceae > CAYOKN01. The sequence continues at coordinate 4,211 of CAYOKN010000094.1, read as the reverse complement.
CGCGCTGGATATAGTCCATCTGCGCCGCCAGGCGGTCGGGCCGGCCGATCAGGATGGGCTTGCCGCCTCGGTTGTTGGGATGGCCCGGCACCATCATGCCCTGGCGATACAGCATCTGCAGCACCGGGAATTCGGCCAGGTTGCAGAAGGCGCCGTTCTGGATCAGGTCATCGGACAGCAGGATGGCGTTGGGACCGGTCTCGTACCGCACCCCGGCCTGCTCCACCGACAGGATCAGGCCTCGCTTCATCAGATGCTTGACGCAATCGGCTGGAGCCGCGCACAGCACCGCCACCTCGGCCTCCGGGATCTCGACCCAGTAGATGCCGGTGGACACGGTCACCTTGCGAAGACGGGACATGGTCCCCTTCCCCCCACTCTATTGTTACCGCACCGCGGGCGTCCCCTCGATCACCCGTGATTTTGCCGGCGCGGCGGCTTGTGCGTCCGTCTGTTGCTCAGGCGTTCCGCATGGAATTGACAAAGTCGGCCAGACCCAGCTGCCGCGCCCGCTTCAGGCGCTCGGCCGCCAGGATCGCACGCACCTTGGCTACGCTCTCGTCCAGGTCGTTATTGACCACGATGTAATCATATTCGGGCCAGTGGCTCATCTCGTCGGCAGCCTTGGACATGCGCTTCCTGACCACCTCGTCCGAATCCTGGTTGCGGCCGCGCAGGCGGCGCTCCAGCTCGGTCACCGAGGGCGGCAAGATGAAGATGCTGACCAGGTCGTCGCGGGCATTGTCCTTCAGCTGCTGGGTGCCCTGCCAGTCGATGTCGAACAGCACATCGCGGCCCTGGCCCAGGGCCTCCATCACCGGACCGCGCGGGGTGCCATAGAAATTGTCGAACACCCGCGCATGCTCCAGCATCTCGCCCGAACCGGCCATGGCCTGGAACTGCTCGACGGTGCGGAAATGATAGTCGCGGCCGTCCTGCTCGCCGGGACGCGGCGCCCGGGTGGTCACCGACACCGACATGGTGATCTGCGGATCGTCCTCCAGCAGCTTGCGGCTGATGGAGGTCTTGCCGGCGCCCGAGGGCGAGGACAGCACCAGCATCAGGCCACGGCGGCGCAGGGCGGGAACGGCGGGGCTATCGGTCATGGTGTTCATTCGATGTTCTGAACCTGCTCGCGGAACTGCTCGATCACCGCCTTCAGGTCCAGGCCGACCCGGGTCAGCTCCACGTCCTGGGATTTCGAGCACAGGGTGTTGGCCTCGCGGTTGAACTCCTGGCACAGGAAGTCCAGCTTGCGGCCGATGGGACCGCCGGCGGCCAGCATGTCGCGGGCGGCGGCGATGTGGGCGCCCAGCCGGTCCAGTTCCTCGCGCACGTCTGTACGGCTGACCAGCAGGGCCAGCTCCTGGGCCAGACGGTCCTCGGGCAGCGGCACATTGGCTTCCAGCAGGGCGGCCACGCCCGCCCGCAGACGCTCCTTCAGGGCTTCGGGGCGGGCGGCGGCGGTCTGGCCGGCCTGGGCGACCAGGGCCTCGATGCTGTCCAACTGGCCGCGCAGGATCTGGTCAAGCCGGCGCCCTTCCTCGGCCCGCATGGCCGCCAGGGCGTCCAGCGCGCCCCCCAGCGTGGCCAGCATGGCGGCTTCGCGGGCGGCGACCATCGCTTCATCCTCGGCGGCCTCGGCCACCTCGATCACCCCGCGCACCGCCAGCATGCCGTCGAAGCTGGGGGTGCCCAACTGCGGAAACTTGGCGCGCAGGGCCAGCAACTGCTCCAGCAGGGCCTCGTTGATGCGGACTTCGCCGGCAGCGGCGGTGCGCTGCACGGTCAGGGTCAGATTGACATTGCCGCGCTTGAACCGCTTGGCGGCCGCCTCGCGCGCGGCCTGGTCCAGGGCTTCGAGCCCGGTGGGCACGCGGCCGCGCACCTCAAGCCCACGCCCATTGACGCTGCGCGCCTCCCACACCCAGGTCACCGCCGCATCCGCGCCCTGGGCGCGGGCGAAGCCGGTCATGCTGTGAACCGCCAAGGAGTCCTCCGCAAGGTCACCAAGAATGGCTGAATGAAACTGGCTGTGGTTATACGCCTGTCATGCTCCGGCAACAACCTTCCCGCCAAGGCGGCGGCGGCGTAAACTATCCCTTATGGCAGAGAAGGATCGCCGAAAGAGCCGCAAGGGCATGGCCGAGGTGACGGTCTGGGTGCCCGCCGAGAAGGCGGATGCGGTCCGGCGCTATGCCCAGCGCATCGGCCACCGCCGCCGCCCCGCCGACCGCGACGAGATCATCGATCGCCTGCAGACCCACTCCGCCCAGCTGGAACGCTTCGGGGTCGAGGGCATCAGCCTGTTCGGCTCGGTGGTGCGGGGCGAGGCCAACAAGGACTCCGATGTGGACCTGCTGGTGCGCTTCCAGCCCGGCTATCCCCGGGGCCTGTTCCAGTTCGTCGAACTGAAGCATGTGCTGGAAGGGCTGTTGGGCCGCCCGGTGGACCTGATCACCGCCAAGAACATCAAGCCGCGCATCCGGAAACGCATCCTGACCGAATGCCTGCCGGTGTTCGGCGACGGCTGCGCAGTGGAGGACACGGCATGACCATCAAGGATTGGCGCGTCCGCATCGAAGACATGCTGGAAGCCATCGAGCGCATCCAACGCTATACCCGGGGCTGCGACGAAGCCGCCTTTGCCCGGGACGACCGCACCCAGGACGCGGTGGTGCGTAATCTGGAAATCATCGGCGAGGCCGCGCACAAGGTGCCCGCCCATGTGACCGAGCGGCACAAGGAAATCCCCTGGACCCGCATGGCCGAGATGCGCAACATCCTGGTGCATGAATATCATTCCGTGGACAGCGACCTGATCCTGGCCACCGTGCGCAACGACCTGCCCGATCTGGTCAAACCCCTGCGGGCGGTGCTGCGGGAAGAGGTGGAGGGATAAGCATTCCATGACCACGACCATCCTGATCACCGGCGCATCCAGCGGCCTGGGTGCCGCCCTGGCGCGCGAGTGGGCGGCGCCCGGCGTGCTGCTGGCGCTGTCGGGCCGCAATGCCGAGCGGTTGGAAGCGGTGGCCGCGGACTGCCGGGCCAAGGGCGCCACGGTGGAGGCGCAGGTACTGGATGTGACCGACCGCGCCGGCATGGAGGCCTGGATCAGCGGCCTGGACGCCCGCCAGCCCATTGACATCCTGGTGGCCAATGCCGGCATCTCGGGCGGCACCGGCGCCCTGGGCGGCGAACATGCCGACCAGGTGCGCGGCATCTTCGCGGTGAACCTGGACGGCGTGCTGAACAGCGTGCTGCCGGCCATCGAGCCCATGCGGGCCCGGGGACGGGGCCGCATCGCCCTGATCGCATCACTGGCCGGCTATCGCGGCATGCCCACGGCACCGGCCTATTGCGCCAGCAAGGCGGCGGTCAAGGTCTGGGGCGAAGGCCTGCGCGGCTGGCTGGCCGGCGACGGCATCAGCGTCAGCGTGATCTGTCCGGGCTTCGTAAAAAGCCGCATCACCGACGCCAACGACTTCCCCATGCCCTTCCTGATGGAAGCCGACCGTGCCGCCCGCATCATGCGCCAAGGCATCGAAGCCGGTCGCGCCCGCATCGCCTTCCCCTGGCCCATGGCCCTGGCGGTCTGGCTGCTGGCCCTGCTGCCGCCGGCCTGGACCGATCCGTTCCTGCGACTGGCGCCGAAGAAGCGGTAGGCGGGGACAAAGCCCCTCCGAGATGAATCAATCAACGGGCTTCCCCGCCCCTGACGTCATGGCCGGGCTTGACCCGGCCATCCATGTGTCCGCACCAGAAACAATGACTTGGTTGGAACCGCGTGGATGCCCGCGTCAAGCGCGGGCATGACGGCAGGAGAGCTTTACCACAGGGGCACAGACATGCCCGGCCATGGCGAGAAGCGCGATAGGCAATAGCGGCGCACGATCGCGCCGGCGCTCACCGCCCCTGCAGCTTGCGCCAGCGAGCCACGTTGCGGTTGTGGTCGTCCAGGGTGCGGGCGAACACATGGCCGCCGGTGCCGTCGGCCACGAAGAACAGATCCTGCGTACTGGCCGGGTCCAGGGCGGCTTCGATGGCGGCGCGGCCGGGATTGGCAATGGGGCCGGGCGGCAGGCCATCGATCACATAGGTGTTGTAGTCGTTCTCGTGCTTGAGGTCCGACTTGCGGATGGACCGGTCAAAGTCCTCCTGGCCGTTGGTGCGGCCATAGATCACGGTGGGGTCCGACTGCAGCTTCA
>CAYOKN010000093.1:0-10285 GCA_964404545.1 uncultured Rhodospirillaceae bacterium | reverse complement strand
CGAGATGATCGGCGAGATCAAGGCGCTGAACCCCAAGCCGGCGCTGGCCTTCGATCATGCCGTGGCACAGCCGGTGACGCCGGATGTGCTGATGCGGCCCAATCCCGGCGGCGGCTGGCTGGTGGAGCTGAACAACGACACCCTGCCCCGGGTGCTGGTCAATGCCCGCTATTACACCCGAGTGCTGAAGGGGTCCGCCACCAAGGACGACAAGGCCTATCTGTCGGAACGCTTCCAGTCGGCCAACTGGCTGGTCAAGTCGCTGCACCAACGTGCCACCACCATCCTGAAGGTGGCGTCCGAGATCGTGCGTCAGCAGGACCTGTTCTTCACCAAAGGTGTGCAATATCTGCGGCCCCTGGTGCTGCGCGATGTGGCGGGCGCCATCGGCATGCACGAATCCACCGTCAGCCGGGTGACCTCGAACAAATTCATTGCCACCCCCCGCGGCATCTACGAGCTGAAGTATTTCTTCACCCAGGCCATCGCCGCGGCCGACGGCGGCGAGGCCCATTCCGCCGAGGCGGTGCGCCACCGCATCAAGAGCCTGATCGACGCCGAGGGCACCAAGATCCTGTCCGATGACAGGATTGTTGAGATCCTGAAGGCGGATGGAATCGACATTGCCCGGCGAACGGTGGCAAAATATCGGGAAGCGATGAAAATACCGTCGTCGGTTCAACGACGGCGCGAGAAGTCTCTGGGAGTCTAGGACCCAGCGCGCAAAGACAGGATTGCAGGCGCCTGCCCGATGGAACAGGGCAGCCTTGCATCCGCCGAACTTGACTCCGGGCCGGTCGCGGACCTATTTTCCCGCGCCTTGGCCCCAACAACCCGGCATGTTGGCCGCGTGACCGGGGCGGACGCCGAAACGCCTTGCGCCGAAGGTGGCGCGGAGGTGTTCAGAGGCGAGACGGCCACGCGGTGCCGGCCCGGCGTTCGGGAGCATCGTGGACCAAAGGATCGGGCGCCCATCATCTCCGGGGCCGCCGATCCACCCCGAACAAGGGCGAACCCAAGAGGGAAGGATATGGAGATCACTGATCTGATCAGCCCGGACAGCGTGATTGCGAATCTGCGGGCCACCTCGAAAAAGCAGGCCCTGCAGGACCTCGCCAAGCGCGCGGCCGAGCTGACCGGCCTGCCTGAGCGGGCCGTGTTCGACGTGCTGCTGGAGCGCGAGCGGCTGGGCACCACCGGCGTGGGCAACGGCATTGCCATCCCCCACGGCAAGCTGCCCAATCTGGACCGTCTGCATGGGCTGTTCGCCCGGCTGGAGCGTCCCATCAATTTCGAGGCCATCGACGAACAGCCGGTGGACCTGATTTTCCTGCTGCTGGCGCCTGAATCCGCCGGCGCTGACCATCTGAAGGCGCTGGCCCGGGTGTCGCGGCTGCTGCGGGACAAGGGCGTGTGCGAGAAGCTGCGCGGCACCGACAGCGCCGAGGGCCTTTATGCTCTGCTGACCGAGAGCCCGGCCAGCCGCGCCGCCTAGAAAGGCTGGGCTAGGCATCATCCACCCATGAGAAAGGGCGGCTTCCCACCGGGAAGCCGCCCTTCTTGTTGCAAGACCCCGCTCGCCTCAGTGCACGCTAAGGGGCTCCAAATCATGCTGCCGCACGGCGGCGAAGGCGACGTCGCGGTCCGGGGCGATGCCCAATTGGGTGCCGTCGGCCGAATGGATCGACCAGACCGGACCGCCGTCGTTCAGGGCGGCCTTGATATAGGCCACGTCCTGCACGCCCCAGCTGGCCAGGTCGGCGGCTGTCATCAGCCGGTCCGGCTGGCCCGGATGGCGGGTGGCTTCGTTCATCGTCAGGTCTCCTTTCGCGTCGCGTCCAGCTGCCTGCCGTCAACCGGCTGGCTGGTCTGGCTGGCGGTTGTGCAGTCGATCTTGATGGTCCGCACCTTGGGTTCCGGGGTGGGACGGACCAGGTCGATATGCAGCAGGCCGTTGTCCAGCTTGGCGCCCATGACCTCGATACCCTCGGCCAGGACGAAGCTGCGCTGGAACTGGCGCGCGGCGATGCCACGATGCAGGAAGATGCGGCCGCCGTCCTCTTCGGACTGCTTGCCGCGGATGATCAGCTGGTTATCCTCGGTGGTAATGGTCAGATCCTCCGAGGAAAAGCCGGCCACCGCCAGGGTGATGCGCAGGGCATTATCGCCCATCTGCTCGATATTGTACGGCGGATAACCTTCAGCCGAGGTCTTGGAAATTCGGTCCAGCACGCGCTCGAACTGATCGAAACCGAGCAGGAGCGGGCTGTTGAATACGGACAGTCTGGTCACTCGAAAAACCTCCTCCTCATGGGGCGAGCGAGAGAGGGTCTTGGGCCCGCAGCGCGGCACCCGCAACCGACGGCCCCAAGGGCGCCGTCACCTCAATATTTCGTCAGCCCGGGCCGCAACGTCAAGTCGTCCCGCGCAGGCCCCCTCCCTCTCCCGGTCTGAGCGGCGGGTTTCCCTTCTGTCAGGCATCTGCTACCTTTGCGCCATGCGCCTGATACCCGCCCTTCTCGTCCTGATCGCCCTGCTGCCGGCCGCCTGCACCGACCGCGCGCTGGCGCCGACCACCGATCCAGGCGCCGAAGCGGCCCAGGCCAATTTCCGGCTGATCACCGACATTCCCATCCCCTCGGGCGCCAGCCTGGACGCCGAACGGTCGCTGCTGCTGGGCAGCGCCGACCGCTGGACCGGGCGGCTGGTGATGAGGCTGAACCGCAAACCCGGCGATTCGGTGCAACTCTATCAACAGCAGATGCCCGGCTTCGGCTGGCAGCCGGTGATGAGCGTGCAGACCGGCGTGTCGGTGCTGACCTTCACCCGCGACGACCGGGCGGCCACCGTGCAGGTGGAGCCCGGCTCGCTGTGGGGCTCGCGGGTCATCGTCACCGTGGCGCCCCGGGCGGAAGCGGCGGCTGCGGGTGGGGGCCTGGGAGCCCCGCCGCCGGCCAGCGCGGCGCCCCGGTCGCGGATCGATAGCCAGCCTCTGCGATAAGCAGCAGCATCCCGCCCAGAGCTCCCGCCAGATGCGCTTGCGGCGCCGGGGGCCAGGCGGTCTGGGTGAACAGCGGCACACCGGCCGCCATTTCCCAACCGATCTTGCCGAACAGCCCCAGCACCGCCACCAGGGCCAGGCCATCGCCCCGGCGCAGCCACAAACGCCCGGCCAACACCAGGAACAGGGCATTCAATACACCCGACAGCCCCACATAGGCGGACGGTCCGTCCAGCAGCCACCAGGCCGTGACCGCCAGGAGGCCGGCCAGCAGCGGCCGGCCGGCCCCGCCTTGGCGCTGAAGCCCCAGGCCCAAGCCCACCAGGGCCAGAAGATTCCATCCCAGATGCTCGGCATCCGTATGCACCAGATGGCCGGTCAGCAGGCGCCAGGGCTCGTCAAACCAGCGATGGTCCAGCACCAGGGCGTCGGGAACGGCCCCCGCCCCGGCATAAAGCGCAAAGACAAGGGCGGCCAGGGGAAGCGTCGGCTTGCTCATTTGTCCGACTCCTTCCGCCGCAGGAGGGCAATGCCCGCCAGGCCGGCGGCCATCAGGGCGGCAAAGGGGTCAATCGAGCCCGAGGCGCCACCGGCATGGCTGGGGGCCGGGCCTTGGAACAGGGGTTGGGCGGCATCGGCCCGGCGGTCCACCACCGGTGCCGCCACGCGCTGCTCCTGGGCCTGCCGCTCGACGGCGACGCGGTCCCGGTTCCGGCGTGCCAGGGCCATGGCCTGGAAAACCTCTTCCCGCACCACCACCATGCTGGTCCAGGGCGTGACTAGGCCATAGTCCAGGGCCAGGTCGGTGGCCGCCTCGACGCTGTCGGCGTCCTGGCCCAACAGGTCCATCTGGCGGCGCAGATCCTGGATGGCCGCATAGCCATAGAGCCGCTCGATCTCGGGATTCCCCTGGGACTGGGCCGGCAGCTCGACCGTGGTGGTCCAGCGGCGCGGCTGGCCGGACACCTTGGCCGTCACCGTGATCTCGGCCCGGCCGCCGCCCCAGTAATGGCCGAACAGCACCAGCTGCTGGCCCTGATAGAGGCTGCCGATTTGGCGCGGGGCAAGGTCAGCGGTGCGCACGCCGGTGATGGACAGCTCGACGTCATGCAGGGCTTCATGGCCGAGACGACCGGCGGCAGTCATCACCGCGCCTACCACGTCATCGCTGGTGGACACGCTGACCGCGCTGCCGCCCGAGACCTTGGTCATGCCTTCGAGCAGGGGCCGGTTGGCGCTGTTGCCCATGACGATGGTGAACAGCCGCGCATCCCGCCCTCGCACCAGGTCGAGAAAGTCCTTGGTGTCGGTGCGGCCCACATTGGCCACGCCGTCGGTCACCAGCAGCAAGCCCGAGCTGCGATCGGCGTCCAGGCCGTCCAGCCCCAAGGTCAAGCCCGCATGCAGGTTGGTGCCATGGCTGGGTTGGATGGCGGCCAGATCCTGCAGCAGCCGGGACTTATTGGGCCCGGTCATGGGCAGCCAGCCCCGGGTCAGCTCGCCGGCGCGCTCGTCGAACAGAATGACCCGCAGGCGGTCCTCGGGCCGCATGCGCTCCAGCGCCTTTTCCACGCCCTGGCCCAAGGTCGCCCATTTACCCGACATGGAGCCGGATTTATCCAGCACCAGCATCCAGTCCCGGCCCTCGCGGATGGGCTGCAGATCAGCGCCCGGGGTCAGGGTAAGCATGAATGTGCCCCGGCCGTCCGCCTCGGGCTTGTGGGTGACCAGGTCCAGTCGGGCCGGTTGGGACGCGGGCAGCCGCCAATAGACCACCACATCCTGGTTCAGGGCGGCGGGCTGGACCGCCAAGCCCGGCTGAGCCCCTTCCGCCTGCCCGGGCCCGCTTTCGACCGTGGCGGTCCAATGCCCGTCAGAGCTGCGGCCGATCACCGCACCGGGATGGGCCGGCAGGCGTACCGCTTCCACCGGAACCGACGAGCGCAGGGTCATGTTGAACCGGAACTTACGCTCGACCGTTTCCTGGGCGGTCCAGAACGCCTTGCGCTCCTCGTCCACTCCGCCATCCTGCAGCGGATAGACATATCGCCCCACCCCCATGTCCACTGCTGCCGGCTGCATATAGGCCATGCGAATACGCACTTCGCCGCCCGCCCGCACCGGCCAGACACTCACGTCGAAGGTCTTGTACCCATCCTGCTCGGCCAAGGCTGCCTCGCGCCCGGCCTGCTTTTCCGTCTCATAGACGGTGCGGGCCTCCTGTTTTTTTATCACCTCGCCGGTGACTGGCTGGCCGTCGATCCAATAGGTGAAGTCGGCCACCGCCGCATGATCGGGGACGGGAAAGGAATAGATGGCTTCCAGGTCCTGGCCGTGGGGATTGTGGAACACTTGTTCCACCGTGGTCACCGCATAGCCGTCCTGGATCACCACCTGGACGTCGTGGTCCAGGATCGACAAGGCCGGCAATGACTGGTCGGCGGGCCGCAGCAGGCCGGCGGCCTGCGCGGCCGACGCCAGCCCGATGCCTGTGGCCAGCAGGCTGGCGGTCATGGTCCAGCGGACCAGCTTTCGAAACAGCTGCATGACACCCTCCTTAATGGACATTGTTCAATATTGGGGCCTCTTACGCCGGTCCGGCGGGAGACGCACCGCCGGACCGGACACGGCCCTGTTTCTGAACGTTGTCCAATTAATGCGCCGAAAATGGACGGCGTTCAATAGTTATTTCGGCTATGATGGGAGCAACGGAGGGAACACATGGCCAGACGCAGCGACCACAGCCGCGATGAACTGCGGCAGATGATCCTTCACGCGGTCCGCAAGATCGTGGTGACCGAGGGCCGCGCCGCCCTGACCGCCCGGCGGATCGCCGAGGAAATCGGCTATTCGCCCGGAACGCTCTACAATGTATTCGCCGACTTGGACGAGATCATCCTGACGGTCAATGCCGAGACCCTGGACCAGTTGGACCTGGTCTTGCGGTCGGTGGGCGGCACGCCAGGAGCCAGCATGGTGGTAGGCTTCGCCCAGGCCTATGTGGGCTTTGTGCATGGGCATGCGCCGCTCTGGCAGTTGGCCTTTGAACATACCCTGCCTGCCGGCTATGTGGTCCCCGCTTGGCTCACCGAGCGGATCGAACGGTTGTTCGGACGGCTTGAGGCCGGGCTTGCGCCCATGTTCCCCGATCCGGCCCAACGCCGCCGCGCCGCCCGGGTGCTGTGGTGCGGGGTGCACGGCATCTGCTTGCTGTCCCTGTCGGGCAAGATGGATTTGATCGGTACTGACACCACCCTGGCGCTGGCTGAGAACCTGGTGAAATCCTATCTGAAGGGGGCTGCCCCCGGGCCCGCCTAGGGGCGCACGCAGCAGACGGCGGTCAGGTCGTCGCGCAAGGGTCGGGCGGCCGCTTGCAGAAAGGGGCCCAGCACCCCGTCGGCGGTGATCTCTCGGCCCATGGCGCCGATGCCCAGGCGTACCAGGTCGAGCACGCCATCCTTGCCTAGATGGCGCCCCTGGCTGTCGGGGCATTCCGCCAGCGCATCGGAATAAAGGAACAGGGCCGCGCCCGGCTTGAAAGCCATCCAGCGGGTGGCGTAGCGCGCGGTCTTGGCCACGCCCAGCGGCAGGCCGCTGCCGTCCCCGAATTCCAGCCCGCCGCCTGCCAAAGGTGCGATTACCGGGCGTGGCGCGGCGGCCGCGCTATAAGTGAAGCTTCCCGCCTGCAGATCGATCACGCCATACAGCATGGTGGCATAATGGCCGGTGGGCAGAAGGCCGGCCAGACGCCGGTTGAGCTCGCCCAGATAGGCGGCCGGGTCGTCCCGCGCGGGCTCAAGCTCCTGCATCAGGGTATGTAGGCGAAAGGTGTTGAACGCGGCGATCACGCCATGCCCCGAGAAGTCAGCGATGGACAGGGCCACGCGGTGCCGGTCCAGCGGCCAGGCACCCCAGATGTCGCCACCCAGGTCCGAGCTGGTCTCGAAATGACTGGTGACGGTCAGGCCGTAGCAGCGCCGCAGATAGTCCACCTCGGCCGGGCCGGGCAGCAGCTCCATCTGCATATTGCGGGCGGCCTTCAGCTCTTCGGCGGCATAGGAGGCGTGCAGGCGGGCCGCCTCGGGCCCCACCCGGTTGGGACAGGCGCGCTTGGCGCACAAGAAATCTTCGGACTGTGCCGGGGCATCGGCGGCGGTTCCGGCATAGCCCAGAAACCCGCCTTCCCGGTCGAAGGTGGGCATGCCGGCCAGCCGCAGGGCCCGGGACCGGCCCTCCTGGTCGGAATAGCGCACCAACACGCCGCGGAATGGCCGATGGCCGGCCATGTCTTGGCGCAGTCGCTCCCAGCCGGCGGCGGGCCGCAACTCGTCGCAGTCCCACAGGCATTTTCCCAGCAGGCTGGTGGGCAACAGCCCGGCGCGCTCCAGGCAGCCATCGGACAGCCAGGTCAGCCGCAGTTCGTCCGAACATTCCCAGGTCCAGTCCCACGGAGGAGCTTGGACCGCTTTCAGGGCTCGGGCCCGGTCGGCCAGGCGCCTCTGGGCGGAATGGCGGGACACCGCTTCGCGCACCAGACGGCCCAGCGCGGCATGGCCGCGGGCGTCGGACAGGGCATAGTCTACTGCGCCGGCGGCCACGGCCTCGAGCGCCAGTCGTTCGCCCTCGGGCCGGGTCCAAACCAGCACCGGCACATCGCCATGGGCTTCCTTCAACCGCCGCACCCTGTGGGAGGCCAGCGGGTCGTCATGGCCCAGGCACAGCAGGATGGCGGCGCAGGACTGCCAGCGCCCCGGCCCTGGCTGGCGCGCCGCCCCGTCCGACTCCGCCAAGGGCTCCAGCCCAGCCGCATATAGATGTTCCGGAGTCAAAACGACCTCGCCCCGGCTGGCGTCCACCACCATCACCGGCAGGAAACCCGCCGCCTCGAAGGGGGTCACGCCACGCTCCTGCGGTTGGCCGGTTTCAACAGAACGCGCCCCGTCACCTCGTTGCCGGGGCCGTGATATTCCACCTCGTCAAAGGACAGGGCCCGAGCCAGGGCGATGCCCCGGCCATGGCTGACCGAGGCGCGCTTGGGGTCCAGGGTCAAGAACTTGCGCCAGTCGAACCCACGGCCATGATCCTTGATGGTGATCTCCAGCACCCCGTGGCGGCGGCGCACCCGCACCTTCACCTGTTTGTCCCGGTGCTCGGGATGCTCCAGCCGGGCGGCGACCTCCTGCTGCCAGCGGCGCTGGGTGATCAGTTCGGTCTTCTCGGTATAGGAGATGCCCAGATTGCCGTGCTCGACTGCGTTCAGCAGCAGCTCGGACAGGCCCACCACCAGATTCCGCTGCTCGGGACAGGTGGCGGCCAGGGTCACCGCCAGGCGGTTGGCCTCTTCGGGTGTGCGGAACTTGAAGGTACCCTGGGTCATCAGCGCCAAGGCGCCGGCCCGCAGCTCCACCTCGCGGCGCAGGCGGCGATAGCGGCTGCAGCTGTCCATGGCGGCACCGGCCAAGGAGACCAGCATCTCGCGGTGGAACGGCTTGACCAGGTAATAGAACACCCCGGCCTTGATGCCCTCGGCCAGCTCGTCCTTTGAGGCCTTGCCGCTTTGCATGATCACCGGCAGGTCGCGGGTCGCTGGATCGGCCTTCAACAGACGCAGCAGGGCCAGACCATCCAGCCCCCCCTCCAGATGGCGGTCCACCAGAACCAGGTCGAAGCCATGGGGATCGGCCTTCAGCAGGCTGCCGGCGCGCTCGCCGGCCCCCGTGGCCACCACCTGATAGCCTTCGGCCAGCAGCCAGGCCTCGGTCAGGGCCCTGTGCAAGGGATCGGAATCCGCCACCAGCGCGCGGCTGGCGCGGCTGTCGCAGCCTCCGGCACGGTGTTCGACAGCGCCCTGGAGGCGCAGGTCCGACAGCTCCAGGCGCAGGCTGCGCACCCGGCCCGGGGCCTGGAACAGTCCGCTCATTCGATGGTGAACAGGGTGTCGAAGCAGGCCAGTTGCAGCAGTTCGGCCACCTCGCCTTCGGCATGGCGCAGGATCACCGGCGCATTGACCCGCTCGGCCTTGTCCCGCAGGGTCAGCAGCATGCCCAGCCCGGCGCTGTCCATATATTCCAGGCCCTGGAAATCCACCACGATGGGGCGGTTGCCCTCCAGCAGGCGGGGCAATACCGCGTCAAAACTTTCCCGATCGGCGAACACCAACTGGTCGCGCAGATGCAGCACGCAGCGGCCATCCTGTTCGCTCACCTCATATTTCATTGCCCGACCTCTCCTAGGCAGCCCGCTGGTCGCGGCGGCTGATGATGGCTTCCAAGCTTTGCTGATGGGCGTCCTCGAAATCGAGGCGCAGGTGGGTGGCGTTTTCCGACACCGCGATCACCGCCCCCTGGACCGGCCCCAGCCCGGGGATGTCCACGGTCAGGGCGTCCCCCCGCCGGCCCGGCAGGGCGCGGTCCAGCACGGCGGCACCGGCCAGGGCCATCTCCTGCAGCAGGCATTTGCGGCTGTCCTGGCCAAAGGTCACGGTGACCGCCATGTTCACCGTATGACGCTGGTTCATGTGCCGGTTCTCGTCCGAGCTGGCCCGCATGATGGCGTGAATGGCGTCCCGCATGGCCTGGATGCGCGAGCGCACATGGCCAGCGGCGCCTTTGACGTCGCCGGCGCGGCTGCCGGTCTCGGCGGTGCCCCGGCTGACATCCTCGATATTGGACGAGGCCGAGCGGGTGCCGTTGGCCGCAGTCTGGGCGGCGCCCGCGATCTCGCGGGTGGCGGCGCTTTGCTCCTCGACGGCGCTGGCGATGGTGCCGGCGATATCGCTGATCTCGTCGATCGTCTTCAAGATGGCGCCGATCGCCTCCACCGCGCCCTTGGTCTCGGTCTGGATGGCCGAAATCTGGGTGGCGATCTGGTCCGTGGCCTTGGCGGTCTGGGTGGCCAGGGTTTTCACCTCGCCCGCCACCACCGCAAAGCCCTTGCCGGCTTCGCCCGCCCGCGCTGCCTCGATGGTGGCGTTCAGGGCCAGGAGATTGGTCTGGCTGGCGATATCCGAGATCAGGTTCACCACCTCGCCCACGCTTTGGGCGGCCTTGTTCAGCCCGTCCACGATGGTGGTCACCCGGCGGGCCTCGTCCTGGGCCGAGGAACAGACCTGGGCCGAGCGCGCCACCTGGCTGGAAATCTCCTGGATGGAGGAGGACAGCTCCTCGGCCGCCGCCGCCACATGATCCACGCTGGCGGTGGCATCGCCCGAGGCCATGGAGGCGGCGTCTGACTGCTGGCGCACCTGCTCGGCCAGGGTGGCCATCTCCACCGCCTGCTCCTGCA
>CAYOKN010000092.1:0-10441 GCA_964404545.1 uncultured Rhodospirillaceae bacterium | reverse complement strand
GTCGTCGGCGGCGATCACCAGGCGCGGCCAGGGTGCCGCCAGGACAGCCCGGCTGGCCGGCGCCACCCCCAGCAGGCTGGCGCCGCGCAGGGCATTGGGCAGGCGGGCCAGCGGCCCATAGGCGATGTCCTTGCGCGAGAAGGGCAGCCCCAGCGCCTCGGCCACACCCAGCGCCTGGTTAACATTCCCGGCCCGGTCATCGGCCAAGACCCACACTTCCTGCGCCAGCGCCACTCGCCCGATCCCCCTGTTCGACCTATGTCAAAGAATAGCACGCCCTCTCCTTCCGCACCCGTGACTTCCCGGGATCCAGGGCGCAGATGTGTCTGGGCGGCCCGATGTCCAACCTGAACCGCAGGGGAGAATGCCATGCCCCCCACTCTGACGCACGATGATGTGGTGCACATCACCGGCCCGCTCGATGACGTGGTGGTGGCCAAGATCATCGAAAGCGGGGCGACGGCGCGGGAGCTGCTGGAGGCCCGGCGCTGGCGCGAAGGCTACAAGCGGTCGCTGGGCGAGACGGAGCCCTTGCGGCCCAGCGTGGTGAACCGGCTGTGCGAGATCATGCGCAGCGACGACGAGGAATGGGAGCCCGAGCAACCCTGAGGGGGACAGCATGGCCCCAAGGGGCGGACTGCATATCGGATTATCCGGCTGGAACTACCCGGCCTGGCGGCGGCGCTTCTACCAGGGAGTGCCGCAGCGGCTCTGGCTGCGCCACTGCGCCCACACCTTCAGCGGGGTCGAGGTGAATGCCACTTTCTACCGCTTCATCCGGCCCGAGGTGGTGGCCGAGTGGAAGGTGCAGGCTCCGGCGGGCTTCCAATTCGCCTGCAAGGGCCACCGCTTCCTGACCCACAACAACCGGCTGGCCGGGGTGAGCGAGCTGCTGGCCCGCCAGCGGGAAAGCCTGCAGCCGCTGGGCGGACAGCTGGCGGTGCTGCTGTGGCAGCTGCCCCAGACCCTGCCGAAGGATTTGGCGCTGCTGGAAGCCTTCGCCCAGCAGCTGCTGGCCTGGCCGGGGCCGCGCCATGTGCTGGAATTCCGCCATGCCAGCTGGCACGACGACCAGACCGCCGAGCTGATGGAGCGCCTGCGCCTGTCCAACTGCCGCGCCGAGGGCGCCGAATGGCCGGCTTGGCGGGAAACGGTGGGTGACCTGGCCTACATGCGCTGGTATTCACCGCCCCCGGACCTGGATGGACTGGCCCATGACCTGGAAGAGTGGTGTGAGCAGAACCGGCAGGTGCATTGCTATCTGGACGGCGACCCCGAGGGCGAGGCGCCGGCCCGCGCCCTGGCCCTGATGCGGCTCTTGGGCCAGCCGCCCGGCCCCGGCGAAGACGGCGGCACCCCGCCGCATGGCGGCGAGCGGCCCCGGCCCAGCCCGCCTGCCGCCTGACCAGCTGCGCTGTGACCATCGGCGCCGTGACCGGCCCCTCATCCGGCCCAGCTGCGGCTGATGCCCTGGTCCAGCAGCACCTCGACGATGCGGTGGTTGTTGGTATCCGACACCAGGATGCGCTCCGGCCCGTCGAACACTGCCCCGGCGAGCTCGCCCAAGGGCAGGCAGACCGGGTCGGCACAGTCCACCTCGATGTCGGTCACGGTGAGGCTGCCCAGGTCCATCAGGCGCAGCGCCGCATTATAGCTGTCGGCAACCACCAGCAGCCCGTCCAGCGCCCCCAGCCCCAGGGGATGCTGCATCAGCGCCTGGGCGAAGGGGCCGCCCCGGTGGCCGAAATCGAACAGGCCACTGCCCACCAGGGTCTCGACCCTCGGTTCGGGCTCCAACCGCAGGCAGCGGATGGCCGAGGTCTCGGAGTCGGCGAAATACAGCACCCGGCCATCGGGAGACAGGGTCAGGCCGCTGGGCTGGGCCAGCAAGGCCTCCAGCGCCGGGCCGTCGGCGATGTTCTCGCCGCCGCTGCCGGCCAGCGGGCGCACCAGGCCGCGGGTCAGGTCCAGAAGCCCGATCTGGTGGGTGCCCGCATTGGCGAACAGGATCTGGTCGCCGCGCACCTCCAGGTCCCAGGGCGAGGCCAGCGCCGAGCCCTCGGCGGGCTGCGACTGCCGCAGCACCGGACCCCGGCGCCCGGTACCGGCCAGGGTCTCGACCCAGCCGCCCTTGCGGTGGATACGGCGGACGGCATGGTTGCCGGTATCGGCCACGAAGATGTCGGCCTCGGTGCAGACCAGCCCTTGCGGCGCATTGAAGCAGGCCTTGTCGGCGGGCCCGTCCTCGAAGCCGGCCCGGCCGCTGCCATAGCGCGCCAGCTCGGTGCCCGAATCATCCAGCAGCACGATCTGGTGATGGCCGCCATCGGCCACCGCCCAGGCCTTGTCCGACCCTGGCGCCGGCTTGATCTTGCCCGGATAGCGCAGGCCGCCGGCCGACGGCTGCGGCGGGGTCAGCGGCAGCCGCTGCGGCCGCATCTCGCCCTGGTCGTGGAACTGCCGCAGCATGTCGCCGATGCCCTGTTCCAACAGGTCCGGGTCAGGCTCGCCCGACATCTGGCCGATGACGAAGCCGTCGGGCGAAAGGAACACCAGGGTGGGCCAGGCCCGCACCGCATAGTCCTCCCACAGGATCAGATGCGGGTCATGCGCCACCGGATGGCGCACGTCATAGCGGGCAATGGCATTGCGCACCGCCTCGGGGTCGCGTTCGGACTCGAATTTCGGGCTGTGCACGCCGATCACCGCCACCTCGTCCGAAAAGGCCTCCTCGAGCCGGCGCAGGGTGGGCAGCACATGGATGCAATTGATGCAGCACAGCGTCCAGAAATCCAGCACCACCACCCGCCCGCGCAGATGCTGCAAACCCAGGGGCCGGTCGGTGTTGAACCAGACCAGGCCGGCGCGGTCCAGGTCGGGGGCGCGGGTGATGCCAAACATCGGGGGGGCGTCCTTGCCAGAGTGGTGCTCCTGAAAGATGGGCACGGGCGGCCCGCCGGTCAAAGCGGAACCCGAAGCCGCCCCGCCCGTTTGCCAGGAAGAGCCGGCAAAAGGAGGGACGGGCGTGGCCAACCGGGCAGACGCACATGCGGAATTCGCCATTCGGGTCCTGATCGCGGTGACCATCGCGGGATTGTTCTGGATCGCCTGGAAGGTGGTGGACGTGCTGCTGCTGGGCTTCGGTGGCGTGCTGATGGCGGTAATCCTGCGCAAGATCGCCCGCTGGATTCATGGCTGGACCGGCCTGCCCACGGCGGCGGCGGTGCTGGTCACGGTGCTGGTCATCGCCGGCACCCTGGCCGCCTTCGGCATGCTGGTGGGCGACCAGGTGGTGCAGCAGACCCAGCAGCTGATCCAGCAGATCCCCAAGGCAATCAGCAGCCTGCGCGGCTGGCTGACCGGCACCGCCCTGGGCGAGGCGCTGTTCTCGTCCACCGGCGCCTTCAAGGCCGACCGTCTGCTGTCGGGCGATGTGCTGGGCCAGGTGACCAGCATGGCCACCGGCCTTCTGATCGCCCTGGGCGACTTCATCGTGATCCTGTTCGTGGGCCTGTTCCTGGCCTGGAATCCCGGCCTTTATGTGAATGGGCTGCTGGCGTTGCTGCCCAGGGGGGCCCGGGACAACACCCGCGCGGCCCTGTTTGCCAGCGGCGACGCCCTGTGGGGCTGGCTGGCGGGGCAGCTGGTCTCCATGGTGGCGGTGGGGATCTTCACCACCCTGGGCCTGTGGGCGCTGGGCATGCCGCTCTACATCGCCCTGGGAGTGCTGGCCGGGCTATTGGACTTCATCCCCTTCATCGGGCCCTGGCTGGCCGCCATCCCGGCGGTTTTGGTGGCCTTTGGGCAAAGCCCGCAAATGGCGCTGTGGGTCGCGCTGCTCTTTCTGCTGATCCAGCAGATCGAGGGCAATCTGCTGCTGCCCCTGGCCCAGCGATGGGCGGTGCAACTGCCGCCGGCGCTGGCGGTGGTGGCCGGCATCGCAGCCGCGCTGGTGCTAGGGCCGCTGGGCCTGCTGCTGGCGGTGCCGCTGACCGTTGCCCTGCGCGAAATGGTCCGCCAGCTTTATATCAAGGACACTCTGGGGGAACCCTTGGACTGACCCATGACTTTTGGCATAGTCAGGGCCACGAGAAAGATGCGCGCTCGCGTCGGGCGCGGTATAGTCGTTGCCCCAAAGGCCGACAAACCCCGGGAGTAAGGGCATGAGCTTCAAGGACATTCTGGTCCATGTGGACAACCAGCCTCAGTGCGAGGCCCGTCTGGAAACGGCCATCAATCTGTGCCTGGAGCATGACGCCCACTTAGTGGGCCTGCATGTACGCCATGCCCCCCACGTCCCCGCCTGGGTCCGCGCCTCGCTGGGCGACCAGGTACAGCAGCTGCAGGACCGCTATGGCCAGGAGGCCGAGAAGCAGGCCGAGCGGATGTTCATGGAAAAGGTCAAGAATGCCGGCCTGCGCTATGAGTGGCGTGATGCCGAAGGCGACCTGACCACCACCATCGCCATGCATGCCCGCTATTCGGACATGGTCATCGTCGGCCAGCCCAACCCCAAGTCCGAGGACTTCATGGGCGACCACCATCTGGTGGACGAGATCGTGTTCCAGGCCGGCCGCCCGGTGCTGGTGATCCCCTATGCCGGGCGCTGGCCCAGCGTGGGCAAGCGGGTGCTGGTGGCCTGGAACTCCAGCCGCGAATCAACCCGCGTCACCGCCGACGCCATGCCCATGCTGAAAAAAGCCGACTGGGTGAATGTGCTGGCGGTGAATCCCCATGGCGGCCATATGGGCCACGGCGACGTGCCCGGCGCCGACATCTGCCTGCACCTGGCCCGCCACGGCGTCAACGCCATCTGCCAGAGCGTCAAGGCCGAGGATACCGACGTGGGCAACACCCTGCTGTCGCGCATCGCCGATGACGACTGCGACCTGCTGCTCATGGGCGCCTATGGCCGCTCACGCCTGCGCGCCATGATCCTGGGCGCGGTGACCCGCTATATCCTGGACCACATGACCGCCCCGGTGATGTTCTCGCACTGAGGTTGTTCGCAAAAGCAAAGGGGCCGATCCCGTGCGGGATCGGCCCCTTTCTTTTTTGGCCGCCCCCCTTACCGGATCGCCTGCAGGCGGGGATCGCGGAGGGCGCCGGCGGCGGGGTCGGTGGCGTCCAGGGCGCGCAGCATGGGGTCCAGGCGGTCCAGGGCGCGCACCACGCGCGGGTCCTGGGCCAGGGCCAGGCGGGCGGCGATGGGGCTGCCGCTGCCCGAGACCAAGTCTTTCAGGGCCTCGAAGGGCGACTTGGGCTCGGGGAAGCGCACCAGATCAATGTCCTGGTCGGCACGCAGGCCGGCCTCGGCCCGCAGCACCTTCAGGGCGGTGCTCATGCCACCCAGCTCGTCCACCAGGCCCAGTTGCTTGGCGTCGGCGCCGGTCCAGACCCGACCGCGCGCCAGCTGGTCCATCTGCTCGGGGTCCAGGCCCCGGCCGGCGGCCGCCTTGGTGGTGAAGTCGTCATAGATGCGGTCCAGCATCTCGTCCATCTTGGCCCAGGCGGCCTCCGAGAAGGGCTGGTTCATGCTCCACATGTCCGCATTCTCGCCGCGGCCGACGCCATCCCACGACACCCCGATCTTCTTCCAGAAGTCGGTCAGCACCAGCTTGCCGGCGAACACGCCGATGGAGCCGGTGATGGTGCCGGGATTGGCCACCACCTTGTTGGCCGGCATGGCCACGAAATAGCCGCCCGAGGCCGCCATGTCGCCCATGGAGACCACCACCGGCTTGCCGGCTTCGCGGGCGCGCTTGACCTCACGCCAAATGGTGTCCGAGGCAATGTAGGAGCCGCCGGGCGAGGACACGCGGAACAGGATGGCCTTGACCTCCTTGTCCTCGATGGCCTGGCGGAACCCCTTGGCCACCGTGTCGGCGCCCATCACCGCACCGTCGGCCATGGGATGGAACTTGCTTTCGCCGCCCTGCACCGGGCCGATGCCGTGGATCACCGCCACCTTGGCGCCGCCCTGCAGCTCGGGCCCCACGGCGGCCAGATAGTCGGCCAGCTTGACCATCTTGGCACCGCCCTCGGTGACCGACGCTTCCATCTCGTCCCAATAGCCCAGGGTGTCCACCAGCCCCGCCTGCAGCGCGGCGTCGGCCTGCAAGGGTGCGCTGTCCACCAGCAGGCGCACCTTTTCCGGCGCGATGCGGCGGCCCTGGGCGATGCCGTCCACCACCTGGCCGTACCAGGAGTTCATCAGCTGCTGCAGGTTCTCGCGGCTGGGTTCGGTAAAGCCCTTGCGGGTGAACATCTCGGTGGCCGACTTGTATTCGTGGCGGCTGCCGAACTGGGCCTGGACGCCCAGTTCCTCGAAGGTGCCGGCCAGGAATGGGCTTTCCAGCATGAAGCCGGTCAGCATCACGTCGCCCGACGGCTGCAGCCAGACATGGCTGAAGGCGCTGGCCACATAATAGGCGATGGTGCCCGAGCCGAACTCGCCAATGCTTTCGGAATAAAGCACCGCGCGCTTGCCCGACTTGCGGAAATTGGCCACGGCATCGCGGATTTCCTGGGCGGTGGCCATGCCCATGGAGCCGCCGGACAGGCGCGCCACCACGGCGGTCACCCGCTCGTCCTTGGCGGCCCGGTCCAGGGTGCGGGTCAGGTCATGCAGGACCACCCGGTCGCCGGTTTCCAGTTCGGCGAAGAAGTCCTCGGGTGCTGATTCGGTGACGCCCTTGTTCAGGTCCACCTGCAGAACCACCTTGGGCGGCAGCGCCTCGCCGCCGTCCAGCGAGAGGATGGCGATGGTGACCAGGACGCCGCCCAGGAAGACGGCGCCGCCCAGCATGGCCAACAGGCCCACGAAGATCCGGCCGATAAGTCGCATGGTGCTGCCTTGCCCCGAGTCGGAAAATGGTCTGTCCTGGCTTATCGGGCCGGGCGCGGGGCGTCAAATGCTAAAAGCGGCTGCAGGTCAGGCGGCGGTGCGCATCACCGACGGATGGGGGGCCACCTCCCGTTCGATCAGGCCGGCCGCATGGCGGGCCCGGTCCAGGTCCCAGGTCATCTGCAGCTCCATCCAGAACCGCTCGCTGGTGCCGAAATAGCGCGCCAGGCGCAGGGCCATGTCGGCGCAGACCGGCTCCTGTTCCCGCACCAATCCGGCCACCCGGCCCTCGGGCAGCTTCAGGCCGGCGGCCAGGCAGGCCGGCGTCAGGTGCTTGGGGCGCAGGAATTCTTCCCGGAGGATTTCCCCCGGATGGATGCTCGGACGGGTCATGCTTGCTCCCTTTGACGATGCCGGCCCTTGTGTCCGGGCCGTTTCTGGGAGCCGGAGAATGCCCCGGCGGCGACCGTTTCGGCAACGTATCGAGGGTTATATGCCCAATGGGAGTAGGCGCCCTACCCCCGCGCCTCCAGGGCCCGGGCCAGGGCGCAGAAGCCCTCGACGGAAATCTCCTCGGCGCGGGCGGTGCCGGGCAGGCCGGCGGCTTCCAGCAGGGCCTCGGGCTCGCCCAGGGATTTCAGCGACGAGCGCAGCATCTTGCGGCGCTGCCCGAAGGCGGCGGCGGTGACCCGCTCCAGGGTCTCGAAGCGGCAATCGGCCAGGGGCGCCTGGCGCGGCCGGATCAGGGCCACGGTGCTGACCACCTTGGGCGGCGGGGTGAAGGCCTTGGGCGAGATGTCGAACAGGGCATGCACCTCGCACAGCCACTGGGTAATCACCGACAGCCGGCCATAATCCGGGCTGCGCGGGGCTGCGGCCAGGCGGTCCACCACCTCCTTCTGGAACATCAGCACCATGGAGTCGAAGGCATCCACATGGCGCAGCCACTGCAGCAGCAGGACGGTGGAGATGTTGTAGGGCAGGTTGGCCACGATCCGCCGGGGCGCCGCGCCCAGCTGGTGCACCGGCACCTCCAGCGCGTCGGCGGCCATGATCTCGAGCCGGCCGGGCTCATAGGCGGCCGCGATCTCGTTCTGGATAGCGATGGCGCGGTCGTCGCGCTCCACCGCCACCACATGGCGGGCGCCGGCATCCAGCAGGGCGCGAGTCAGGCCGCCCGGCCCCGGGCCGATCTCGATGGTGGTGCCTTGGCCCAGGTCGCCGGCCATGCGGGCGATGCGGCCGGTCAGGTTCAGGTCCAGCAGGAAATGCTGGCCCAGGCTTTTGCGTGCCGCCAGGCCATGGGCGGCGATCACGTCACGCAGGGGAGGAAGCTCAGCCATTGTGCTCTTTCCGGGCATCGGCCATGGCAGCGGCCATGCGCAAGGCCGCCATCAGGCTGGTGGGTTCGGCGCGGCCGGTGCCGGCGATGTCGAAGGCGGTGCCATGGTCGGGCGAAGTGCGGACGAAGGGCAGGCCCAGGGTCACATTCACTCCGCCATCGAAATCGATGGTCTTGATGGGGATCAGGGCCTGGTCGTGATACATGCACAGGGCGGCGTCATAGCCGGCCCGGGCGCGGGCATGGAACAGGGTATCGGCGGGCAGCGGCCCCCGCGCCTGGATGCCCTCGGCCCGCAGGGCGGCCACGGCGGGCGCCACCACCTCCTGGTCCTCAGCGCCCAGCTTGCCGTCCTCGCCCGCATGGGGGTTCAGCCCGGCCACCGCCAGGCGCGGTTCGGAGATGCCGAAATCCCGGCGCAGGGCGGCGGCGGTGATGCGGCCGGCCTGGACGATCATGGCGGTGTCCAGGCGGGCGCAGGCCTGGGCCAGCGGCTCATGGATGGTGACCGGCACCACCCGCAGCTGGGGGCAGGCCAGCATCATCACCACCGGACCGCCGCCGGCCAGCTCGGCCAGGAATTCCGTATGGCCGGGAAAGGCAAAGCCAGCCTGGTACATGACCGCCTTATGCAGCGGATTGGTGGTCACCGCCGCCGCGCGGCCAGCCTGCACCAGGGCCACCGCCTCCTCGATGGCGGCCTTGACCGCGGGGCCATTGGCCGGATCGGGATGGCCTGGCCGCGAGGGGACCGGAAGCGGCCGGTGCAGCACCGGCAAGGCCTCGCCGAACAGCGCCCGCGCCTCCTCGGGCGCCGCGATGGCCCGCACCGGGACCGGCAGGTCCAGCGCCTCGGCCAGCCGGCGCAGCCGATCGGCGTCGTCGATGGCGAAAAAGGCAGGCAGCGCCTCGGCCGACCGCCGCATCCAGGCCTTCAGGGTGATCTCGCCGCCGATGCCCGCCGGCTCGCCCATGGTCAGGGCGACCGGCGCGCGGTCAGAGGCGCAGGTCCACATGGGCCGCCCGGCGCAGGTCACGCAACAGCCGGTTGGCCATGGCCTCCAGCCGTTCATTTTCCAGCTTCTCGCGCAGGGCCTCGCGGGTGGGCATCACCACCTCCTGGTTGGCCGACACCGCCTCGCGCTCGCAGATCACCACCACCCGCATGGAGTCGGGCGCGGTGATGGGGCCGCTGGCCTGGTTCACCCCCAGCGGCTGCACGGCGGCGCGCAGCGCCGGCGGCATGTCCACCAGGCGCAGGGGCGGCATGCGGCCCGAACCGGGCAGCTTCAAATCACGCGCCACCTGCTCCGCATCAGCACAGCTCCGCAGTCGGCGGGCGGCTTCGGCGGCCCGTGCGCTCGCAGCCGGGCGCTCGTCGTCCTTAGCCACCGGGAACACCAGCTGGGCCAACTTGACCACCGCCGAACCCTCGGTGGCGCCCTGGCCGGCCAGGCGCTTGTCGCGCACCGCCAGGATATGCCAGCCCAGCATGCTGCGCACCGGCTGCGACACCGCGCCAGGGGCCAGGCTGCTGATGGCGGGCTCCAGCTCCGGGGCGCTCAGGTCGCTGGTGGCGACCCAGCCCAAGTCGCCGCCCTGGGCAGCGCTGGCGCTCTGCGAGAACTGGCGCGCCAGGGCCGGGAACACCGCGCCCTGGGCCAGCTGCTCGCGCAGGCGCTCGGCCAGGCGATGCACCTCGTCCTCGTTCTGCGGATTGTCCACGGCCAGGAAGATTTCCGAGGCCAGATATTCCGGCTGGCCCAGGCGGCCCTTCACCTGCTCCTGGCGCAGATTGACCTCTTCCTCGCCGATGCGCACCTGCGACACAAGGCGGCGCATCACCCGGTGCCAGGACAGCTCGGCCTTGACCTGGGTGCGCAAGGTGGAGGGATCGACCCCGCGCGAGCGCAGGAAGTTCTCCATGACGCCTTCGGGCATGCGGTTCTGCTGCTCGATGCTGGCGATGCCGCGGGCGATGTCTGCGTCGGAGATGGTGATGCCCAGGCGCTCGGCCTCCTGCAGCTGCAGCTGCTCGTCGATCAGGCGGCGCAGCACCGGCCCTGCCAGGCGGCGGCGGCCCTCGACCGTGTCGGGCTGGTTCGAGGACATGAGCGCCATCTTCACCCGGTTTTCCAGGTCGTGCAGGGTGATGATGCTGTCATTGACCACGGCGGCGATGCGCCGGGTCTCGCCGGGCGGGCCGTGCTGCACCACGCGGGGCACCGGGGCGGCCTCGGGCGCCGGCGGGG
>CAYOKN010000091.1:5700-10481 GCA_964404545.1 uncultured Rhodospirillaceae bacterium | reverse complement strand
ACCGGTCTCCAAAACCGGGGGTTGGGGGTTCGAGCCCCTCCACTCCTGCCACCCGAACGAAACGGCAAGGGCCCGCCTTTTGGCGTTTTCGTACCCAAGGCAAAGAGTAGAATGGCGAAGGTAAATCCCGGTCAGTTCATCCGGCAGGTCCGGCAGGAAACCGCCAAGGTTTCGTGGCCTACCCGCAAGGAAACCGCCATCTCGACGGCGATGGTGTTCGTGATGGTGACCCTGGCCGCGCTGTTCTTCCTGCTGGTCGACCAGTTGTTCGCCTGGGGCGTTAAGTTCATTTTTGGGCTTGGAGGCTGACCAATGGCCGCCCGCTGGTACGTGATTCACGTCTATTCCGGTTTCGAGAAGAAAGTTAAGCAGTCGATCCGGGAGCAGGCCGAGCAGAAGGGCATGGCCGACAAGTTCGAGGAGATCCTCGTGCCCACCGAAGAGGTGGTCGAGGTTCGCCGCGGCAATAAGGTGCAGGCTGAACGCAAGTTCTTCCCCGGTTATGTCCTGATCAAGATGGAGATGACCGACGAGTCCTGGCACCTGGTCAAGAACACCCCCAAGGTGACCGGGTTCCTGGGCGGCAAGGGCCGTCCGGTGCCGATCACCCAGGGCGAAGCCGAACGCATCATGAAGCAGGTGCAGGAAGGCATCGAGCGGCCCAAGCCCTCGATCACCTTCGAAGTGGGCGAGCAGGTTCGCGTGTGCGATGGCCCCTTCACCTCCTTCAACGGCCTGGTGGAAGAAGTGGACGAGGAAAAGGCCCGCCTCAAGGTGGCCGTTTCCATCTTCGGCCGCTCCACCCCGGTCGATCTGGAATACTCGCAGGTCGAGAAGGTCTGACGAGCAGGGCCCCGGTAAGCGGGGCCCGATTCACTGGCGGGAGGCCTGGCCAGGGCCGCACCGCCCAACCTGGTACAGAACCGAGGTTCGAAAATGGCAAAGAAGATTGTCGGGTACATCAAGCTGCAGGTCCCGGCCGGCAAGGCGAATCCCTCGCCGCCGATCGGTCCCGCCCTCGGCCAGCGCGGCCTGAACATCATGGAATTCTGCAAGGCCTTCAATGCTGCCACCCAGCAGCTGGAGCCGGGCATGCCGATTCCGGTGGTGATCACCGCCTATGCCGACCGCACCTTCACCTTCATCACCAAGACTCCGCCCGTGACCTACTTCCTGAAGAAGGCCGCCGGCGTGCAGAAGGGCTCCACGACTCCCGGCAAGGGCTCGACCGTGGGCAAGGTCACCATGACCCAGCTGCGCGAGATCGCCGAGAAGAAGATGCAGGATCTGAACGCCAACGACGTGGACGCCGCGGTGACCATGCTGGCTGGCTCGGCCCGTTCCATGGGCCTGCAGGTGGTGGAGTAAGACGATGGCCCACGATAAGCGACTGAAGAAGGCCTATGAGGGCATCGACCGCGACGCCTTCTATCCCCTGGCCGACGCCGTGAAGATGATCAAGTCCCGCGCCACCGCCAAGTTCGACGAGACCATCGAGGTCTCCATGAACCTGGGCGTCGATCCCCGCCATGCCGACCAGATGGTCCGTGGCGTGGTTGATCTGCCCAACGGCACCGGCAAGACCGTGCGCGTGGCCGTGTTCGCCAAGGGCGCCAAGGCCGAGGAGGCCAAGGCCGCCGGCGCCGACGTGGTGGGCGACGAGGACCTGATGAACGAGGTGCAGAACGGCCGGATGGATTTCGACCGCGTCATCGCCACCCCGGACATGATGGGCCTGGTGGGCCGCCTGGGTAAGGTTCTGGGCCCGCGCGGCCTGATGCCGAACCCCAAGCTGGGCACCGTGACCATGAACGTGGGCGAGGCCGTCAAGGCCGCCAAGGGCGGTCAGGTCCAGTTCCGCGTGGAAAAGGCCGGTATCGTGCATGGCGGTGTGGGCAAGGCCTCGTTCTCCGAGGACGCCCTGCTCGAGAACGTCAAGGCGTTCATCGATGCCATCAACCGTGCCAAGCCGTCGGGCGCCAAGGGCACCTACCTGAAGAAGGTGTCGCTGTCCTCGACCATGGGCCCCGGCCTGAAGGTCGATCTGGCCAGCCTAGCCTAAGACGGCAACGAGTTTCCCGCCGGCGGTTCGCTGCCGGCGGGGTTCCCGCGGCCCAAAGGAGATTTCTCCCGACCGGCCGCAAGGACCCTGTCCGAGACTGCAGGGGACCCTTAGGGGTCTTAATGCTCCTGCATAGACAGAGATGAAAAACCGTTTCCCCGTGCTCTTGCACGGATGACGGCTTGATTTTCTGGGACAGGCCAGCCGGTTCCGACGCCGGTGGCCCTTTATCAAGGTCACCCCCGGTTCGGGGCCAAAGTGTAACTGAGGCCGCCCCCATCCTCGTCCGGAGGGCAAGGGCGGACTTGGACGATTGGAGACCAACGTGGACCGCGCACAAAAGAAAGAGCTGGTCGCTTGGCTGCATGAGGCCTTCGCAGGCACGTCCATCGTCGTCGTGACCCACTACAAGGGTCTGAGCGTCGCCGATATGACCGAACTGCGTCGCCGCATGAATGTGGCCGGTGCCAGCTTCAAAGTGACGAAGAACCGGCTCACGCGTCTCGCCCTTGCGGGCACGGCCTTCGAAGGTCTGGCCGAACATTTCACCGGTCCCACTGCGATCGCTTATTCGCAGGACCCGGTGGCCGCCGCCAAGATTGCGGTGGAGTTCTCCAAGACCAACGACAAGCTGGTCATCCTCGGCGGTGCTCTCGGCACCCAGGTTCTGAATGTGGACGGCGTCAAGGCGCTGGCCACCCTCCCGAGCCTGGATGAGCTGCGTGCTAAGCTGGTTGGCATGATCCAGACCCCGGCCACCCGCATCGCCGGCGTCACTCAGGCTCCGGCGGGCCAGCTGGCCCGCCTCCTGAAGGCGAAGGCGGACAAGGACGCCGCGTAAGTCATCCCTATCCCAGAAAACTAAGCCTTAATTGGAGTGTATTTAAATGGCCGATCTCGCCAAACTCGTCGATGACCTGTCCGCTCTGACCGTCCTGGAGGCCGCCGAGCTCTCCAAGATGCTGGAAGAGAAGTGGGGCGTTTCCGCCGCCGCTCCGGTGGCCGTGGCCGCCGTTGCCGCTGGTGGCGCCGCTGCTCCCGCCGCTGAAGAGAAGACCGACTTCGACGTGATCCTCGCCGACGCCGGCGACAAGAAGATCAACGTCATTAAGGAAGTCCGCGCCATCACCGGCCTGGGCCTGAAGGAAGCCAAGGACCTGGTCGAAGGCGCTCCGAAGGCCGTCAAGGAAGGCTGCCCGAAGGACGAAGCCGAGAAGATCAAGAAGGTCCTGGAAGAGGCCGGCGCCAAGGTCGAGATCAAGTAATCTCGCTTTCGCGCGAAAATGTGACCAGCGGGTCGGAGAGGGTGCCACCGGACGGGCGCCCTCTTCCGGCCCAATGGCGCTTGTGGCCCAAAGCCGGATTACGCGGCTAGGACTCACCGGCGGTTGTGTCAGTGTTTATTGGTTTGGTCATTTTTTAGAGCGATGGCGGGCTTTTCCCCGCCGACCCCAAAGGGGGCCCGGGCCGATCGCGCCAGGGTCCCAGAGGGGCCAACAGTCGACATGATGAGGAGCGGCAATGGCTAATTCCTACACGGGGCGGAAGCGCGTTCGTAAGAGCTTCGGGCGTATTCCTTCCGTCGCGCCCATGCCCAATCTGATCGAGGTGCAGAAGAGCTCCTACGATCACTTCCTGCAGATGGACGTGCCGCCGGAAAAGCGCGGCAATGTCGGGCTCCAGGAAGTTTTCAAGTCCGTGTTCCCCATCAAGGACTTTTCCGGCAAGGGCGAGCTCGAGTTCGTGTCCTACGAGCTGGAGCAGCCGAAATATGACGTGGAAGAGTGCCAGCAGCGCGGCATGACCTTCGCCGCGCCGCTGAAGGTGACCCTGCGCCTGGTGGTCTGGGACGTGGACGAGGACACTGGCGCCCGCTCGATCCGCGACATCAAGGAGCAGGACGTCTACATGGGCGACATGCCCCTGATGACGGCCAACGGCACCTTCGTGATCAACGGCACCGAGCGCGTCATCGTCTCGCAGATGCACCGGTCGCCCGGCGTGTTCTTCGACCATGACAAGGGCAAGACCCACTCCTCTGGCAAGTATCTGTTCGCCGCCCGCGTGATCCCCTACCGCGGCAGCTGGCTGGACTTCGAGTTCGACGCCAAGGACCTGGTCTATGTGCGTATCGACCGCCGCCGCAAGCTGCCGGTGACCACGCTGCTCTATGCCCTGGAAGGCGCCATGACCGCCGCCCTGCGCGCCCAGCGCGAGGCCGAGGGCAAGACCGTTGACCTGACCGAGATCCGCGGCATGACCGCCGAGGAGATCCTGGGCTATTTCTACGACACCATCACCTACGAGCGCGCCTCGCAGGGGTGGAAGACCAAGTTCGCGGCCGAGCGGATGAAGGGCGTCAAGCTGGTCACCGATCTGATCGACGCCGCCACCGGCAAGGTGGTGGCCGAGGCCGGCACCAAGATGACCCCGCGCACCGCCAAGAAGCTGACCGACGGCGGCCTGACCGAGATCCTGGTGGGCCATGAGGACCTGGTGGGCACCTATGTGGCCGAGGACCTAGTGAACCCGGCCACTGGCGAGATCTATGCCGAGGCTGGCGAGGAAGTGACCGAGGCCCTGCTGCAGACCCTGGAGCAGGCCGGCGTCACCGAGCTGCCGACCCTGGCCATCGATCACATCAATGTGGGTCCCTATATCCGCAACACCCTGGCGGCGGACAAGAACAGCAGCCGCGAAGAAGCCCTGATCGACATCT
>CAYOKN010000091.1:0-5659 GCA_964404545.1 uncultured Rhodospirillaceae bacterium | reverse complement strand
GCCTGTTCTTCGACAGCGAGCGCTACGACCTGTCGGCCGTGGGCCGCGTGAAGATGAATTCGCGCCTGAACTTCGATACCGTCCCGGACACCGTGCGCGTGCTGCGCAAGGAGGACATCCTGGGCGTCATCAAGGTTCTGACCGACCTCAAGGACGGCCGGGGCGAGATCGACGACATCGACCATCTGGGCAACCGCCGCGTCCGCTCGGTGGGCGAGCTGATGGAGAACCAGTACCGCGTCGGCCTGCTGCGCATGGAGCGCGCCATCCGCGAGCGCATGTCCTCGGTGGACATCGACACGGTGATGCCGCACGACCTCATCAACGCCAAGCCGGCCGCAGCGGCGGTGCGCGAGTTCTTCGGCTCGAGCCAGCTGTCGCAGTTCATGGACCAGACCAACCCGCTGTCGGAGATCACCCACAAGCGCCGCCTGTCGGCGCTCGGCCCGGGCGGTCTGACGCGCGAGCGCGCCGGCTTCGAGGTGCGCGACGTGCACCCGACGCACTACGGCCGCATCTGCCCGATCGAGACGCCGGAAGGTCCGAACATCGGCCTCATCAACTCGCTGGCCACCTTCGCCCGCGTCAACCAGTACGGCTTCATCGAAAGCCCGTACCGCAAGGTCGTGGGCGGCCAGGTGACCGACGAGGTCATCTACATGTCGGCCATGGAAGAGGGCAAGTACACCATCGCCCAGGCCAACGCGGAACTGGACGAGGGCAACCGTTTCGTCGGCGACCTCATCTCGTGCCGCAAGGCCGGCGACTTCGTGCTGGTCGCCCCCGACCAGATCGACTTCGTCGACGTGTCGCCGAAGCAGCTGGTGTCCGTCGCCGCGGCGCTCATCCCGTTCCTCGAGAACGACGACGCCAACCGCGCGCTCATGGGCTCCAACATGCAGCGTCAGGCGGTGCCGCTGCTGAAGGCCGAGGCGCCGTTCGTCGGCACCGGCATGGAGAAGGCGGTCGCCCGTGACTCGGGTGCCACCATCGTCGCCCGCCGCGCCGGCCTGGTGCAGCAGGTGGACGCCACCCGCGTCGTCATCCGCGCCACCGAGGACGTGCTGAGCACGGAATCGGGCGTCGACATCTACCGCCTGGCGAAGTTCCAGCGCTCCAACCAGTCCACCTGCATGACCCAGCGTCCGCTGGTGAAGGTGGGCGACGTGGTGGCGAAGGGCGACATCATCGCCGACGGCCCGTCGACCGACCTCGGCGAGCTGGCGCTCGGCCGCAACGTGCTGGTCGCCTTCATGCCGTGGAACGGCTACAACTTCGAGGACTCCATCCTCATCTCGGAACGCATCGTCCGCGACGACGTGTTCACCTCGATCCACATCGAGGAATTCGAGGTGATGGCCCGCGACACCAAGCTGGGCCAGGAAGAAATCACGCGCGACATCCCGAACGTGGGTGAAGACGCGCTGAAGAACCTCGACGAAGCCGGCATCGTCTACATCGGCGCCGAAGTGAAGGCGGGCGACATCCTCGTCGGCAAGGTCACCCCCAAGGGCGAAAGCCCGGTGACGCCGGAAGAGAAGCTGCTGCGCGCCATCTTCGGCGAGAAGGCGAGCGACGTGCGCGACACCTCCCTGCGTCTGCCCCCGGGTGTGCAGGGTACCATCGTCGACGTCCGCGTCTTCAACCGCCGCGGCGTCGAGAAGGACGAGCGTACCCTCGCCATCGACCGCGCCGAGATCGAGCGGCTCGCCAAGGACCGCGACGACGAACGCAAGATCCTGGAAGGCAGCTTCTCCAGCCGCCTCAAGGAAATGCTGCTCGGCCAGGTCGCCGTTTCGGGCCCCAAGGGCGCCAAGACCGGCGGCGTGATCGACGAGGCCCTGCTGGCCGACTTCACCCCCGGCCAGTGGCGCCAGTTCGGCGTCGAGAACGACACCGTGATGAGCGAGATCGAAGACCTGAAGAAGGCCTTCGAGGAGAGCATCTCGGCGCTGCAGAAGCGCTTCGAAAGCAAGGTCGAGAAGCTGGAGCGCGGCGACGAGCTGCCCCCGGGCGTGCTGAAGATGGTCAAGGTCTTCGTGGCGGTGAAGCGCAAGCTGCAGCCGGGCGACAAGATGGCCGGCCGTCACGGCAACAAGGGCGTCATCTCGCGCATCGTGCCCGAAGAAGACATGCCCTACCTGGAGGACGGCCAGCCGGTTGATATCGTGCTGAACCCGCTGGGCGTGCCCTCGCGCATGAACGTCGGTCAGATTCTCGAGACGCATCTGGGCTGGGCTTCGGCCGGCCTGGGCCGCCAGATCGGCGACATGCTCGACAAGGTGCGTCGCAATTCGGCCAAGGCCGAGGATCTGCGCAAGGTGCTCAAGACGGTCTATTCCAAGCAGGAATACACCGACAAGATCGCCGACCTTTCGGACGAGCAGGTGATCGAACTGAGCGACAACCTGCGTCGCGGCGTGCCGATGGCCACTCCCGTGTTCGACGGCGCCCACGAGCCGGACATCGTCGAGATGCTGGAAAAGGCCGGCATGGACAAGTCGGGCCAGGTCACCCTGGTCGACGGCCGCACCGGCGAGCCGTTCGACCGCAAGGTCACGGTCGGCTACATCTACATGCTGAAGCTGCACCACCTGGTCGACGACAAGATCCACGCCCGCTCCATCGGCCCGTACTCGCTGGTCACCCAGCAGCCGCTGGGCGGCAAGGCCCAGTTCGGCGGCCAGCGCTTCGGTGAAATGGAAGTGTGGGCGCTGGAAGCCTACGGCGCGGCGTACACGCTGCAGGAGATGCTGACGGTGAAGTCGGACGACGTGTCCGGCCGCACCAAGGTCTACGAAGCCATCGTCCGCGGCGACGACACCTTCGAGGCCGGCATCCCCGAATCCTTCAACGTGCTCGTGAAGGAAATGCGGTCGCTCGGTCTCGACGTCGAACTGAGCCAGAGCACCGGCTTCTGAGCCTTAGCACCGGACCGGGTTGCGGGACATCGTCCCGCTCCCCACACTCTAGGCCCCGGCGGCCGGCCTTTCGGCGGTCGCCACACTTTGCGGAACGCGGACGGCGGGATCGCTTCTCGGCAGGGCAGGTCCCCGTCCGCCGGACCGCAGCGGGAGAGTAGGCATGAACGAGCTTATGAAGATCTTCGGTCAGGTCAGCGGCACGCAGTCGTTCGACCAGATCAAGATT
Organism: uncultured Rhodospirillaceae bacterium; assembly: GCA_964404545.1. GTDB lineage: Bacteria > Pseudomonadota > Alphaproteobacteria > Rhodospirillales > Magnetospirillaceae > CAYOKN01. Next base: position 2,509 of record CAYOKN010000091.1, on the reverse strand, counting down.
TCCATCGCGAGCCCCGAGAAGATCCGTTCCTGGTCCTACGGCGAGATCAAGAAGCCGGAGACCATCAACTACCGTACCTTCAAGCCGGAGCGGGACGGCCTGTTCTGCGCCCGCATCTTCGGCCCGGTGAAGGACTACGAGTGCTTGTGCGGCAAGTACAAGCGCATGAAGTACCGCGGCATCATCTGCGAGAAGTGCGGCGTGGAGGTCACCCTCTCCAAGGTCCGCCGCGAGCGCATGGGCCACATCGAACTGGCCGCTCCCGTCGCCCACATCTGGTTCCTGAAGAGCCTGCCGAGCCGCATCGGCCTGCTCATGGACATGACGCTGAAGGATCTCGAGCGCGTCCTGTACTTCGAGAACTACGTGGTGGTCGAGCCGGGCCTGACGCCGCTCAAGCAGCATGAACTGCTGAACGAGGAACAGTACCAGCGCGCCGTCGACGAATACGGCGAGGACAGCTTCACCGCCGGCATCGGTGCCGAGGCCATCAAGGCGATGCTGTCGGAGATCGACCTGGCGCAGCTGCGCGAGGAGATGCGCGCCGACCTGCGCGAGACGACCTCGGAAGCCAAGCGCAAGAAGCTCGTCAAGCGCCTGAAGCTGGTCGAGGCCTTCATGGAGTCGGGCTCCCGCCCCGAGTGGATGATCCTCGACGTCGTGCCGGTGATCCCGCCCGAGCTGCGCCCGCTGGTGCCGCTGGACGGCGGCCGCTTCGCGACCTCCGACCTGAACGACCTGTACCGCCGCGTCATCAACCGCAACAACCGCCTGAAGCGGCTGATCGAGCTGCGCGCGCCGGAAATCATCATCCGCAACGAAAAGCGCATGCTGCAGGAGGCCGTCGACGCCCTGTTCGACAACGGCCGCCGCGGCCGCGCCATCACGGGCGCCAACAAGCGCCCGCTGAAGTCGCTGTCGGACATGCTGAAGGGCAAGCAGGGCCGCTTCCGTCAGAACCTGCTCGGCAAGCGCGTCGACTACTCGGGCCGCTCGGTCATCGTGGTCGGCCCGGAACTTAAGCTGCACCAGTGCGGCCTGCCGAAGAAGATGGCGCTGGAGCTGTTCAAGCCCTTCGTCTATTCGAAGCTCGAACTCTACGGCATGGCGACCACCATCAAGGCCGCCAAGCGCATGGTGGAGAAGGAGCGTCCCGAGGTGTGGGACATCCTGGAAGAGGTGATCCGCGAGCACCCGGTCATGCTGAACCGCGCGCCGACGCTGCACCGCCTGGGCATCCAGGCGTTCGAGCCGGTGCTGGTGGAAGGCAAGGCCATCCAGCTGCACCCGCTGGTCTGCACCGCCTTCAACGCCGACTTCGACGGCGACCAGATGGCCGTGCACGTCCCGCTGTCGCTGGAAGCGCAGCTGGAAGCCCGCGTGCTGATGATGTCGACGAACAACATCCTCAGCCCGGCCTCCGGCAAGCCCATCATCGTGCCGACCCAGGACATGATTCTGGGCATCTACTACCTGACCATGGAAGGCGACGAGCAGCCCGGCCTGCGCCTGAAGTTCAAGGACATGGACGAGCTGTCGGCGGCCCTGAAGGCCGGTGACGCCTACCTGTGGAACCCGCGCCAGCCGGACGTCGCCGTCGACACCGGCGACCTCGCGCAGCTGTCGGCCGACATCGCCAACGGTCGCGTGTGGGCGCACCGCGTGCTGCACATCACCGACGCCAAGGTGGTGGAAGAGGGCCTGAAGGCCGGCAAGATCGGCGTGTTCGGCAAGGAACAGCCGGGCAAGCCCTTCGAGGTCGAGTCCATCGACCAGCTGATGACGGCGGTGGAAGCCGGCCGTGCGCTGCTCTACCCGGTGCCGGTGTTCTCCAACGCCGCCGAGATCGAAGAGGCGCTCACCGAGAAGGTGGTCGGGCTGCACACCAAGGTGCTGGCCCGCATGCGCACCGTCGACAACGAGGGCGTGGACGCCGTGCGCCTGGTCGCCACCACGCCGGGCCGCAGCATGCTGGGCGAGGTGCTGCCCAAGCACCCGAACGTGCCCTTCACGCTGATCAACCGCCTGCTCCGCAAGAAGGAGATCGGCGAGGTCATCGACGTGGTCTACCGCCATTGCGGCCAGAAAGAGACGGTCATCTTCTGCGACCGCATCATGGCCATGGGCTTCAAGCAGGCCGCCCGCGCCGGCATCTCGTTCGGCAAGGACGACATGGTGATCCCGGACTCCAAGGCCGGCATGCTGGCGGAGACCGAGGCCCAGGTGAAGGAGTTCGAGCAGCAGTACCAGGACGGCCTCATCACCCAGGGTGAGAAGTACAACAAGGTCGTCGACGCGTGGTCGCAGTGCACCGAAAAGGTCGCCGACGCCATGATGAAGGAGATCTCCAAGGTCGATCCGGCCAAGGGCGTGAACTCCGTCTTCATGATGGCGCACTCCGGTGCCCGTGGCTCGGCCGCCCAGATGAAGCAGCTCGCCGGCATGCGCGGCCTCATGGCCAAGCCGTCGGGCGAGATCATCGAGACGCCGATCATCTCGAACTTCAAGG
>CAYOKN010000090.1:3149-10482 GCA_964404545.1 uncultured Rhodospirillaceae bacterium | reverse complement strand
CGCCGAACACGATGGAGTGGATGGCGCCGATGCGGGCGCAGGCCAGCATGGCCACGGCAGCCTCGGGGATCATCGGCAGGTAGATGGTGACGCGGTCACCCTTCTTGATGCCCAGGTCGGTCAGGACGTTGGACAGGCGGCAGACCTGCTCGTGCAGCTCGCGGTAGGTGATGTTCTTGGATTCGGACGGATCGTCGCCTTCCCAGATGATGGCGGTCTGGTCGCCGCGCTTGGCCAGGTGGCGGTCCAGGCAGTTGGCGGCCACGTTCAGGGTGCCGTCCTCGTACCACTTGATCTGCACGTCGCCGGTATAGGAGACGTTCTTGACCTTGGTGTAGGGCTTGATCCAGTCGATGCGCTTGCCATGCTCGCCCCAGAACCCTTCCGGATCCTTCACGGAACGCTCATACATTTCCTTGTACTTGGCTTCGTCCACCCAAGCCGCCTTGGCCACCTCGGCGGGGACGGGGAAAAGATTCTGCTCGGACATGGTCACGACCTGTCTCCCTTCTAGCGTTTGTTCTGCATTCGGGCACCCGTCTGGCGCCTCTTGGCCCTTTGGGGGCTATTGGTTTAATGCGGTCGGATTATGCTTGGCTTTCAACCCCAAGACAAGGCATCCCGCGCACGAATTGACCAAATGGGGACTTGTTTCAGTAATCTTACGAAAGGCCTATGACGGGCCTACGCCCGAATGGGTAGGATCCATCCCTCCGAAAGGGCTATGGGGAAGGGCTGCAGCGCCTTTCCGGCGCAGGGACCCGAGATGCAGACCCCGTCTTCCATGCGAAAGCGCGCCCCATGCATCGAGCACTGGATCAGGGTTCGGGTCAGGTCCAGCACCCGCCCCGGCTCGAAGTCCAGCGGCACCCCGATATGCGGGCAGGAATTCACATAGGCCCAGACCTCGGCCCCGCGCCGCACCACCACCACGCCCAGGCGGGCTTCGCCCGCGCCCAGCACGAAGCTGGCCGAGCCCGGGTCTTGCAGCTCGTCCAGCCGGCACAGGGCGCCCTGCATGCTAAAGCCCGCCCATCTGGCAGAGGATGGCCCAGCTTTGCGGATCGATGGGCATCACCGACAGCCGGCTTTGGCGGATCAGCGCCAATTCGGCCAGGCGCGGGTCGGCCTTGATCTCCTCCAGCGTGACCGGGCGGGGCAGCGGCTTGACCGCCTTGAAATCAACCATGCCGAAGCGGCCCGACTCGTCGGTGTGGTCCGGGTAATATTCCTTCACCACCTCGACGATGCCCACGATGCGCTTCTCGTGCACCGAGTGATAGAAGAAGGCCAGGTCGCCGATCCGCATGGCCTTCATGTTGTTGGCGGCCTGATAGTTGCGCACGCCGGTCCAGGGCTCGGACGGCACCGCGCACTGGTCGTCCCAGGACCAGGTGCCCGGCTCGGACTTCACCAGCCAGCAGTTCACGGCAGCACCTTCTTGTAAGGATGCACGGTCACCGACTGGAACAGGCCGGCCTTGGCATAGGGGTCGTCGGCCAGCAGGGCGTCCAGCTCGGCGCGGTCGGCAATGTCCAGCACCAGCATGGAGCCGATCATGCTCTGGCCATCATCGGACAGCAGCGGCCCGCCGATCACCACCTTTTCGATGCGCTGGCGCAGCCAGGCCAGATGGGCATCGCGGTTGGCCTTGCGGACCTCGAGATGGCCGGGCTTGTCGAGGCAGAGGACCATGAACATGGGCAGGCGAGCTCCTGGGAATGAGAGGAGCATCCAGCCTAGCGGCTTGCGGGAAACGGGGAAAGGGCGGGGTTATCAGTACGCAGATGAATAACGATAAACGCAGATGAACGCAGATCAGAAATTCTCATCTGCGTTTATCTGCGTTCATCCCCTTCATCTGCGTATTCCTGGGGCCTTCACTCCTGGGGCAGCACCCGGTAGTCCAGGCGGATCATGCCGCCCGGCAGGCTTTCGGATTTGCGCAGCAGCAGCTTGCGCACCGGCCCGCCCTTGGGCCAGAGCGGCACGCCGTCGCCCAGCAGGACGGGGATCAGGAACAGCTCCAGCCGGTCCAGCCCGCCGGCATCCAGGAAGGCCTTCTGGGTGGTGGCGCCGCCCACGATCCACACATCGCCGCCCTCGGCGGCGCGCAGGCGCTCCAGCAAGGCCGGGATGTCGCCCTGGCAGGCCTCGACCCCCTCGGGCGCGTCGCCCAGCGGGCGGTGGGTCAACACCAAGGCGCGCTTGCCGGCATAGGGCCAGTCGCCGCCGAAGCCCATGACCTGGTCATAGGTGGCGCGGCCCATGACCACGGTGCCGATTTCGGCCAGGAAGGCATCGAAGCCGAAGTCATAGGACTGGAACTCCTCCAGCCAATCCACCCCGCCCTCGGCGTCGGCGATATAGCCGTCCAGGCTGGCGGCCAGATAGCCCCGGATCATCGCCATGGCCCTAGCAGCCTTCGCTGCGGAAGGGGCGGGACAGCAGGCCCTGGATGGCGTGGTCCAGGTCGGCGCCCTGGTGCAGCACTGCATTGACGGCGGCGCAGATGGGCATTTCCACTCCGGCGCGGCCGGCCACGCCCAGCACCGAGCGGGCGGTATAGACGCCTTCGGTGACCGAGCGGCGCTCGGCCAGCACCTCGGCCAGGCTGCGGCCCTGGCCCAGGGCCACGCCCAGCGAGAAATTGCGCGACTGGGTGGAATTGGCGGTCAGGATCAGGTCGCCCACGCCCGACAGGCCCATCAGCGTCTCGGCCTTGCCGCCCAGGGCCAGGGCCAGGCGCATGATCTCGGCCAGGCCCCGGGTGACCAGCGCTGCGCGGGCATTATCGCCCATGCGCCGGCCTTCGACGATGCCGCAGGCAATGGCCAGCACGTTCTTGACCGCGCCGCCCACCTGGGCGCCCACCAGGTCGTCAGACAGATAGGGGCGGAAGCTGTGGGTGCCGATGGCCTGCACCAGCTCGGCGCCCAGCGCCTGGTCGGCGGCAGCCAGGGTGATGGCGGTGGGCAGTCCCTTGGCCACCTCGCTGGCGAAGGTGGGGCCGGACAGCACCGCCTGGACCGCCTGGGGCAGGGCCTCGGCCAGCACCTCGGTCATCAGGCGCAGCGAGCCTTCCTCGACCCCCTTGGCGCAGATCACCGCCGGCGCTCCCGCCCGCCAATGGGGCGCCATGGAGCGGGCCACGCCGCCCAGATGCTGGGCCGGCGTCACCAGCAGCACCGCATCCACCGCCGCCGCCTCGGCCAGGTCGGTGGTGGCGCGCAGGCCGTCCAGCGCCACGCCGGGGAGATAAAGCGGGTTTTCCTGCCGCTCGGTGATGGCCTGAGCCAGCTCGGCCTCGCGGCACCACAGGATTACGTCGCGCCCGGCCCGCTTGGCGGTCAAGGCCAGCGCCGTGCCCCAGGCGCCCGCGCCGATGATGCCGATGGTCTGCATGGGTCCCCCTCCGAATTGCATGCGCCGTGGTTATGCCGCGCCGAGGGGCCAGGGAAAAGAGAAATGAAAACCACCGAGGCACAGAGGCACAGAGGAACCGCGCTCGCAGACATGCTCCGCTTCCTCTGTGCCTCTGTGCCTCTGTGCCTCGGTGGTGAATTTTATTCGTTCACGCCTTGATTCCGGCGCCGCGCAAAGCCTTGGCCTCGGGGTCCAGCGGCCAGCGGGGGCGGGGGGCGAAGTCCAGGGGGCTGGTGTGGCCCAGGCGGAAATGCTCGATGCCGGCCCAGGCGATCATGGCGGCATTGTCGGTGCAGAGATTGAGCGGCGGAGCGATCAGCTCCAGCCCTTGCCGGGCCGCCGTGGCGGCCAGCTTTTCGCGCAGGGCCGCATTGGCGGCAACGCCGCCGGCCACAACGATCCTTCCGCCTCCGGATTGTTTCCCGTGGAACATCTGGATGCCCTTGGCCACCCGGTCGGCCACGCTGTCGGCCACGGCGGCCTGGAAGCCGGCGGCCACATCGGCACGGTCCTGATCGGACAGGGGCTGGGGCAGGGACTGGATCAGCAGCCGCACCGCGTTCTTCAGGCCGGAAAAGGAGAAGTCGCAGCCCGGCTTGCCCTTCATGGGTCGGGGCAGCTCGAAGCGGGCTGGATCACCCGCTTGGGCGGCGCGCTGGATGGACGGGCCGCCGGGATAGGGCAGGCCCAGCATCTTGGCCACCTTGTCGAAGGCCTCGCCGGCGGCATCGTCGATGGTGGCGCCCAGCCGGCGATAGCGGCCCACGCCCTCGACCGCCAGCAGCTGGCAATGGCCGCCCGACACCAGCAGCAGCAGATAGGGAAAATCCAGCCCATGGGTCAGGCGTGCGGTCAGGGCGTGGCCTTCCAGATGATTGACGGCGATGAAGGGCTTGCCCGACACCAGCGCCAAGGCCTTGGCGGTCATCACCCCCACGATCACCCCGCCGATCAAGCCGGGTCCGCCGGTGGCGGCGATGGCGTCCATTTCCTCCAGCCGGGTGCCCGACCGCTCCAGCGCCTCGGCCACCAGCCGGTCGATATGGTCCAGATGCGAACGGGCGGCGATTTCCGGCACCACACCGCCATAGGGGCGGTGGTCCTCGAGCTGGCTCAACACCACATCCGCAAGGATGCGCCCGCCGCCCGCCTCGGTGGTTTCCACCACGGCCGCCGCCGTCTCGTCGCAGCTGGTTTCGATGCCAAGAACCTTCACCGGACCAAATCCCTTTGCCTTCTCTGCCGCAGCCATTACAACAGCCGGACCATGACCGACAAACCCATTCTTCGCATTGGAACCCGTGGTTCGCCCCTGGCCCTGGCCCAGGCGCACCAGACCCGCGACCGTCTGAAGGCCGCGCATCCCCAGCTGGCAGCCGACGACGCCATCGAGATCGTGGTCATCAAGACCACCGGCGACATGGTGCTGGACCGCACCCTGGCGCAGATCGGCGGCAAGGGCCTGTTCACCAAGGAGATCGACGAGGCGTTGCTGGGCGGCCGGATCGATATTGCCGTGCATAGCATGAAGGACGTGCCCACGGTGCTGCCCGAGGGCACTGTGCTGCCCTGTATCCTGGAGCGCGAGGATGTGCGCGACGCCTTCCTGTCGCTGAAGGCTGGCTCCATCGCCCAGCTGGCTCCCGGCTCGGTGGTGGGCACCGCCTCCTTGCGGCGCGGCGCCCAAATCCTGCAGAAGCGCCCCGACCTGAAAGTGGTGCCCCTGCGTGGCAATGTGCAGACCCGCATGAAGAAACTGGAAGAGGGCGTGGTGGATGCCACCCTGCTGGCCATGGCCGGGCTGAACCGTCTGGGCCTGACCGACCGCGCCGCCGGCCCCATCGAGACCGATGACGTGCTGCCGGCGGTGGCCCAGGGCGCCATCGGCATTGCCTGCCGCGACGGCGATGACCGGGCCCTGGCCTTTCTAGCGCCGCTGAACCATCCGGACAGCCAGGTGCGGGTCGAGGCCGAGCGCGCCTTCCTGACCCGGCTGGACGGCTCCTGCCGCACCCCCATTGCCGGCCTGGCCGAGATTCAGGCGGACGGGTCCCTGCGGTTCCGGGGGCTGGTGGTGCAGCCCGACGGCACCCGGCTGATGCAGACCGAGCGCCGCGGGTCGGTGTCCCAGGCCGCCGCCTTGGGCCTGGACGCCGCCGAGGAACTGCTGGGCCGCGCCGGTCCCGACTTCTTCGACTTCAAGGCCCTGTAAGGCGCGCGCCGGCCATGCGCGCCCTGGTCACCCGCCCGCGCGAGGATGCCGAAAGCCTGGTGGCCGCCCTGGCGGAACGGGGGATGGAGGCGGTGGTCGAGCCGCTGCTGGAGATCGCGCCGCTGGACGGCGCGGCTCCTGACCTCGAGGGCGTGCAGGGCCTGCTGTTCACCAGCGCCAACGGGGTGCGCGCCTTCGCCCGCCTCAGCCCGCGCCGGGACCTGGCCGCCTGGTGCGTGGGCGACGCCACCGCCCGCTGCGCCCGCGACATGGGCTTTTCGTTGGTGTTCTCGGCGGCGGGCGATGTGCAGGCCCTGGCTGACCTGGTCAAGGCCGAGTGCAAGCCCGAGGCAGGCGCCCTGCTGCATGCCGCCGCCAGCGTGCGGGCCGGCGATTTGACTGCGCTGCTGGAGCAGGCGGGCTACTCCGTGCGGCGGGCGGTGCTGTATGAAGCCCGGGTGGCCGAAGCCCTGTCGGCCCCCACGCGGGCGGCCCTGCAGGCCAAAACCATTGACGTAGCACTCTTTTTTTCTCCCCGCACGGCATCCACCTTTGTTACCTTGGCGAAAAAGGCGGGGCTGGACCTTCGTCCGGTGCGCGCGTTCGCCCTGAGTCAGGCGGTGGCCGAGAGGTTGGCCGAGTTGGGCTGGAACTCGGTCCAGGTGGCCGAGCGGCCCGACCAGCAGTCGCTGCTGTCGGCCCTGGACCGATGGGTGGCACAAGAAAAGACGGTTGAGAAAGACGGGGGAGTCATGACGCAGGACCGCGACGACAAGGTGAAACCCGAGGCGACGCCCGAAACGGCGGCGCCCGAGGCCGCGCCTGCGCCCGAACCGGCCCCCACGGACCCGTCCGCCGCTGAGCCCGATCCCGCCGACGGCAGCGTGGCCATGGACCCGGCGGCCGAGCCCTTTTCGCCTCAGCCGGACCATTCCGCTTCCGGATCGGACAAGGCCAAGCCGGCCGCCGGCACCGCGACCCTGACGGCGGCGGTGCTGGGCCTGGTGGTCCTGGCGGCGCTGGGTGTGGGCGGCTGGTGGGTCTGGAAGTCAAGCCAGGGTGCCACCGGCGGCCAGGCCGAGCTTGCCCGGGCGCTGGAAGAGTCGCAGACGCGCATGGCCGAGTTGGAAGGTCAGATCGCCGCTCTGCGCAACCGGCCTGTGGCTGCGTCCGGGACGGGCGCCGAGGTACAGCAAGTGGAGGCCCTGGCGCAGCGGCTGGCTCAGATCGAGCAGGCCCGCGCCCAGGCAGCGCAGCAGGGCGGCGCCAATCTTGAGACCCTGCAGCAGCAGAACCAGGCCCTGCAGGCCGAGGTGCAGCGCCTGGCCCAGGCCGTGGATACCCTGCAGAAGAATGCCGCCGACGCCGCCACCGTCCTGCGCCTGACCGAGCGCGTGGAACAGGCGGAAAGCACGGCCCGCGCCATGGCCGAACAGAAGGCCAGCGCCGAATCCCTGCTGCTGGTCCTGGCGGGTCTGCGTGAACAGGTGGCCAGCGGCCGGCCCTTTGCCGACGAGCTGCGCGCCGTGGCCACGGTGGCGCCCGAGACGGCTGAGGTTCAGGAAGCCCTGGACAGCCTGGCCGGCCAGGCCGAGACCGGCGTGCTGACCCGTCTCGAGCTGCAGCGCGGCTTCGACGAAATGGCCAATGACGTGGTGCGCGCCGCCGTGCTGCCCATCGAGGAAGGCTGGTGGC
>CAYOKN010000090.1:0-3049 GCA_964404545.1 uncultured Rhodospirillaceae bacterium | reverse complement strand
ATGGCCAATGACGTGGTGCGCGCCGCCGTGCTGCCCATCGAGGAAGGCTGGTGGCAGGAAACCCTGCGCCGGCTGGGCTCGGTGGTGACGGTGCGCCGGGAAAGCGGCGAGGTGGCCGGCGATTCGCCCTCGGCCGTGCTGGCCCGGGCCGAGGGCCGGCTGACCGACGGCAATCTGGCCGCCGCCGTGCGCGAGCTGGAGCAGCTGGACGGGCCCGAGGCCGAGGTGGCGCAGAACTGGCTGAACGACGCCCGTGCCCGCCTCGAGGCCGAGCGCGCGCTGTCGGCGCTGAGCACGCTGGCCATCGCCCAGATCAACCAGCGGCGGGGGTAGGCCCATGCTCCGCATCCTGGGATTCCTCATCGTCACCGCCCTGCTGGTGGCCGGCGCCGTCTGGCTGGCGGATCGCCCCGGTTCGGTGGTGGTCAATTGGCTGGGCTGGCGGGTGCAGACCACCGTGCCGGTGTTCCTGCTGGCGGTGCTGCTGCTGGCGGCGGTGGCCTATGGGCTGTTGAAGCTGCTGCGCGGCATCGTGCGCATCCCCGGCCGCATTTCCGAGGCCCGCCGGGTGTCGCGCCAGCGCAAGGGCCTGACCGCCCTGGCCGACGGGCTGGCGGCGGTGGCCGCGGGCGACCAGCGCCAGGCCAAGCGGCTGGCGCGGCGCGCCGACCGGCTGCTGGACAATCCGCCGCTGACCACCCTTCTTTCGGCCCAGGCGGCGCAGCTGTCGGGTGACCGCGACCAGGCCCGGGCCCATTTCACCGCCATGCTGGACCGGCCCGAGACCACCTTTGCCGGCTTGAAGGGCCTGATGGCCCTGGCTATCGAGGATGGCGACCAGGCTGCCGGGCTGGATTATGCCCGCCGTGCCCATGCCATGAACCCCGATGCCGACTGGCTGACCGCCACCCTGTTCGACCTGCAGGTGCGCCAGGGCCTGTGGCGCGAGGCCCAGGACACCCTGGCCCAGGGCACCCGCCATGGCGCCTTCGGGGCCGCCGAGGCGCGGCGCAAGAAGGCGGTGATCCTGAACGAACGCGCCGCCCTGGCCGAAGCGGCGGGCGACCTGACCGACGCCGGCAAGCTGGCGCAGCAGGCCCATAACGCCGATCCCGCCCTGACCGACGCCAGCGTGCGCGTGGCCCGGCTCTATACCAGCCTGGGCAAGGCCCGCAAGGCCGGCGGAGTGATCGAGGAAAGCTGGGAGGTGGAGCCCCACCCGGACCTGCTGGCCGCCTATCAGGCCCTGGTCCCGGACGAGGACCCGCTGGCCCGGGTCAGGCGCATGGAAAAGCTGGTCAAGCTGAACCCCGCCCATGCCCTGTCGCATCTGGCGGCGGGCGAGGCGGCGCTGCAGGCCAAGCTGTGGGGCCAGGCCCGCGCTCATCTGCTGGGGGCGGCGGAACGCCAACCCACGGCCCGCACCTATACCCTGCTTGCCCGGGTGGAAGAGGGCGAAGGCCATGCGCCCGCCGCCCGGCAATGGCTGGAAAAAGCCGCCGAGGCCCCGGTTGACCCCGCCTGGGCTTGCGATCAGTGCGGCTCGGGTGCGGCTCAATGGGCGGCACTCTGCCCGTCCTGCAACAGCTTCGATACCCTGCTGTGGACCGCGCCGGCGAAGCCGGCGGTGCCGGTCAATCCTTAGTCACTCAGGCGCCGGGCGGCGGCCCGGCCGCCCTGGCATTTCTCCGCAAAGGTTCCGGGAGCTCCTATTTCCCCTCGTCCAGCCGGTCCAATTTCCGCAGCTGGGGGAATTTCCAGGCCCAGAAGCCCACCACCAGCATGGTGCCCAGGCCGCCGATCACCACCGCCGGCACGGTGCCCCACCAGGCGGCGGTGATGCCCGACTCGAATTCGCCCAGCTCGTTCGAGGCGCCGATGAACACCAGGTTCACCGCCGTCACCCGCCCGCGCATGGCGTCGGGGGTTTCCAGCTGCACCAGGGTGTGGCGCACGATGACGCTGACCATGTCGGCGCCGCCCAGCACGGCCAGCGCCGCCAGGGACAGCCAGAAATTTTCCGACAGGCCGAAGATCACGGTGGCGAAGCCGAACAGCGCCACCGAGCCCAGCATCACCTTGCCGGCCTTGCGGGTCAGCGGATGGTGCGCCACCCACAGGGCCATCAGCGCCGCGCCCACCGCCGGGGCCGAGCGCAGCACACCCAGGCCCACCGGCCCCACATGCAGGATGTCGGCGGCATAAACCGGCAGCAGGGCGGTGGCGCCGCCCGACAGAACGGCGAACAGGTCCAGCGAGATGGCGCCCATCAGCTTGGGCCGGGATTTCAGGAAGCGGATGCCGGCAAACAGCCGGTCCATCATGGGCTCGTCGGTCTGGGCCGGCGGATGCAGGCGGGTCTTCATGCCCGCCACCGCCACCGCGCCCAGGCCCAGCAGCCCCGCCGCCAGGCCATAGACGGCGGGCGCGCCCAGCACATAGACCACGCCGCCCAGGGCCGGGCCGCCGATCACCGCCACCTGCCACACGCCCGAGGACCAGGCCACCGCATTGGGAAAAATCTCACGCGGGACCAGCAGCGGCACCAGGCTCTGGCTGGCCGGGCCGGCAAAGGCCCGCGCCGCGCCGAAGGCCACCAGCAGGGCATAGATGGCCCAGACGCTGGGCGTGCCCTGCAGCGACAACGCCACCAGCGCCCCGGCGCAGACCGCCTCGGCGGCCAGGGTCACCAACAGGATGCGACGCCGGTCCACCAGGTCGGCCACATGGCCGGCCCACAGGGTCAGCAGGAACTGGGGCAGGAACTGGGCCAGGCCCACATAGCCCAGATGCAGCGGATCCTTGGTCAAATCGTAGATCTGCCAGCCCACCGCCACGCCCACCATCAGCATGGAGACGGTGGACGAGAAGCGGACCAGCAGATAGAGCACGAAGTCCCGATGCCCCAGCGCGGCGCGGGGCGAGAGGGAGGCGGCGGGAGCGGCGTCGGTCATGGTGGCGGCGAGGCTACACCGCGCCCGCAAGCTTTACCAGCCCGTGCCCGGCGCTCCGGCGGCGGCGGGCAGGCGGGTGCGCGGCCCTGCGGCCT
>CAYOKN010000089.1:0-10597 GCA_964404545.1 uncultured Rhodospirillaceae bacterium | reverse complement strand
CGGCCGAGGCCAGGGGCATGAAGCCCACGGTGTCCAGGCTGGCGCGCCACAGGAAACTGTTCACGCCGATGCCGCCCGCGCCGCCGCCTTGCTCGCCCTCGGCTTTCTTGCCGCCGAACAGCTGCAGGCCGCCTTCACCGAAGATGCTGTTGTTGGGCCGCTCGCCCCAGGTGGGGGCGTGCTCGCCCTTGCGCCGTTCCGGGTAGTCATAGCCCACGTTCTCGTTCGCAGAGCAGGCGGACAGCAGGCCCACACCCATCAGGGCCAGCAGGGCGGCAGAGGTGGTCTTTTTCACGGGCGACATTGTTCCTCGCAGTCACGCAACCATGGCCGGCGGCCCCACGGCCCGGCGGATTTGTCTAAGGCTTACCCCAATCCCACGGCCCTTGTTAAGGAAAACAAGGAGTCCGGCGGCTACACGATCACCGGCTCGCGCTCGCGCTGGGTGGCGCGCAGCATGGCGTCCCGTTCCTTGAACCACAGGTCGGCATAGCCGCAGTCCTTGAATTCGTCGAAATAGGGGCCGCCGATGGTGTAGTGGATCAGCGACAGCTCCGACACCGGAACCTCGGGATCGTAGTCCACCAGATGGCCCCAGCGGTGCGGCAGTTCGCCGATCAGGTCGTCATTGCCCAGCCACTTGAACTGGTGCAGCTCCAGGCCCGAGGCGGTGTTCACATAGTCGGGGGTCAGCGCCGTGCATTTGGCGCAGTTGAACAGCATCACCGACGACCAGTTCTTCTTTTCGTACTTGGTCTGCACCGCGCCCAGGAATTTCACGTCTTCCTTGGGCTTGTGGTCGTGCTTGATCACCTGCACCGCATAGCGGTCGTCGCGCAGGGCCCACAGCTTGGCGATGTCATCCAGCACCAGCATGTCGCAGTCCACGAAGATCGCCCAGCCCTGGAAGCCGCACAGATAAGGCGTAAGAAAGCGTGAGAACGAGAACTGAGTGGACTGCAGCGGATTGCGCTCGCGCCACATCAATTTGCCCAGCTGGCTCAGCATCACCGGGGTGATGGAGACCGGTTCGCTGGCGCGCGCATTGATGCTGTGCGACAGCACATTGAAGGCGGCTGTCTCGTTGGGGTCATAGCCAATGAAAACCTTGATCATTCCTGTTCTCCGAGTCCCCTGTTCCCCGGCGCCAGCCAATGGTCCAGCCGCCGGGCTGCTGCCTGCACCACATCTGTCCAATCCCCTGGGCGAGACTGGCGCAAGAGAGCGAGGGAACGATACCATGGGCTGTCGGTCCGGTCATGCAGCCAATACCATAACAGGCCCGGTCCCCGCGCCAGCAGCACCCAGCAGGGCACGCCCAGCGCGCCGGCCAAGTGCACCGTGGTGTTGCTGACCGAAATCACCAGGTCCAGGGCCGCGATCTGGGCCGCCACCCGGTCCATGTCGCCAAAGGGATCGACGCTCTCGTCGGCCAGGATGTCCACCCCCAGGGTCTTGCGCGCCAGGGCCAGTTCGTCGGTGCAGTCACCATATTGCAGATTGACGAACAGGGCCGGGCGGTCCCGCAGCAGCGGCGCCCAGTCGGTGAGGGTGCTGGTCTTGAAGCGGCTATAGCTGCTGGACCGGCTGCGCCAGCTGACGCCGATCACGGGGCGGCCGCCGGACAGGGTGCGGTAGCGGTCGCGGAACTCCGCCACCAGGGATGGGTCGGGCCGCAGCAGCGCACCATGGTCTGGCACCGCCTGGGGATCGGGCCGCAGCCAGCGGCCCAGGTCGGCGGTGGCGCATTGGGCCGTTGCTTCGAATCCCGGCGGGGGCTGCGGCGGGTCCTGGCGGGCAAAGACTGCGACCTGGGGCAGCGAGCGGCGGAGCAATCCGACCAGCCGCGGCGATGCTTCCAGGGCGCAGGGAATGCCCTTGGCCACCAGGTCGGGAATCATGGTGGCGTACAAAATCTCCTCGCCCAGGCCCTGCTCGCCCCAGAGCAGCAGCCTGGTTCCGTCGCCGGTTTCGCCGGTCCAGTCGGGCCGCTCGAAATCCCGCCGGGGCGATCCCATGCCGGACTCGAAGCGCGCGCCGGCCAGGGCAAAGCCCTCGCGGAACCGTCCGGCATGCAGCAATGCCAGGCCCCGGTTGTGGTCCAACGCCGGGTCCGGTTGGCCCGCGGGCCGCAGCGCCTGTTCGGCCTCCTCCAGACGCCCTGCTTCCATCAGGGCCAAGCCCAGCTTCACCCGCAGGCCGGGGCTGTCGCCGCCTAGCCGGCAGGCCTCGCGCACGGCCTCCACCGCCTCATCCAGGCGCATCAGGTCGCGCAGGGCCAGGGCCCGGTTCACATGGGCCGCCACCAGGGCCGGGGATTGGGTCAGGGCAAGGTCGAGGGCCGCCAGGGCATCCTCGGCCCGGCCGAGGGGGATCAGTGCCGCGCTGCGCAGCACCTGAACCGGGGCCAAGGGGGCGCCGGCCGCCAGGGCGGCATCGGCGTCCTCCAGCGCCTTGTCCCATTGTCCCAGGGCAATCCGGGTCTCGGCCCGCAGCGACAGCAGACCGCCGTCGGTGGTGTGGGCCAGGATGGGCCGGGTCAGGATCTGCAGTGCCTGCTCGGCGCGGCCCGACCGCAGATGCAGTGAGGCCAGGCCCAGGGCGGCGCCCCGGTGATCCGGCGCCAGGGCCAGGGCCTTGGCCCACAGCTTCTGCGCCTGCGCCGCATCGCCCAGCCGCACCAGCGCGCTGGCCTGGTTGACCAGGGCGTCCGTCGGCGGCTTGCACAAGCGTGCGGCCTTGCCGAAGGCCGGGGCGGCCTCGGCAATCTTGCCCTGGGCGGCCAGCACCTGGCCCAGATTGAACCAGCTGTCGCCATGACCCGGGCTGACCTGCAGCGCGCGGCGCAAGGCGGCCTCGGCCTCGGCGGGGCGGCCAAGCCGCAGCAACGCTACCGCCGCCAGCCCCAGGGCTGCCAGGTCACGGGGCTGCGGGCCCAGGATGCGGTCCAGGGCCTGCAGCGCGAGGTCGGGCCGGCCCGATTGCAGAGCCTGGGCCGCCTGGCGCAGCAGCGCGGGATCGGCAGCGGAGGGGGGGCTTTTGATGGGCATGGCGGAATACTGCGCGGGGGCGGTGCGGGCACGGGTCGGCAGTCTAGCATGGCAGGCTGACCCGGCCCAGCCCCGGGGCCGACTGTGTTTTGTTTGCAACAGTGCCTACCAAATGACACAGCGCCCCCGTCGTCTTCGTTGACCCACGGCCGCGACCATGGCTTTGTAACCTCGTCCAATGGTTTCGGCCGGTAACCCTTTGGGGTCGGCCAGACAAAAACGTGAGGAGATCACATGAAGAAGATCCTGACCGCCTCCACCGCCCTGGTCGCCTTCGGCGCCCTGGCCACCGGTGCCCAGGCTGCCGAGCCCCTGAAGGTTGGCGTTTCCGGTTACATGCAGCAGTGGATCGGCTATGCCGATAACGACAACTACCGCACCAGCCGTCCGGCCACCGCCGCCACCAACGCTGCCGGCACCGAGCGTTCGAACGTTGACGTGCAGTCCGACACCGAAGTGCACTTCAAGGGCTCGACCAAGCTGGACAACGGCCTGACCGTTGGCGTGACCGTCGAGATGGAAGGCGCCGGCGGCGTCGACGAGCAGTACCTGACCGTTTCCGGTTCCTTCGGCCAGATCAAGATCGGCCAGGAAGACAACGTGGGCGCCCTGATCCACAATGCCTCCCCGGACGTGGGTATCAGCCTGCAGGACGGCGACGTGGCCAAGTGGATCGCTTCGTCGAACGTCATCGGCGGCACCATGCAGACCTTCGCCTCCGACGACTCGGACGCCGAGAAGATCATCTACGTCTCGCCCTCCTTCATGGGCCTGGCCTTCGGCGCTTCCTACACCCCGGACATTCGTTCCAACGGTGACACCTCCATCGCCGCCGCTGGCCAGGACCTGTGGGTTGCCGGCTTCGCCTACGCCAACGAGTTCTCGGGCGTGAAGGTGTCGGCCGACGTGGGCGCCGGCTGGGCCAACGGTATCGACCAGGCTGCTGCCGCCAACACCGGCTTCACCGTGTACCAGGGCGGTCTGAACGTCTCGTACGCCGGCTTCACCGTCGGTGGTTCGTACATGAACCGCAAGTATGAGAACACCCGCCTGGCCGCCACTGCCTTCGCCGATGCCGGCGACGGCTATGCCTGGGACGCCGGCGTGTCCTACGCCACCGGCCCGTACGCTGTGTCGCTGTCCTACTTCCAGTCCTCCTACGAGGGCGCCGTGGGTGCCAACAACGGCAACGAGGACGAGATCCAGTCCTGGATGCTGTCGGGCAAGTACACCATGGGCCCGGGCATCGACGCCCGTGCGTCGCTGTTCACCGCCGAGTACGACGACGAGGCTGGCGCTGCCACCCCCGCCAACTCGAACGAAGGCTGGGGCCTGGTTACCGGCATGACCGTGACCTTCTAATCCAAGGTCGCAGAAATGCGGGAAAGGGCGGCTTCGGCCGCCCTTTTCTTTTTGGGGTGCGTGGCATGGCCGGATGCCCCCCGCCAGTTCAGTAATGCAGGCAAGCAGTCTCTTCACCTCGATGCCGTATCGGGTGAGTGTTCCGGGTCCGACCCTCGCCGGGTCAAGCCCGGCGGCGACAGAACAAAAGGCGTGGTTTCAACCGCGCAGGCACGCCGCCGCTGCCGCAATGGGAGCCGACCAGTCGCCCGCCGCCGCCTGCCGGTGCAGGGTCAGGCCGGGATAGAATGGTGTCCGGTCTGCGTCTTGGAGCCAATACCACAGCAGCCCCCATCCCCGGGGGAGCAGCACATGGCCCGGCACTCCCAGGGCGCCAGTAAAATGCACGGTGGTGTTGCTGGTGGAGACCACCGCGTCCAGCGCCGCCACCTGGGCGGCAAACCCCTCCATGTCGCCCAGGCTGTCCACCGACTCGTCCCAGACGATGTCCGCGTCGAAGCGCTGCCGTAATGCCGCCACCTCGCTCTCCTCGGCCCCATATTGCAGGCAGACCCAGCGAATGCCGGGCAGGGTCAGCAGCGGCGCGAGGGCTTCCGGCGCCAAGGTCTTCTGGTCGCCGAAGCGGGCGTTGCGGCTGCGCCAGGACAGGCCCACCAGCCGCTTGTCCGGCTGCGCATAGCGGGCGCGCAGGGCGGCGGTCTGGTCCGCATCGGCAGTCAGATAGCGGTCCCGCAGCGGGAAGTCCTTGAAGTCGCGCCGGAAGAACCGCCCCAGGCTGCTGAGCGACACCTGGGCGGCCAAGCCAGCCGGCGGCGGCTTGCGGCGGTCCACCACCTCAAGCCCAGGGAAGGAGCGACGGAACAGCCCGGCGAGCCGCGGATGGCAGACCAGAGACACCGCATGGCCAGCCGCCAGCAAGTCCGGCAAGCACGACGCCCCCAAGATCTCGTCGCCCAGGCCCTGCTCGGCCCAGACCAGCAGACGCTGGCCGGGTGCAAGGGCGGCGCCAGTCCACTCCGGCAGGTTCAGCGGAGGCCGGGCGCCGACACCGCGGTTGCGCCATTCGGCCTCATCCCAGCCCTCGGCCAAGCGGCCCAGGCGCAGCAACAGAAATCCCAGGTCCTTGTGGGCCACGGGCCAGTCGGGCCGTGCCGCAATCACCGCGCGGAATTCGGCCACCGCCTCATCCGGGCGGTCCAGCGACATCATGGCATTGGCCCGGTTCAGCCGCGCGCCCGCATGGCCGGGCTGGCGGGCCAGCGCCTTGTCGGCCCAGGCCAGGGCCTCCTCGGCTTGGCCGGCGGTATGCAGCACGTCGGCCAGGCTGGCCATCAGGTCGGGCGAGTCCGGCTGGGCAGCCAGGGCTTCGCGATAAAGGGTGATGGCGTCCTCGTGCCGGTCCTGCCGTGCCAGACAGGTGGCCAGGTTGGGCAGGGCCTCCATCCGCCAGTCGGCCAGCGCCACGGCGGCGCGCAAGGGGATTTCCGCCTCGGCCGGTCGATCCGCCTGCAGCAGCAGGCTGCCCAGGTTATAGGCTGCGGCGCCATTGCCGGGGTCGCGCTCCAGGGCCGTACGCAGCAGCCGTTCGGCCTCGTCGCGGCCGCCCAGCGAGACCAGGCAGTTGGACAGGTTCACCAGTGCCTTGCCATGCTCGGGCGCCGCCTCCAGGCAGCTGCGGAACCAGGTCACCGCCTGGTCCGGCCGCCCCATTTGCAGGGCGGCCACGCCGCGCAGATTCATCAGGTCGGGTTGGGGTCGGTCCTGGTCCTTCAGCACTGCATCCAGCCGCTTTGCCGCCTCTTCCCCCTGGCCAGCCCGCAGCAGGTCGATCACGTCGTCCATCATGCCGGCTCTCCCTTGAAGAAGTCGCGGGTGGCGGAATCCAGCATGAAGGTAACGTAGTAGGGGATGCCGGGATGGCGCTCCGCCACCCGGCGAAAGACTGCCTTCCACCAGTCTGGCTGCTGCAGCGTCACATGGGCGTTCTCGCCATTGGGCAGGGACTTCCGCGCCGGATAGCAGGCTACGGTGCAATAGACCGCTTTCTTGGCATAGCCAAAGATCTCGCCGATCACCCAGTCCAGGTCCTCTTCGCACACATGCTCCAGCACGTCGGTGCTGATGACCACGTCATAGCGGCCGGTGGGCAGGGCGGAATAGGGGGCATAGCCCGGATCATAAAGGGTGATGTCGTCGATGCCCCAGAAGGCGCGCAGGCCTGTCTGCTTGCTGCCGTCGGGCAGGGTAAACTCGGCCAGGCCGTAGGCCAGGGCCTTGCCGCAGCCATAGTCCAGCAGGCTTTTCGCCTGGAAATGCTGGATCAGCTGGCGCACCACGTCGGCCTGGGGCGGCAGACTGATGCCCTGGAAAGTTTGCTCCGCCGGAATGTTGTTCACCGCATCGCCCTGTTCGTGCATCTGGCGGTAAAGCCGCGCCAATTCCTGGAAACGCGGGCTGGGTGATTGGCGGCTGTACATGGCGGGCCCTCGGCAACAACGTAAGAAGGGACTCCTGTACCAGTGCCTCAGGCGCCGGAAAAGGCAAAACCAGGCGCGCCCGGCAATTCGCGTAGCCGCATGCGCGTCACCCCGCCCAGGGGCAGCACCGGCAGGCCGGCCCTCTGCGCCAGCATCCGGAAGCGCCATGGCCCCAGACCCTTGGCGCCGGGATGGCTGGCGGTGGGGAAGACGGGCGAGAGCAGGGCCCAGTCGGCGCCCACGGTGCGGGCGCGGGCCAGGGCTGCACGGGAGTGGCAGGCCACCGACAGCAGCCCGCGATGGCCCAGGGGGCGGCCCCGTCGCGCCAGCCATTCGGGCAGATGCAGGCCGTCGGCGCGTAAGGCCACGGCCAGCCGGGCATCCCCCGCCACCAGGAACCACAGCCGGCGGGTCCGGCACAGGGCTCGCAGCCGCCGCCCCAGGGCCTCGCGCTCGGGCCAATCATAATGCCGGAACACCACCGCCGCGCCGGGCGGCAGGCACAGGATCGCCGGTGTGGGATCGGGCAGCCGGCGCTCGTCGGTCATCAGCACCAGAGGAGGGGGAAGGGGGGCCATGGCGCCTTGTCTGCCAACCTGTTCGCTCTTACTCTTCTGCCCCATGACCATTGCCCAGAACCTCGCCGCCGTCCAGCAGAGCATCACCCGCGCCGAAGCCGCCGCCCGCCGCGCCGCCGGGTCGGTACAACTGGTGGCGGTCAGCAAGACCCACGGCCCCGAGGCCATCCTGCCCACCCTGACAGCCGGACAGCGGCTGTTCGGCGAGAACCGGGTGCAGGAGGCCCAGGGCAAGTGGCCCGCCCTGCGTGCGCAATTCCCTGACCTGCAGTTGCATCTGATCGGCCCCTTGCAGACCAACAAGGTCAAGGAGGCGGTGGCTCTGTTCGACGTGATCCAGACCGTGGACCGGCCCAGGCTGGTGGAGGCCCTGGCCCGCGAGATGGAGCGCAGCGGCCGCCGGCCCGCCTGCCTGGTGCAGGTGAATACCGGGGCCGAGCCGCAGAAGGCCGGGGTGCTGCCTGACGAGGCCGCCGCCTTCATCGCCGCCGCCCGCCAGCGGCTGCCGGTGGTGGGGCTGATGTGCATTCCGCCGGTGGACCAGGACCCGGCGCCCCATTTCGCCCTGCTGCGGCGCCTGGCCGACGAGGCCGGCCTGCCTGAACGCAGTATGGGCATGTCCGGCGATTTCGAGGCCGCCATCGCCCAGGGCGCCACCCTGGTGCGGGTGGGCACCGCCATTTTCGGCCACCGTCCAGTCCCCGGACCGGCGGCATGAACCGCCCCCCCGATCCGGTCCTGGGCCGCTGCGTGGCGCTGTTGCAGGCCGGCCGGCTGGCCGAGGCCGAGGCGCAGTCCCGCCAGGCCTTGATGTTGCAGCCCCGGCGGGCGGATTTGCGTCACCTTCTGGGCGTTGTGCTGATGCAGGCCGGACGTCTGCCCGAGGCGGTGGCCGAATTGGAGCAGGCGGTCCAAGCCGCGCCGCGCGCCGCCGCTCTTCAACGCGACCTGGCCTTGGCCCTGCTGCGCTCTGGCGACCGGGCGGGGGCCGAGGCGCGGGCCGAGGCGGCCCTGAAGCTCGATCCCGCCGACCGGGTGGCGCTGCGGCTGCGCGGGGATGCGCGGCTGGAACAGGGCAAGGCCGAGCTGGCCGCCCGCGACCTGCGCAAGCTGGCGCAGCTACAGTCCGGCGATGCGGAGGTGTGGAACAATTTAGGTCTGGCCGAACGCGCCCTGGGCCGTCATGCCGAGGCCGAAGCGGCCTTCCGCAAGGCCCTGGAGCACAATCCGCGCATGGCCCGGGCAGCCACCAATCTGGGCAATCTGCTGCTGCATCGCGGCGCCTATGCCGAGGGCTGGCCGCTCTACACCGCCCGCTGGCAGACCGCCGAGCGCCAGGGCGACCGCCGCCGCTTTCCGCAGCCCTTCTGGACCGGCCAGGACCTGAATGGGGGCCGGCTGCTGGTCTGGAGCGAGCAGGGGCCGGGCGACCAGATCCTGCTCGGCACACAGCTGCCCGATCTGCTGGCGCGGGGCATCCCGGTGCTGCTGGAATGCAAGCCGCGCATGGGCCCGGTGTTCCAGCGCGCCTTGCCTGGTCTGCAGGTGGTCGAACTGTCCGACCCGCCCCATCCCGCCTGCCTGGCTGCCGACATCGCCGCCCAGGTTCCCCTGGGCGATCTGGGCCGCGTGTTGCGCCCGGACGCTGCCAGCTTCCCGGACCGGCCGGGCTATCTGCAGGCCGACCCGGCGCGGGTCCAGCTCCTGCGGGACCGCTATCGGGCCGGCGGCACCGACCGGCTGGTGGGCCTGTCCTGGCGCTCGAAGAACCAAAGCCTGGGCGGTTTCAAGAGCAGCCGTCTGCTGGACTGGGCGCCGGTGCTGACCCTGCCGGGCCTGCGGTTCGTGAACCTGCAATATGGCGATTGCGCCGCCGAGCTGGCCGAGGTGGACGCGGCGCTAGGGGTTCGGGTGATCCACGACCCGGAGGTGGACCAGATGGCGGACATGGAGGCCTTCCTGGCCCAGACCGCTGCCCTGGATGCGGTGGTGACCACCAGCTGCACCACCGCCCATGTGGCCGGCGGGCTGGGCAAGCCCACCTGCGTTCTGCTGCCGCACGGCCAGGGCACCTTGTGGTATTGGGGGCCGACGGGCGAAACCACGCCTTGGTATCCCACCCTGCGCCTGTTGCGCCAGGACCAGCCCGGCGACTGGTCCGGCCCGCTGCACAAGGCGGCGGCCTGGTTGGATTAAGAAAAAACCAACTTGGATCACGAAGGAAGCGAAGGTTCGGAAGGGCACGAAGGAGATTTTTTTCTTTGTGTTCCTTCAGTCCTTCGTGCCTTCGTGGTGAACGTTCTGAAGCCGCACTTCCAGCTCATCCCCCGGCCGGGCCACCGCCAGCAGGGCGCGCAGGTCGTCTTTTGCCAGGGCGACGCAGCCCTGGGTGGGGGGATAGCCGGGTTTGGCGCAATGCAGGAAGATGGCGCTGCCCAGGCCGGGCACTGGCGGGTCGTCATTGTGGCCCATCACCACCAGGATGTCGTACAGCTCATCGTCGCGCCACAAGGTCTCGCAACTGGCGGGATGCGGTAGGGGCACCGGGCGGTTGTAGTCGGGGTGGGTCGGGTCGTCGCACCAGCCGTCATCGGGCTGGATGGCCGCCACGGGCAGGGCGGTGGCCGGCTGGGGGCCACGGTCGGCGCGGTACAGCACCCGGCGCAGGGGCCAGCGGCCCACCGGCGTGGCGCCATCGCCTTCGCGTTTCGCGGGGGAAATGCCGGATTTGCCCAGGGCGCAGCGGACGCTGCCGCCCTCATAGCTCAGCCGGCCATCGGCGGAAACCAGGATCAGCATGGCGCCAGTTTACGGGGTCAGGGCCTTGCTGCGCTCATATTTCTGCAGCGCCTGCATCATGTTGTTGGTAAACCAGCCGCCTTCCAGCGGTGTGGGGCCGGTGGATTGGCCCGAGGTGGGTCGGCCTTCGGGCAGCAGGCTGGTGGGCGCCCCCTGGCTGGCCGCCGGGATGGGGGCCGCCGGAGTGCGGCTGATGGGACGCTGCAGCGAGTCCGGCGGCGGCACCGGCTTGGGGCTGGTGGCGGGCTGGGCGGCATAGGCCTCGCGCGCCGGCAGGGTCATGAATTTGTTGGCGGGCGGCAGGCCATTGGGCTCCAGCGCCGGGGCGGGC
>CAYOKN010000088.1:0-10629 GCA_964404545.1 uncultured Rhodospirillaceae bacterium | reverse complement strand
GTCGACGAACACGCAGGTCAGCTGGTCGCCGATGGCCTCGTGCAGCAGGGCGGCCACGACGGAGGAATCCACGCCGCCCGACAGGCCGCAGATCACCCGGCCGCTGCCCACCTGCTTGCGCACGGCGTCGATGGCCTGCTGGCGGAAGGCGGCCATGGTCCAGTCGCCCTTGCAGCCGGCCACGGTGTGGGTGAAGTTCTGGATCAGCTGGTGGCCGTGCGGGGTGTGCACCACTTCGGGGTGGAACTGCACCGCATAGAATTTCTTTTCGTCATTGGCGATGGCGGCAAAGGGCGCGCCCTCGGAGGTGCCCACCACGCGGAAGCCCGGGGGCAGGGCGGTGACGCGGTCGCCGTGGCTCATCCACACCTGCTCGCGGGCACCCTTGGCCCAGACACCGTGGAACAGGGCGCAGTCGTCTTGCACATCCACCCAGGCGCGGCCGAATTCGCGGTGGTCCGAGCCTTCCACCTTGCCGCCCAGCTGCGCGCACATGGTCTGTTGGCCATAGCAGATGCCCAGCACCGGTACGCCCATCTCGAACACCGCCTGCGGGGCGCGGGGCGAGGCGCCCTCGGTCACGCTGGCCGGGCCGCCCGACAGGATCACCGCCTTGGGCCCATAGGCCTTCAAGGACTCCTCGGTCACCCGGTTGAAGGGGTGGATCTCGCAATAGACGCCGCTCTCGCGCACGCGGCGGGCGATGAGCTGGGTAACCTGCGAACCGAAGTCGATGATAAGGATGCGGTCGGACATGGGGCAGCGGCCTTTCGGAAAAACGTGCGCGACAATAGCCGAGCAATTCAGGCCAGATCAACCACTTGGAAATCCACGCCCAAATGCTTCAGGAAAAGCCGCAGCCCCTCGGCGGGGATGGTGGTGGTGGCGTCGTTGGCCAGCGGGTGATAGTTCACCAGCGGCTGGGCCATCATCCAGCGGTCCAGCACCACGCTGACCCGGTGACTGGTGTCGTTGATCAGGGCAAAGGGGGTGACCGATCCGGGCTGGATGCCCAGAACCTCTTCCAGCAGCGCAGCACTGCCAAAGGACAGCCGGGCCGAGCCGATGCGGGCCGGCAGGCCATTGAGGTCCACCCGGATATGGGCGGGGGCCACCACCAGCCACAGCTTGGCCTTGGCGTCCTTCAGGAACAGGTTCTTGCAATGGGTGCCGGGGATGTCGCCCCAGACGGCATTGCCTTCCTCGACCGTATGAGCCGGGGCATGGCGGGTGGTTTGGTGCTCGATACCCAGCTGGTCGAGCAGGGCGAACAGGTCGTCTTGGCTGGCAGGCATGATGGCCCGGCAGTTTACAGCCCGAAGCGGCTTCGCTCCAGTCTCTCTTCCAGGGTCGCCAGACCGGTTTCGATCAGGTCCTCGGGTCCGGCCATGCCGAATTTGCGTCGCAGCCAGCCGCGAGGCTCCACCAGGGCGCGCAGCCGCACCTCCTCGCCGAAGCGGCCGCGCAGCACCGAGCGCAGATCGCCCAGCCCGTCCACCAGGCCCAGCTCCAGGGCCTGGCGGCCGGTCCAGACATTGCCGCTGAACAACTCGTCCTCGGGGGCTTTCAGCCGGCCCTGCCGGCGGGTGCGCACATGCGCCTTGAAGGTCTCGAACAGGTCGGCCTGGATGGCCTTCAGCCGCTCCACCTCGGGTTCCTTTTCGGGCTGGAACGGGTCCAGCATGCCCTTGTAGGCCCCCTGGGCGTAAAGGCGGCGCTCGACGCCCAGTTTCTGGATCAATTCGGTGAAGCCGAAGCCGGCGCTGACCACGCCGATGGAGCCCACCACCGAGGCCGGGTCGGCGAAGATCTCGTCGGCGGCCACGGCCAGCCAATAGCCGCCCGAGGCGGCCACATCCTCGCAAAAGGCGAAGACCGGGACCTTGTGCTCGTCGGCCAACTGGCGGATGCGCCCGGCGATCAGGCTGCTTTGCACCGGCGAGCCGCCGGGGGAATTGATCGCCAGGGCCACGGCCTTCAGCCCCTTGGGCTTGAAGGCCCGCTCGATGATGCCGGCCTGCCCGGCCAAGGTCAGCCCATGCCGCACCGGCCCGCCCCGGCCGATCAGGCCTTGCAGGCGGATGACGGAGACGACGGGCGGAGGATTGCCCACAAGGGCGGAGAGGGAGTCGAGGATGGTCATGGCAGGGAGATGGGGAGAGGGCCGGGGGAAATCAAAAGGGGGAGGGGAGCGATCGGCGCATGGCCAAGGCAGAGCCGGCGCATGAGGGGCGAAAAAGAAAAAGGCGGGCGGGACGCCCGCGCTCCCAGGAGGGGGAGCGAAGCGACTGGCGCATTGAGCGCCCCGGAGCTTTAGCGGAGGTGAGCCAAGCCGGCGGAGCCGGCGCCCGGCGCTTGAGGGACCTAAAAACAAAAAGCGCCGCCGAAGAGGGGGCTTCGGCGGCGCGTCCTTGGGCGGATGGATACTAGGGGGGGCACCATCCGTTAGTCTGGCAGGCGGACGCTTCTAGGGGAAAAGCGCCCGATGCCCAAGGATTTACAGGGTTCGACATCCTGTACTGTGGCCACTGTGCCAGGCCAGTTTGTCAGGAATAAGGGCGGATTAAGGCATTTCAGCCATAATCCGGCCTTTCATTTCCTGGGGTCTTTCACCCGTTCGGCGCGCATGCGCGTATAGATGAAATAGCCGAAGCCCGCCTTCAGGGCGATGGCCGTCAGGACCAGCCCGATGACCAGGGCGATGTCGTCACTCATGCTTGGTCCTCCCGCACATCCGGTAGAACGGCCCATCCGGGCTTATATGGCGATAGTTTAGCAGCTCCGGCCTGCAGCGGCGAGCCTGATGCTTGCACTTTTGTGAATGGCTCCAATCGCACCAGCGCAAGGCCCAGCTTCCCGCAGGACGAGCGCATCTCGCCGGCTTCCGCGCCGTCGAGGGTCAGCGGGGTGCCGAAGGGCGGGGCCTCGCCGTCGATGGTCACGGGCAGCAGGCGCTTGCGCACCAGGCCGCGATATTTGGTGCGGGCGGTCAGCTCCTGACCCATATAGCAGCCCTTTTTCCAGTCCACGCCGGCCAGCTCGTCGAAGCCGTTCTCCAGCAGGATGGCCTTGTCGGGGATCAGGTCGCGGCTGCCGTCGGGCAGGCCCAGGGACAGGCGCAGGCCGTCCCAATCCTCGAAGGCCCCGGCCTCGAAGCCGGCGGCCGCCAGGGCTTCCGCATCGGGCAGCAGGCAGCGCAGCCCCGCCTCGGCCAGGCGCGGGTCCACGCAGGCCACGCCGCCGCCGAAGGATCGCGCGGCCCCGGCCTCGGGCGTCAGTTCCAGACTCTGGGCGGCGTTGGCGCCGATGGCGGCGAAGACGGCCAGGTCGGGCCGGGCCTCGATGGTCACCTTGGCGCGCAATTTGTAGAGCGACAGCCGCTTCTTCAGGTCCTCCAGCCGCTCGGCCTCGGTCTCGATCAGCAGGGCCTCGCCCAGGGCGGTGATGAACAGCTCGTGCAGGAACTTGCCCTGGGGCGTCAGGAAGGCGGCATAGAGGCCGCGTCCCTCATTGGCCTTGGTGACGTCGTTGGACACCAGCCC
This sequence comes from uncultured Rhodospirillaceae bacterium, assembly GCA_964404545.1. Taxonomy (GTDB): domain Bacteria; phylum Pseudomonadota; class Alphaproteobacteria; order Rhodospirillales; family Magnetospirillaceae; genus CAYOKN01. The sequence goes on along the minus strand of CAYOKN010000088.1, from coordinate 7,087 downwards.
CTGCAGGAAGGTCACCCGATCCTCGCCCGATACCGACAGCACCGCGCGGTGGGGCAGGGGGACAAAGCGCAAACCGGGCATGGGCACCTCCACTTTGGAACCAGACCAAGGTGGGAGAGTTTGCGGGGCTTGGCAAGGGGGTGCGGGGCCGCAAGGACGCTTTCAAATCAAGCAGGTTCGGGTAAAGTGCGGCCATGCGCATCACGCTGATCGACGATTCCATTCCCTTCGACGGCTTCACCCCCGGCAACCGCCCCCTGGGCGGGGCCGAGAAGGCGTTTGCCAGCCTGCCCGGCGCCCTGGTGCGGCGCGGGCATCAGGTGACGGTGATCAACCGCTGCCGTTTTGCCATGACCATCGAGGGCGCCCAGTGGCTGCCCTTCGACAAGGAGCGGCCGGCGGCGGCCGATCTGCTGGTGGCCTATCGCCGGCCCGAGCTTCTGGGCGCCATCCGCAATTCCGCCAAGCGGGTGCTGTGGCTGGCCCAGCCGGCCCGGCTGATCGCCAAACAGCGCGAGGTGCTGGATGCCTACAAGCCCATCCTGGTGTTCCAGAGCCGCGCCCATCACGAAACCTGGCACGGCCTGCTGACCGCTTGCATGATTCCGCCGGGCGTGCGCCAGGACTATCTGAACGAGGCGGTGCCCGAGCCGGTGCATCCGCCCCGCGCCGTCTGCACCACCCATCCGGCCCATGGGCTGGACTGGCTGATCCGGCTGTGGGTCGAGCGGGTGCATCCCGCCTGCCCGGAGGCCGAGCTGCATGTCTATTCCGCCGTGCTGGACAAGGGCCAGACCGGCCAGGAGGTGCCCGACGGCATCAAGCCGGTGCTGGCCCAGGCGCTGGCCGCGCGGGCCCAGGGCGTGATCATCCATGCGCCCAAGTCCGACCCCGGCATGGCCGAGGCCTATCTGGCCGCCCGGGTGCATCTCTATCCCGGCCATGTGGACGATATGGCGTCTTGGACCCTGGCCGAGAGCCAGGCCCTGGGGCTGCCCGCCGTGGCCCGTCCGCTGGGCGCCGCGCCCGAGCGCATCCGCAATGCCGAAACCGGCTATGTGGTGCCCGATGACGAGGCCTTTGCCAATGTCACCTTGCAATTGCTGACCAATGGCGACCTGTTCTGGGGCATGAACCGCGACTGCCGGCTGCACCAGCGCGACCGCAGTTGGGATGCCGTCGCCGCCGACTTCGAGGCCATCGCCAAATGACCCCCGTCCTGCAAGCCATGGCGGGCGCCCCCATGGGCGGCGCCGAAGCCTTCTTTGAACGCCTGGTGCCGGCCCTGGCCCAGGCGGGCACGCCGCAGCACGCGGTGATCCGCGAGAACGCCCGCCGCGCCGGGCTGTTGCGCCAGGCCGGCGTGACCGTGACCCAGGCGCCCTTCGGCGGCCGGCTGGACATGAAGACCGGCTGGCTGTTCCGCCGCGCCATCAAGGATTTCGGCCCCGCCGTGGTGCTGACCTGGATGAACCGGGCCAGCCGCTTCTGCCCGCCCTCGCGCAGCTTCGTGCAGGTGGGCCGGCTGGGCGGCTATTACGACCTGAAATATTACCGCCGCTGTGACCATCTGGTGGGCAATACCCAGGACATCGTGGACTGGATGGTCAAGGAGGGCTGGCCCGCTGACCGCGCCCACTATCTGCCTAATTTCGTGTCCGAGCAGATCGCCGAACCGCATCCGCGCAAGGAATTCTGGCTGCCCGAGGAGGCGCCGGTGATCCTGGCCCTGGGCCGGCTGCATGAGAACAAGGGCTTCGACGTGCTGCTGCACGCCCTGGTGCATCTGCCGGGGGCCTATCTGCTGCTGGCCGGCGACGGCCCCTTGCGCGACCAGCTCGAGGCCTTGGCGCTCAAGCTGGGGGTCAAGCCCCGGGTGCGTTTCCTGGGCTGGCGCGACGATGTGCCCAGCCTGTTCGCCACCGCCGATGTGTTCGTCTGCCCCAGCCGGCACGAGCCCCTGGGCAATGTGGTGATCGAGGCCTGGGCCCAGGGCAAGCCGGTGGTGGCCACCGCCTCGCAGGGGCCGGCGGCGCTGCTGCGCGACGGAGTCTCGGGCCTGTTGACCCCGGTGGACGATGCCGGCGCCCTGACCAAGGCCATCCGCCGGGTGCTGGAGGAGCCGGCGTTGGCCGCCAGCCTGGGCGGCACCGGCCGCGCCGCCTATGACCAGAGCTTCACCGAGCGGGCGGTGGTGGCCCAGTACCAGGAGTTCTTCGACAGGGTTTCCCGCTGATGTGCGGCATTGCCGGCCTGATGACCCTGGACGGACGGGCGCCCGACCGCGCCCGGTTGGACGCCATGATCGGCGCCCTGGGCCATCGCGGCCCGGACGGCCACGGCAGCTATGTGCAGGACAGCGTGGGGCTGGCCCATAACCGGCTGGCCATCATCGACCTGGCCACCGGCGACCAGCCGCTCTATGGCGCGGCCGGGCTGGCCCTGGTGGCCAATGGCGAGATCTACAACCATGTGGAGCTGCGCGCCGACCTGGGTGCGGAGGTGAATTTCCGCACCGGCTCGGACTGCGAGCCGCCGCTGGCCCTCTATGCCCGCCTGGGCGCCGGTTTCGCCGACCAGTTGCGCGGCATGTATGCCATCGCCCTGCACGACCCGGCCCGCAAGCGGCTGGTGCTGGCCCGCGACCCCTTCGGCATCAAGCCGCTCTATTACGCCGAGACCGCCAGCGGCTTCGCCTTCGCCTCCGAGCCCCAGGCCCTGCTGGCCGCCGGCTTGGTGGAGCGCCGGGTGGACCGGGCCAAGCTGGTGGAGCTGTTGCAGTTGCAGTTCACCACCGGGCGCGAGACCGTGATTCCCGGCATCCATCGAGTGATGCCCGGCGAGACCCTGGTGATCGAGCGCGGGGTGATCGTCGAGCACCGCCACCGCGCCGCCCTGCCCGAGGGCGGGCCGGGGCGCGGCCGGGGCGACCTGCTGGGCGAACTGGACCGGGTGCTGGCGGAATCGGTGGAGATGCACCAGCGCGCGGATGTGCCCTATGGCATGTTCCTGTCGGGCGGCATCGACAGCTCGGTGGTGCTGGCGCTGATGAGCCGGCTCAATCCGCAGCCGGTGCTGGCCTTCACCGCCGGCTTCCCCGGCACCGAGGTGAATGACGAGCGCGAGCATGCCCGCCTGCTGGCCGAGCGCATGAAGGCCGAGCATGTGGATGTGCCGCTGACCGAGGCGGATTTCTGGCGCGACCTGCCGGCCATCGCCGCCGCCATGGATGACCCCGCCGCCGACTATGCGGTGGTGCCCACCTGGAAGCTGGCCGCCGAGGCGGGCAAAAGGGTCAAGGTGATCCTGTCCGGCGAGGGCGGCGACGAGCTGTTCGGCGGCTATGGCCGCTATCGCCACGCCATGCGGCCCTGGCCGCTGACCCGGAAGATGCGCCGCACCGGCAGCCTGGACGGGCTGGAGCTGCTGCGCGACGAGCCCCGGGGCTGGCGCAACGGCATCGCCGCATCCGAGGCCATGGCGGCGCTGCCCGGCCGCAGCCGCCTGCAGATCGCCCAGGCGGTGGATGTGGCCGACTGGCTGCCCAATGACCTGCTGACCAAGCTGGACCGCTGCCTGATGGCCCATGGGGTGGAGGGGCGGGTGCCCTTCCTGGACCCGGTGGTGGCGCGCTTTGCCTATCTGCTGCCCGACCGCCTGAAGGTGAAGAAGGGCATGGGCAAGTGGATTTTGCGCAAATGGCTGAACGGCGTGCTGCCCGAGGCGCGGCCCTTCAGCCCCAAGCGCGGCTTCACCGTGCCCGTGGGCGACTGGATCGCCGCCCGCCCGGAGTTGGGCGAACTGGTGGCGCGCCGGCCCTGCATCCAGGAAATCTGCCGGCCCGGTGCCGTGGAAACCCTGTTCCGCCATGCGTCCAACAAGCGGGCCGGCTTCGCGGCCTGGACACTTTTGTTTTATTCCTTGTGGCATCATCGCCATATGGAAGAACAGGCGGCCGATGCCGGCGTATTCGATGTCCTGGCGGGCTGAAAGAAAAGACGGAGGAAAGCAGTGTCCCAGATGTTCGATCTGATCCTGAAGGGCGGCACTGTCGGCCTGCCCGCCGGCATCCTGCCTGCCGATGTGGGCGTCAAGGGCGGCCGCATCGCCGCCATCGGCGACCTGTCCGGCCATTTGGCGCACGAGGTGTTCGACGCCACCGGCCTGCATGTGCTGCCGGGCGTGATCGACAGCCAGGTGCATTTCCGCGAGCCCGGCTTGGAGCACAAGGAGGACCTGGCCACCGGCACCGCCTCGGCGGCCCTGGGCGGCGTTGTCGCCATTTTCGAGATGCCCAACACCAAGCCCGGCACCACCACGGCGGAAGCCCTGGCCGACAAGCTGGAGCGGGCCAAGGGCCGCACCTGGACTGACCATGCCTTCTTCGTGGGTGCCGCCGGCGACAATATCGAGGAGATCGGCCGCTTGGAGCGTCTGCCCGGCTGCGCCGGCATCAAGGTGTTCATGGGATCCTCCACCGGAACCCTGCTGGTGGAGGATGACGAACAGATCGCCCAGATCCTTGCCAATGGCTTCCGACGTGTGGCCGTGCATTGCGAGGACGAAAAGCGCCTGCGCGAACGCTGGGAGATCGTCAAGGACGGCGCCCATCCCAAGCTGCACCCGGTCTGGCGCGACGAGGAAACCGCTCTGCGCGCCACCCGCCGGCTGGTGACCCTGGCCAACAAATATCACCGTCGGGTCCATGTGCTGCATGTGACCACCGCCGACGAGATGGCCTTCCTGGCCGACCATAAGGAATTGGCCTCGGTGGAGGTGACGCCCCAGCACCTGACCCTGTCGGCGCCCGAGGCCTATGAGCGGCTGGGCACCTATGCCCAGATGAACCCGCCGATCCGCGAAGAGCACCACCGCCTGGCCCTGTGGAAGGCGGTGGAGCAGGGCGTGGTGGATGTGATCGGCTCGGACCATGCCCCGCACTTGCGCGAGGAAAAGGACAAGGCCTATCCCAACACCCCTTCGGGCATGACCGGCGTGCAGACCTTGGTGCCCGTCATGCTGAACCATGTGGCCGAGGGCCGCCTGACCCTGCAGCGCTTCATCGACCTGACCAGCGCCGGCCCGGCCCGTCTGTTCAACATGGCCGGCAAGGGCCGCATCGCCGTGGGCTATGACGCCGACTTCACTGTGGTGGACCTGAAGGCCGAACGCCGCATCAGCAATATGTGGATCGCCAGCCGCTGCGGCTGGACCCCCTTCGACGGCATGAAGGTCACCGGCTGGCCCATCGCCACCATCGTGCGCGGCACGGTGGTGATGCGCGAGGACACCCTGCTGGGCGACCCCATCGGCGAGCCGGTGCGCTTCTCGGAAAGCCGCTACGAGGTGCACGAGCCGGAGACGGTGTAGCGGGCGGGCTGCTCAGCCTCACGCCTCCGGACACATGGCCTTGACCGCCTGCCATTCCTCCGGCGTCAGGGCCGGTCTGGTGGCGGGGATGGCGCCGCTGGCTTGGGCGCGGGTGGCGCTGTCGGGATGGCTGGACAGCATTTCCGGGATGCCTTCCTGTTCGGCCAGCCGTTGGAAGAAGGCGCCCATGCCCGCCGTGCCATAGCCGGCGCGGGTCAGCATCCGTCGGGCCAGGGCGTCGGCGGCGGCTTCGTCCTCGCGGCTATAGGACAGGCTGGTCAGATTGCCCAGAACCACCGCCACCGCTCCCGATGGTTCGCCGGTCAAGGCGGTGATGGCCAGGCCCAGCGCGGCTTCGCGCACCAGCCGCTCGGCCACATGGTTCAGCTGGTCATGGGCCATCTCGTGGGCCAGCACGCCGGCCAGCTCGTCGGGTGAGCGGGCCTCGGCGATCAGCCCGGACAGCAATAGGATCTGCCCGCCGCCGGTGGTGAAGGCATTGTTCATCTTCCAGGCCACCACCCGGAGGGTGAAGCGATCCGGCGTTTCCGGCGCCAGGCTGCGCACGAGGCGGTCTAGGGCCTGTTGCCCGGCCTCGGCGCCGCAGGCCTTGTGCTGGGCCACCAGCCCGTCGGCCAGGCGCGCGCCCAGGCTGTCCACCCACTGGACGGGCAGGGCGCGGGCCACCGGACGGGCCAGGGCGGGCAGGGCGAAATAGAGCCCGGTCAGCACCGCCAGCACCAGTACCGCCAGCCCCAGGCCGGCGCGCAGCCGGCTCAGCGACAGGGCGCGCCTGGTGATCTGCGGCGCCTGGGCGGCCAGGGCGTCCAGCCCCGGCTGATCGGGCAGGAACAGCCGGGCCTCGGAGGCCGGGCCGCGCGACAGGCGCCAACTGCCGTCGGCGCTGGGGGACCGGTTCAACTCGTCCCAGGGCCAGCAGGCCAGTTGCACCCCGGATCGGTCCCGGATCACCAGGCCGCGCGGCTGCGCCTCGGCGGTCACATCCTGGCGCCGGGCGCTGTCGCCGTCATAGAACCAGCCGGCGAGGCTCATGCGATCTCCGCATTGTCGAACAGGCTGAAGGCGCCCTCGCCCTGCCGGGGCTTGTCCAACTGTGACTGGCGCAGCGCGTCATAGTCGTAGCGGCCCTCGATCCAGGCATGGCGGGCGATGAAGCGGGCGGTGCGCAACTGGGCATAGGGTGCGGCGATGCCCAGGGTCAGCATGGTCAGCAGCCAGTTGCCCAGCACAAGCGCCGCCGCCGGGCCAAGCCTGGGGGCCATGGTCAGGCGCAGTTCGCCAAAACGGGTGCCGGCGGCGAAATGGCGGATTTCAAACAGGCGGTAGAGGCCGTAGGAGGCCTGGGCCAGCGTCAGGCAGACCAGGATTAGCGCGATGGCCAGGATCGGCGCCGAGTCGTCCACGCTGCCATGGGCGCCGCCCAGCAGGGCCGCCAGCCCACCGAAATACAGCGCGGCCACCAGCAGCAGCAGCACCCACACCCACAGAAACCGCTTGTAAAGCGGACCCAGCCGGGTGTCGAAAGCCACCGGCTGGTCGCCCAGGCGCAGATGGGCCATGCGGTAGCGTTGCAGTTTCAGGCTGCGCAGCGGCCATAGCAGCCCCAGGGTCAGGGCGCAGGCCACCAGCCAGCCCGCCCAACGCAGGGCATAGGAGGTGGCGGCCCCCGCCTGGCCGCCCCGGATGCCGCGCCAGA
>CAYOKN010000087.1:0-10656 GCA_964404545.1 uncultured Rhodospirillaceae bacterium | reverse complement strand
AACCAGCAGGTCCAGGGGCAGCAGGGGTGGCATCGATCAGTCCAGCTTATGAAACCATTAAAACTATAAACTAAACTTATTGGTACGGCCAGCCTAGGCTAGGCGCATTGCCAATCCAAGGGAGGGTTCCATGCCTTTCATCTTGATCCGCCATTCCGGCCCGCCTTTGCCCGCTGACCAGGCCCAGGCCTTGGTTCGGGCGGCCCGTGATCTGGTGGCGCGCAGCTTGGGCAAACGGCCCGAGGTCACCTCGGTGCTGTTGCAGCCGGTGGGCGAGGGGATGTGGCTGGTGGGCGACGACCTGCCGGCGCGGGCCGCGCAGTTGGAGGTGACGGTGACCGCTGGCACCAATGACGCCACCCAGAAGGCCCGGTTCGTGGCCGAGGGCATGGACCTGCTGCGGGCGGCGTTTGGGGGCGTGTCCCCGGCCACCTATGTGCTGGTGCATGACTTGGAAGCGGGTGGCTGGGGCTATGACGGCCGCACCCAGGCGGCGCGGCGGGCTTCCCCGTCCGGCGAGGTGGCGGAGCGGGCAGGGGCCCCCATCTGACCCCCTATGTTCTTCGATGTAGCGCGGCGCTTGGTTTCGCACGGCGGGACACATGATCCTGCAGCATAAATGGTGGTGAGCAAAGAGGCCTCTCGGAGCATTCTGAGAGGCCTCTTAATTTGCCTGTGGGGCTGGGGGCACGGCGGACGCCAGCAGGGCTTCCTGCAGCCCCTCCCAGGTCGTGATGTCGGCAGCGCGCAGGGGCACCATAGACCACCTGGTCACCTCATACAGTTGGGCCTCGGCGCCTTCGGCCTCCCGCCATACGGCTCCATAGCGTGCCCCGATGCTGAGACCGGCGGCATGCCAGACCAGGACGTGGGCAGCCTCGGGCGGCAAGCACTCGGTCACCGAGAAGGTCATCAGCGGCAGCATCTGCGGCATGGTTGGGTCCCTATGGCCAGATTGACGATTACCCTAGATCGAACCGGGTCCGCACGGAAGGGGCTCAAGCAAGGGGCTCATGAGCAGGTCGCGGGGCGTGATGCGCCAGACTTGCTCGCCCCGCAGGAGGGGGCACGCGGTCTGGGCGAAGACCCAGGCCACCAGCTCGGAGCAGAACCAGCTGTCCTGCTCCTGCCAGTCGCGGCGGAGGCCGTAGCCGAGGACGCCGGGCCAGTCGTAGGGGCGGCCCAGCTGGCTGCGGGCGTGGCGCAGCAGGACCGCCGCCGCCACCGGGTTCAGGTCCACCGCATAGCGCTCGACGCGGGCGTCATCGATCTCAGCCTCACGCAGGCAGACGCCCTTCCCAGGGACAGCGCCGAGCAGATAGCCGCCGCCCAGCTCGATGTCCACATGGCTGGCCCAGGACCAGGTGGCCAGCTGGACCAGTTGGCTGGCCAGGCCCCGGCCGGCGGCGAAGCGCAAGGTGATCATCAGGCGGGCTCGGGCCAGGTCACGCCGGCCACCACGGCGCGGATCTCGGCCGGCGTGGCGGCGCCGGCCAGCGCGGCCTTGGCCGACAGGCGGATGCCCTCGATCTGCGCTGAGATGGCGGACCAGGCATCGGCCATGGCCACCACGACGTTGGCCACCTCCTCAATGGTGGGGGCGGTGATGCCCACCTCGGCCGCCAGGTGGGGATAGGCTGCCGGGTCGATGGCCTGGCCAGCCGCCACGGCGGCCAGCAGCCGCCGGGCCTCCTCCTCCTTGCGCGTGTACACGATCGCTTGGCCGGACCCGGGGGTCAGGTACTGCCCCCGGGCAGCCTCGGCCGCCGCGTCGATCTGGCGCCGTGCCTCGGCCCGCATCTGGGCCAGGCGCTCGGCCACCAGCTCGGCCGGCAGGGGCAGGACGGTGCGGCGGATCACGACCTGGTCACCGTCGATCACCGGCGGCTCGACACCGCCGATCTCCAGCTCGGCCGCCTCGGGGCCGGTCTCCACCACGGCGCGGATGACATAGTCGCCCACGGTACGCGGCAGGGCGGTCCAGGGGCCAAGCGCGTTGGACCCATCGGGCAGCACCACGGCGCGGGCCGGGGCGGTGATGGCCAGCACCTGGCTGCCCTGGGTGATGGCGATACGGTCGGTCAGGCTCATGATTACCTCGCGGTGGCAGGGGCGGTGCAGATGCCGCCGATGGGCCGGCCCCAATGGGCGGTCAGGTGTTCGGAGTTGGCGTTGTTGGTGCTGGACGAGCCCGAGGTACGGGCCTTGGTGCCGCCGGTCACCAGATCCACCTGGTTGCCATTGGCGGTCTCGGCATAGGTCTGGTTGAGCACCATGGCCTTGGTGGCCGGGTTGGTCGGGTTGATGACCCGGTCGAACAGATAGACGTTCTGGGCGGCATCAGTCCGCCACACCATGTGGATGTCCGGCTGCACGTCGGACGGGGCTTGCGCGCCATCTGCCAGGCCGTTGCCCACGAACCGACCGAAGTGGCTGTAGCCCGCGATCTCGGCCCAGGCGATCACCAGCACCTGGGCACCGTTGGGGAATGCGCTGCCCAGGGTGATCTCGCTGGTGGTGGGTGCCACACCGCCCCAGACGGTGTTGTCGCTGGTTTTCGGCGCCGCATTGGCACCACCCATGCGCAGCCAGGCCCCGGCGCCCAGGGCCTGGTGGTAGCCGTACAGCTCGCCCCCGGCCAGGTTGATGGCCCAGACCATGCCGGGCGCGCGGCCAAGGCCATGGGCCACCGCCTGGTTGCCGGCCACCCCCTTGGCATGGAACGAGACCATGCAGCCGAATTTCTGGCCCAGCCGCCAGCGCCGGCCCCACCAGGCATCCGCCCCGGCATGGCCGGCAAAGGCCGTCTCACCGGTCGCCGGGTTGTTGGTTTTGATGGCCTTGTCCAGCCCGCGCACGGTGTTGCGCAGCACCCAGTCGCCCGAACTGCCACGGCTCTTGGCCAGTTCGAGGTAGCCGGCACCGCCCCAATCGGCGGCGGCATCCAGCAGGGCCTGCAGGGTGGCGCCGGTGCCGCTGGCGCCGACGGTCGCTTCAGCCGGGTCCTTGATTTGGGGCTCGGCCGCTTCATTGGTATCCAGCGCGCTGTAACCCTCTGGAGCCGGGAAGGCCCACGGCCGCTGGCCAAAGTTGATGTCGTCGATGCTCGCGCTATTAGACGACGTCTGCACCCACGGCGCGTACTCGTAGCCGGTGGGAGCCTGATACTGCGCCAGGAACACGCCGTTCTTGAAAAGCCCCAAGATGCAGGTGGCCGGGTCAAAGGCGTATCCAATGACGTCCCCGGTTGTGAAGGTGGCGATCGTGGCCTGGACCACCCCCCCAACCCGCACCGCACCTGTTGCCTCGTAATACAGCGTGCTCGGGTGGTTGTAGACCGCCTCGGTGATGGTGATGTCGGCGCGCGAAATGCCGAAGTTGTTATCGCCGGCAAGAGCGGTGACGGCCCGCTCCCAATAAGTGGGGTTGCGCAGCGCCATGCTCGCGCGCACTCGGACGTTGGCACCGGGCGACTTGATGCGCCATCCACCATTCTGGACCGCCGCCGTGTTGGTGGCGTCCAATTGAGTGAATGCGGCGACCACCTTGGAGGGGCTGCTGGCCACCCGATCCTTGCCGGTAGCGTCGATGCCAGTAGGCGTGAAATGCAGCCCGTTGCCGGACACATCCTTGCCCGGCTGCAGCGGGTCCTCGAAATCCAGGCAATATCCGCCCGCGCCATACTCGGCCTGGGTCAGCGCGGGGTCCACCAGCACCCATTCACCGTGGATGTTCCATTCACCGAAACGGCTGGCCGGGACCTTGGTGCCATTGATGTACCGGAACCAGGACAGGAGGCCGCCGAAGGGAAACGAGAACTCGTTGCCGATGCGGTGGCTCTGGGTGGTGCCGATGGGCAGCAGCCGTCCGGCGCCGGGATCGCTGGAGACCGCCCATACGGACACCGGGCGGCCATTGACGGTCAGGGCCACGCGCTGGCCGCTTGCGGCGTCGGTGTCGAGGTGGATGACCCCATGCAGAAACCCGACCACGTCGCGGTACAGGGCGGCGGTCTCATAACGCCAGTTCCACGCCCCCGCCACCTGCTCGCCGATGCGGATGCGGCCGGCGCCTAGCGAGATGGCCAGCAGATTTTGGCCGTCCGGGCCGATGCAGTGGATGGTCTCGTTGGTCTGGCCCGGCCGGGTGATCTGCAGCGCAAACTCATAGGTCGCCACGGTGCGGCTGCCGGCCACGCCAGCCCGCGCCAGATGGGCGGAGCCGCTGAAGACCAGGCTGCTGGCCTTGGTCCATTTCGGCTTGTAACAGGCCGGCGCCACCGCCGGCTGGGTGATCAGCGGCAGCATGATCAGGCACCCCGCTGGGCGATCACCACGTCCAGCAGGCCGCTGCCGTCCGAGGTGATCCACAGGATGTTGACGGCATTGGCGGTGGTGGACCATTCGCCGCCAGCCAGGTGGTGGCCAGCCGCCAGGGTCAGGGCACGGCCGCCGGTGGCATCCTGCGTGAGGACCACCAGATACATGCCCGCCCGGCCCGCCAGGTCGGCCGGCACGGCCAGGGTCAGGTCGGCGGCCAGCGGGGCGGACGGGGCGAAGACATTGCCCTCGGTCAGATCGGGAGTGGCCACGCCCGCGTTGATGGCCAGCGGCACCGGTGTGGTCCAATAGCCGGCCTCCAGGATGGCCGAGGTGGTCTTGCGCAGATAACCGGACAGGCCGGCGAACTGGGGCACCAGGATGGCCAGGGCGTCCACCATCTGGGTGAGATCGGCCGGGTCAAGCTCCAGCCCGGCGGCCTCGATGACGCCGGCGATCTCCTCCTGCACCTGGTTGGCCCAGTCCGGGCTGAAATAGGTGGCCTTCTCGCCGGTGGCGGGGTTGCCCCCCTTGAAGCCATGCTTGCCGGCGCCGAACAGGTCGGCGGCCTTGTTGCTGGTGTTGATACGGTCCATGGGCCTTAGTCTCCGTAGGCGATCAGCAGGTTGGTGTGGGCGGGCTGGTGCCGGTGCAGGGCGCATTCCAGGGCCTGGTTGCCCCAGGTGCGCAACGGCTCGTCCGACGCGCCGTCCGCCGGCAGCTCGCGCACCGTCTCGGCCGGGGCGTGGACCATCCAGGTGCGCGGCCAGGGCCAGGGATTGAGGCCCACGTCGCTTGGATCCTCGCAGCAGGCCGTAGGGAACTCCTCGATGGTGACCGCGTACCCCAACGCCGCCGCCACCCCGATGAAATAAACCCGGCTCTGGCCGCCCCGGGCGGTCAGGCGGGCGACCACCCGGTCACGGCGCTCGGCGGTGGTCTCGGCCGGGCCGGTGCAGGGATCGGGCAAGCCGGCCACCCGTTCCCAATCGATCAGGAGCTCGGCCGCGCTGCGCGGGTCTGCCTCCTCGAGGAGCTGATCGGCGCGGGCATGGACGGTGGCCAGACTGCGGGCGATGGCCGACAGCTGGCCGTGGCGCACCGTGCCCGGATCACGCGGCCAGGCCGCGCCCGGGGGCAGCAGGGCCAGCAGCTGGTGCAGATAGAGCGGCTTCAGGTCCATGCTCATCCCCAGGTGACGACGCCGGGCACGGCGATCTGATGGGCGGCATGGGCCACGTCGGCCACCGGGGCGATCAGCTGGTGGTCGATCTCGCCGGCGGCGCCCGAGATGGCCTCGCGGATATGCGACAGCAGGATGGTGCCGCCGGGAACCGCCTCGCGGGCCAGCAGGTCGCGGACCGCGCCGTTGATGGCGTCCTTGACCGCCTGGGTGGACGGGTCCAGGCCGGCGATGGTCATGTGCAGCGGTACCGGCTCGGGCGCCGCCACCATGACCTCGGCGGTCACCGGCCGCATCAGGTCCATATGGGTGGCCACGCTGGCCACCTCGTCGGCGGTGGGGATGATGGTGTCGGGCTTGCCGTCCATGACGAACCGCACCACCACACGCAGATGGCCGGGCTCATCCTCGACCACCTGGACCCAGACGCGGGTCACGCCGGGCACCTGCAGGGCCCAGGTCACATAGTCGGCCTTGGCGCCGCCATGGGGCGGCTCCTGCATGCGGCGCAACAGCCGCGCCAGCAGGCCGTCATCATCTTCGGTATCGGCGCCACCGGACAGGCCCTGCTCGGCCACCGCCTGGCCCATCAGCCCAGCCACCGGCGCCGCCAGCTTCAGCTTGGCGCCGGCGGGCGCATTGCCCGCGACGCCGGCGGCCGAGGCGGTGATCTGCACCGAGCCGGTGGCGGTATTCAGCTGCAGCTCGGCCTGGGTGACGTAGTCCTGGCCATTCCATTGCAGCAGGGTGCCGGCGGGCACCACCACCAGGCCGGTCCCAATCCGGGTCATGGTCACGCCGCCGGCGGCCGGCACCGCCGGCTTGCGAGAGATGCCCCACCAGGCCGCATGCCGGTCCAGCATCTCAGCCTCGGCGGTGTCCGGGTGGATCTGCACCGCCACCCAGTCCAAGTAGCCATACAGGTCATGCAGCGCGGCGCTCAGCACCTTGGCCAGCACCGCCAGGTCGGATACGGGCAGCCGGGAATCGGCGCCCGGCAGCTCGGCCTCGATGTCGGCCAGGGCGCGGTCCACCAGTTGGAGGAAGGTGGGACGGTCAAAGGGCATGGGGCCTCCAGGCGAAGTCGTAACGCAGCTCGACCGGCTGGCCATCGCGGCGGGTGATCAGGATTCGCAGGCCCAGCATGCCCGGGCGCACCCAGTCGGCGATCACCTCGACCTGGCTGGCCACCTTGTCGGTGACCAGCCAGGCCAAGGCCTCCTCGGCATACTCTTTGGCGCGGCGCCGCACCTCGGAGACCTGCTTCTCGCGGCCCAGCAGCCACAGGCGCGAGCCCAGCTTGGGGTCCAGGCACCAGCCGCGCCGATCGCCGTCGGCGCCGTCGGGCAGCGGGTCGTCGGGCCGGGCCTGGCGGTCGGTGAACAGGGACAGGATCACGGCGGTGTCCAGGCCGTCGGTCAGCGCCACCCGGCCGTCCTCGAGCACCAGGTCGGCGCGCATCTGCTCACCGTCAAAGATCAGCCTACGGTCCATCGGGCGGTCCCTCCGGCGGGCTGATGGGCAAGGGCGCGGTGGGCGCCATGACCGCGCCCTGCTGCCAGGTCAGCTGCTCCCAGGTCACATCGGCCACGTGGCGGATGTGCCAGCCATAGCCGTTGATGTCCCAGCTCATCTTCTGGCGGGCATGGAACTGCACATGGTCGGCCTCGATCCGCACCAGCGGCCCCGCCAGCACCGTGGCGGTCAGCGGGGTCTCGGCCACGATGCCGTCCCGGGTCAGGTGGACCTTCTGGCCCAGGTCATCGGACATGGCCACCTCGCCCGGCTGCAGCTCGATGCGATAGCGCCGGTCGTGGACCGCCAGGATCACCGCCTTGCCCCGGGTGCCGTTCAGGCAGACGAAGACGGTGTCGGCGCCGGGCAGCGGGTGGCTGGAATGGCCGTAAGACTGGTGGGCCTCGATCCCGTCCAGCACCTCGCCCGGCAGGCCGGTGGTCTGCGCCGCCGGCATGCCGCCCTCGCTCCAGGCCCGCAGCACACCGCGCCCGATGGTCATATAGACCCGGTCGGACAGAGGCCTGATGGCCTTCTGGATGGCGGTCAGCAGGTTCATGCCGGATCCTCCGGCATGGGCAGCAGGTCGAAGGCGCCGGGCCCGACCAAGTCCAGCTGCGCGGTGCTCCCTTCGTCACCCGAGAGCTTGAGTTCGACGGCGCTGATCAGCAGGTCGCCGGTCCAGCCGAGCATGGGCGCATCCACCTGGACCAGTTGGTTGGGCTGCCACAGCCCGCCGGTGTGCTTCCATCCCTGGACGGTCACCTGCAGGCGCTTGGCCTTGGCCGCCCGGGTGCGGGCTTCCCAGCGGGCACGGTCGGTATAGGACAGGCCATCGGCCTGGTCCTCAGCCAGGATGATCAGAGGGCGGAACAGGCGGACCGCGCCGTCCTTGGCCGAGGCTGCCTGTTCGGCCGAGGCCTCGGCGTCGCTCCAGCCGGCGCCCGATTGGCCCATCACCCGGTACTGGCTGAACCGCTCGGCATGGCTGAAGGTGGCGGTGCCCGATTTGATGTTGCCCTCCGGCCCCTCGCGCAGCAGGACGCCGCAATGGGCGGTGCCGGATCGGGCGAAGACCACCCCGCCCAGGCCGTCGGAATAGACCAGCAGCCCCCGGATGCGCGCCAGGCGCTTCAGGGCGTCGAACGCGGTCTCGCCCTTCTGCACGGTGAAGGTCTCGAACGGCCGGCCCACGTCGGTGGCGGCCCGCACGGCGATGCCCCAGGGCTGGGCCAGCTCCTGGGCGATCTGCAGGGCCGTGCGCCCCTTGAACTCGCCCGGCTCATGGATGGCCGAACAGTCCACCAGCTGGCCGCTGCGGTCACGGCCGCTGATGGTGACCGCGTGGTCCGAGCTGGAGGCCTGGCGCTCCACATCGTCGATATAGCCGGTAATCACCGGCTGGCCATCGATGGCCACCACGCAGGCATCGTCGGGGCGCAGCGGCCGCAGCTCGGGCTGGCCGGGCCAGCGCTCGGTGACCGCCAGCCGGAACGAGCCCGAGATCTGCTCGATGCCGGTGCGGATCTGCACGTCCTTCCAGCCGGCATAGGAGACGCCGTTGACGGCCAGGGTGACCTCAGCCATCCAGCACCTCCAGATCCACACCGCCCGGCACCAGGCCGGGGTGGCGGATCAGCGGCCGGTTCCGGTCCAGCAGCTCGCCGGCGCGGCCGGCATCGCCCAGCAGGCGGTAGGCCGCGACCATGGATGGCACGGTGGACGGCAAGCGCGCCTGGCGCACCCGGGCCAGGTTTGCGCCACGGCTGCCCATGTCGCGCACCACGGCGCCGCGCAGCTCGGTGACGGCCCGGAACACCGGGTCCGGGGTGCCGGGCGCCGTGCGCACCTCGTCCAGCTGGGCGGTGACCTGGTCACGCACCAGGACCGCATCGTCACGCGAGCGCAGGGGAATGGTGCTGCTGGCCCGGGCGGCCTCGATGGCGGCGCCCCGGCGCACCAGGTTCACCAGCCCGGCTTGGTTGGCGCCCTGCTGGATCCGCCAGCTGGAGCTGCCCCCCACCGGCGGCAGCGAGGCGCCGAAGCCCCCCAGGCTGCGATAGCCCGATAGGGGCGAGCGCCGGCGGCCGAACAGATTGCCGAAGCCCAGGCCGCCAAAGCCGCGCAGCAGGCCCAGCAGCCGACCGCCCAGGCTGGACGGCAGACGCACCAGGCTCATGATGTCGGACCGGAAGCCCTGGATGTCGGCCAGCAGGTCATGGGCGTCCGAGAGAGCCATCAGAGGCCCCGAAAAGGCCTCTTCGATCCCGCTGGCCGCAAGATCCACCAGCCCGGTGGCCTCGTCGAACAGCGACGCCGGCCCGTCCAGGCTCCAGCCATCCTCGAAGTCTTCAATCGCCAGCTCGGCCGCCTCGTCGGCCGCCAGGGTGACGGCCTGCCCGGTCTGCTGGGTGGCGGCGGGATACTGGTTGTCGGCCGCCTTCACGAACTGCAGCTGGAACATGGCCTTGCCGCCGTCGGCCGTGGTCTCGCGGACCTTGAACGGCATGGCCACCACCTGGATCTCGCCCCGGGTCGGGTGCACCAGGGTGCCGGGCCCGGTCTCCTTCAGCGCGGCTTCCAGCCGGTCGCGCTGGGCCAGATAGTCGTTGCCCAGCACATAGGCGGTGACGTTGTACTGGTTGGGCTTGCCTCCCAGGTCCTCGGGCCAGGCATCGTCCCGCTGCACATACTCATGCAGGACCACGCGCCGGCCACCGTCCAGCTCGACGTCCTCCCACCAGAAGGGCACACCCCGGAAGCTGGCTTTCCGCAGATTGTCCCGGAAGCTCATTGTGCTACCCTCGCGCCAATGAGTTGCAGATGGAGGATGCGATGCGCGTTGCTGCCCTGGCCCTGATGGCGGGCGTTCTGGCCCTGGCCGGCTGCGGTGAGTCGGAGCCCGAGGCGAAGAAGCTGTCGGCGATCATGCACGGCCCGCAGGAGAACGCGCCGCTGGCAAAGGCGGCGCTGGACCGGCTGGCCAATCTGTGCCCGGGATTGTTCGGCGCCCGCGACGATCTGGAGGCGATCGAAATTGATCCCCAGCCGACCGGAAAACTCACTTTCGGTTATGAAAAATACGGTTGGGAGCCGCAACTCTGGGTCAAGGTCAAGGTGGTTGACGCCCCCAAGCGCCTGTCGCCGCAGGCCGGCGGCCACACCATGCATTTCGCTCTGGGGGGCGGCCACACACCCGGCGCCGTTTCCTTGAAAGACGTCTCCTCGGATATCTGCGGCTGGCCCTACAGTGACCAATCCGCCGGCTTCAAGGCGGATCCGGCCTTCCAAGTATTGGATCGTTTGAAGCTGTAGACCAGACACGGTGGTACATCCTGTATTCCGCAGGTGCACCAGTCTCTTCGATGGGGGGATGTCGTTTCAGGCGGACATTTGTCCGGGGGGCCGAGGGGCCGAAGCGGCGACGGGGTGACTGTATGGCAAAACAACCCTGTCGCCAAGGGGTCACAGTCCGCTGGTGGTGTGCCCCACGCCCAGATCAAAGCCTGGCGAGCCCTCCAGGCCGGTCACCTTGGCACTGACTCCTGCGGGCGCTGAAACTTCTATTCTCATTGCCCCTTCCACCTTGGCGGGCTCTTGATCCTTCTTATTGTCGCCGGCGATCCAGTCGTGGATTTG
>CAYOKN010000086.1:0-10673 GCA_964404545.1 uncultured Rhodospirillaceae bacterium | reverse complement strand
CCCCAGCAGCACGCCCGCCGGGCCGCCGATGGCGCCCACGGCGGCCCCCATGCCGGCGCCGCTGAGCGCGCGGTCCTGCTCGGTGGAGCCGCAGGCGGCGGTCAAAGACGCCAGGAAGACGGCGATCAGGATCTTGCGGGTCATGAACACTCCTTTCGTCGTGACCAGGTCTCCTGCACGTGGGGACCCAGGCCGAAGGGTCAACGCACGCCAGCCGGACGCGCGGGCCGGCCCGACCAAGGGCGGTGCGCCGAAAGCCCCGGGAACCTGTCCGGCGGGCCGGTTGTGGGGGGCGCGGCACGGCGCCATGTCAGTCGGACAGCCTGTCCAGGAGCCGCCATGCAGATCTTCGACCCCCACATTCACATGACCTCGCGCACCACCGACGATTACCAGGCCATGCGCGATGCCGGGGTGGCGGCGGTGCTGGAGCCCGCCTTCTGGACCGGCCAGCCGCGCACCCATGTGGGCACCTTCGAGGACTATTTCCTGACCCTGCTGGGCTGGGAGCGGTTCCGCGCCTCGCAGTTCGGTATCCGCCATGTCTGCGCCCTGGGGCTGAACCCCAAGGAGGCCAACGACCCCGAGATCGCCCAGGGCGTGCTGGCGTTGCTCGACCGTTATCTGCACAAGGACGGCGTGGTGGCGGTGGGCGAGATCGGCTTCGATGACGGCAGCCTGGCCGAGGAAAAGGCCTTTGCCGCGCAATTGCAGCTGGCCCGCCGCTTCGGCCTGCCGGTGCTGATCCATCTGCCGCACCGGGACAAGAAGGCAGGCTGCGTCCAGACCCTGGAGCTGGTGCGCGCGTCGGGGCTCGAGCCGGGCCGGGTGCTGGTGGACCATTGCACCGAGGAGACGCTGCCGCTGGTGCTGGAGGCGGGCTGCTGGGCCGGCCACAGCATTTATCCGCATACCAAGATGGACGAAGGGCGCATGACCGCCCTGGTGCAGCAATACGGCCCCGAGCGAATCATGGTCAATTCCGCCGCCGACTGGGGCGTGTCGGACCCGCTGAAGGTGCCCAGGACGGTGCAGGCCATGCGCGCCGGCGGGGTGCCCGAGGATTGGGTCGCCGCCATCGTCTGGAACAACCCGGTGGCCTTCTTCGGCCAGAGCGGCCGGCTGGACCTGGCGCCTGTGCCGGTGGACCAGCGGCGGCTGTGGCAGGGCAATTCCGTGCTGCGCGGACAGCAGCCGCGGGTGGATGCGCTGTTGCAGAAAGATGCCTAAGCGAAGGGCAGGGAGTCCTTCTTCAGCTCTTCCAGCTTCTTTTCGCGCTGGCGCTCCAGCTGCTTGATCTGGCGCTCCAGCGCCTCGATGCGCTGGAAGGCCTGGGAGCGGGCCCGGGCCTTGCCGCGCCGTACCGCCGAGCGCAGGCCCCATTCGGTGGCGATCAGCGCCAGAACGCCCATCACGCCCACCAGCACCGCCAGGGCGGTCTTGCCGGTGGATCGGTCCACCGCCACCACGGCGCCCCAGAAGCCGATGGTGACAAAGGACACGGTGGCGCCCAGGATGACCCGGCGGATGAAGGTCTCGTCCTTGGTCTCGCGGCTTTGGGCGTCACGGATGGCATTGGCGATCTCGACCCGCGCCACTTCCTGCCAGGCGCGGAACGACATGCCGCCGCCGGCGGTGCGGCCTTGGCGGATGGCGTCTTCCAGCTTGCGCACCAAAAGGGCGGCCCGTTCCTCGGGCGTGGGATGCAGGCGTTTCATGCCCCCTTTGTAGGGCAGCGCGCCGGGGAAGGGAATCCCCGCAAAGTGCATATTTTTTATGCATGAATGACAGGCGCACAAAAAACCATCATTTCCCTTCCATTGGCCGCCCGCTTTTGGCTATGGTCTAATTCTGGATAGACGGTAAGGTCTTTCCTCGGATTTGGTTTCAGGGGGCTTTGTGAACCATGAAGGACGTTGCTGAATTCCTGGCTTATGCCGTCAAGCTGGAGGAGCAGGCCGCCCGCTGCTTCGACGAATTGGCCGACGTCATGGAAAGCCACGGCAACAGGGAAGTGCGCGACTTCTTTCGCCAGATGGCGGAATTCTCGCGCATGCATCTGGGCGAGGCCAAGGCCCGCAGCGGTTTCCAGGACCTGCCTGTGGTGGTCGAGGGCTTCGAGAGCCCGGAAGTGACCGTCTATCAGGCCATGGACCCGCTGATCGCCATGGAAGAGGCGCTGCAATACGCCCTTGAGGCCGAGCGCCGGGGCCACGCCTTCTATGCCCAGTACATGGATCACCAGGATCCCGAGATCCGCGTCATGGCCAAGGAATTCGCCGACGAAGAGGCCATGCACGTGTTCGAGCTGGAAAAGTGGGTGGAGCGGTCCAAGAAGATCGCCTGATCCCCTGGCGTCGGCGCGGCCCTTGACCGCGCCGCGTCGGCACAGCACCTTTCCTTCATGCGACCACTGATTTTTTTGGCGGCCCTAGTGCTGGCCGCCTGCGGCGACGGGGCGCCCAAGGCCGACCCCGGCAATGCCCGGCAGGTGGCCTTGGGCCGTCAGGTCTATGACCAGCATTGCGCCGCCTGCCATGGCGCAGACCTGCAGGGCGAAACCCCCGACTGGCGCACCCGCAAGGAGTCTGGCGCCCTGCCGGCGCCGCCCCACGATGCCAGCGGCCATACCTGGCACCATCCCGACCGGCAATTGTTTGAAATTACCAAGCACGGCCTGGCCGGCATCGCGCCGCCGGGCTATGTCACCGACATGCCGGCCTTTGCCGGCACCCTAAGCGATGACGAAATCTGGGCGGTGCTGGCCTATATCAAATCGCGCTGGCCGGCCCAGGAACGGGCGCGCCAGTCGGCCATCAGCCGCGAGCCCTAGGCTTCCCCGGAGGCCGGGACACGGAACCGACCATCGGGGTGTCAAGCGGGTGTGGTCACTCGGCCGGGGCGGGCAGCTGGCCCGCAACCGCCACCTCGGTGATGGTCTCGACCGTGGCGGCGCCTTCCTTGGGGAAGTCAGCGCGGATGCAACGGCCGGCGATATGGGCGCCGGCCTCGATGGCCAGGCTTTCATGGGTCACGTCGCCGGTCACATGGGCGGTATGCGCCAGGGTCACCTTGCGGGCTCGGATCTGGCCGCTGACTTCGCCATGCACATGCACCAGCTCGGCCAGGATTTCGCCGACCACCGAGCCGGTTTCGCCGATCACCAGGGTGTGGCAGCGCACATCGCCCTGGATCTGGCCGTCCACATGCAATTCGCCCTGGCTGACCAGATCGCCGGTCATGCGGGCATCCTTGGACAGGATCGACGGGGCCGAGCCCTTGGCGGGCGCCTGGGACTTATTGGGCTTCGAGAACATGGTTGCCTGCCGAAACGAAATGGAAGGGGTTGCGGGGCCGGCCACTGGCCAGCACTTCGTAATGCAGATGCGGGCCGGTGGAGCGGCCGGTGTCGCCCAGGGCGCCGATGGGGGTGCCCCGGGTCACCTTCTGGCCCACCGCCACCTTGATGCCCGACAGATGGGCATAGCGGGTACGGATGCCCATGCCATGGTCCAGATCCACGGTCATGCCATAGCGGCTTTTCCAGCCGGCGAAGGTGACGGTGGCGTCGCCGGTGGCCATAACCGGGCTGCCATAGGCGGCAGCCAGGTCGATGCCCTCATGCACGCCGGTCAGGTTGTTGATGGGGTCGTTGCGGGTGCCAAAGGGGCTGGTGATCCAATAGTCCTCGAGTGGCGCCCCAAGGGGCAGAAAGCGCAGGGCCGAGGTCAGCCCGTCCAGCCGCTGGAAGCTCATATTCAGCACGTCCACATGGGACAGGTCATCCTCGGCGCCCAGGCGAGCCGGGATGAAGGGACCGCCCTTGCCGCCGGCCGAGCGGTGGCGCATCAGCACCTCGTCGGCGGACAGGCCCACCGAGGCCAGGGTTTCCTCGATCTGCTCCACATTGGCCGAGGCCAGTTCGGCGCTGCCTTTCAGGAAGGTTTCGTGCTTGTCCTTCATCTGGTCCAGGGCGCGCTGCAGCTTCAGGAAGCGGCTGCGCACGGAATCCTTGTCGGGCATGGGGCCGGCGATGGCGGGGGTTGAGGCCTTGACCACCGCCAGGGTATCGGCCATCTGCGGCGCCGGGCAGTCGATGTCGGCCAGCTGCACGCCGCCGCGCGGACCCTTGACCGGCACGCCCTTGGCCGTGGTCTTGCCCTGGGCGGGCGCCTGGGCATTGCGTTCGGCGATGGTCAGCAGGCCGGACTGGATGGCCTCCACCTCGCAGGCCACGGCGGTGAACAGGGACTGATATTCGTCCAGGCGGCCGAAGGCCTGCTGGTAGGACACCTTCATGGCCTGCAGCTCGCCTTCACGTCGGGCGAATTCATGCTCGCGCTGGGCATGGTCCAGCCAGGATGCCGCCAGCGCCAGGGTGGCGCCCACGGTCCACAGCACCATCAGCCCGGCGCCGGCGAGGATCAGCAGCTGCGAACGGGTGCTCAAGGTGGCATGCCGGATCTGCCCGCCGCTGCGCATCAGGATCTGACGCTGCGGCAGTCGGTCGGCGAGCTTCGAGAATAATCCCGATCGCCGGCTTCCGGTCATCCCTTGGGCCAATGAACGTCTCCCCCCAGAATCCTAGTGTCGCGCGCTCCGGATCGAACCTTGTTCGGGCCGGCCAGCTCCTTGGTCTGGCCCCCTGGCGGAAAGGACAGTGCGTCCTTGATCCGTAGGCCCTTCCTACAGGTCAATGCCGCATATATGTCACTTTATGTCACTCGACAGGGGGTCATGGTAATCAACCGCCTGGGCCGGGTGGAGTCATTTTTCTGCGAAAAAGCCGATTCGTTAGAATCGTTTAGGGAATCCCCAGGACTCGCGCCGGCTGTAGCCCGGCCCGTCCCTCCGGCCGGGTTGGCGGAGAGGGGCCGTTGGTTTACCCTGGATGTCCTGCCTGCCACGGAGGTCCCCTGCCATGATCCTGAACGCCGCCCAATCCTGCCTGGTGATCGTGGACGTGCAGGAACGGCTGCTGCCGGTGATGGCCGAGCCCAGGCTGGTGCT
Organism: uncultured Rhodospirillaceae bacterium; assembly: GCA_964404545.1. Taxonomy (GTDB): domain Bacteria; phylum Pseudomonadota; class Alphaproteobacteria; order Rhodospirillales; family Magnetospirillaceae; genus CAYOKN01. The sequence goes on along the minus strand of CAYOKN010000086.1, from coordinate 5,663 downwards.
GCGCCATTGCAGCACGCTGATGCGCGCCGCCGCCCGGCTGGGCATTCCGATTCTGGTGACCGAGCAATATGTGAAGGGCATCGGCCCCACCATGGTGGATCTGCGCGAGCTGGCGCCGCCCGAGGCCTATATGGAGAAGATGCACTTCTCCTGCGCCGAGGACCCCAAGATCCTGGCTGCCCTGCGTGCCACCGGCCGCAGCCAGGTGGTGTTGGCCGGCATCGAGGCCCATGTCTGCGTGCTGCAGTCGGCCTTGCGGCTGGCCGAACTGGACTTCCAGGTGGCGGTGGCCACCGATGCCTGTTCCAGCCGCCTGCCCGAAAATGCCGAGATGGCCTGGCAGCGAATGCGCGCCAACGGCATCGAGACGGTGGTGACCGAAATGGTGTTGTTTGAATGGCTGCACTGTGCCGGCACCGAGGAATTCCGCGACCTGCTGAGGCTGATCAAATGACCCGACCGCTGATCCTGTTGCCCGGCCTGCTGAACGACCGCCGCCTATGGGGCGCCCAGGCGGAAAGCCTGGCCGATCTGGCCGAGATTCAGGTGCCGGACCTGACCGGCGCCGACTCGGTGGCGGGGCTGGCCCGCATGGTGCTGGACGGGGCGCCCGAGCGGTTTGCCCTGGCCGGACTGTCCATGGGCGGGTATGTGGCCCAGGAAATCCTGCGCCAGGCCCCCGGACGGGTCGAGCGCCTGGCCCTGTTCGACACCAATGCCCGCGCCGACAGCAAGGAGCAGACCGAGCGCCGCAAGAGCCTGATTGCCATGGCCCGCGGCGGCCAGTTCGCCGAGGTGATGCCGATGCTGGCCCCGGCGCTGCTGCATCCGCGCCACGCGGCGGACCCCGCCATGTGCGCCCTGCTGGGCGCCATGGCCGAGGCGGTGGGGCCGACGGGCTTCGAGCGCCAGCAACTGGCCATCATGGGGCGCCCCGACGGGCGCGCCGACCTGTCCGCCATACGTTGTCCCACCCTGGTGGCCTGCGGCCGGCAGGATGCGCTGACGCCCTATGACCTGCACAAGGAGATGGCGGACGCCATTCCCGGCGCCCGGCTGGAGGTGATCGAGGATGCGGGGCACCTGACGCCCATCGAGCAGCCACAGGCGGTCAGCACGCTGCTGCGCACTTGGCTGCAGGGGTAAGGAAGAGGGGGGAGGGACGAAGCGGGGCGCGTGCCCCGTCGGTCCTAGACGGCCTGGGCCATGCGGAACTGGCGGGAGATGGCCTGCAGTACGGTGAAGACGTTTTCGCCGCCGTAATAACGCTGCTGCAGCGAGCGGCGGTCCACGCCCAGTTCACGGCTGGTCACGCCCAGCTGCATCTTCAGCTGCGTGTCCAGGTCGCTGTGCCACAAGGTGAAACCGGCATCTTCGAGCGGAAACGACATTCCTGTATCCCAACCCCTGACAAACCGGAGGCCAAGAACCTTTGACAGGTGCGTGGCCGGGACCGGCTTTATTGCGAGATTTTCATACTAACGCAAGAAAAATGTCATTCTAAGGGCGGAGATGCGGCGGCCATGTGGTGGTTGTGCAACAGCTGCGGCGCAAGATGCTGGGGGGCTTGAGAGATGCCGTAACCGGGATATATCTCGGGTGATGACCATGTCCGACGATATCGCTAGCAGCACCATCACCCGCGCCCTGCTGGGCCTGCGCCGCCTGGGCGGGCCCGACAGCGGCCCCACCCTTGACGAGGCCGCCAGCCATCTGCGGGGGCGCTCGACCCTGCTGTTGATGCTGCTGCTGGGCACGGTGGCCATGGTGCCGTCGCCCGGGGTGCCGGTGGGCTTCGTATTCGGCGGGGCCATCCTGCTGCTGGCCCTGGGCTGGATGCTGCCTGGCGGCAGGGGGCGGCTGCCCGGTTTCCTGGGGCGGCGTCGGTTGCCGTCCGGGTTGCTGGATGGAGCCTTGCGCCTGATCGTGCCTCTGTTGCGCCGGGTCGAGCGCCGGCTGCAGCCCCGGCTGCACGGCATGGTCAGCGGCCCCGGCCTGTGGCTGGCCATGCTGATGGCGGCGGTGCAGGGCGTCCTGCTGGCCTTGCCCATTCCCATGGGCAATGCGGTGCCGGGCGCGGCGGTGGCCTTGTTGGCCCTGGGCATCCTCAGCCGCGATGGGCTATGCGTGCTGGCCGGCCATCTGGCCGGCGTGGCAGGCGGGCTGGTTCTGCTGGGGTTGGGCTGGGGCCTGGTCTGGCTGGGCACCGCCCTGGCCTAGGCCCAGTCTTTGCCGGTCTTCGGAGTCTCCTTTCTTCCCCCGTTTTCGTCTTGCGGTTATCCTGGGGCGCGCGCACAGGGCCACGGGGGCGGCGCTGGCGCCGAATCCCAGGGGGGGATGGCATGGAGCAGGTACAGCGCCTTCGCGTGCGTTTGCAGGTCAGTATTGTCGGCCTGATCTTGTCACTGGTGGCGGTGGTCGCCCTGGCGGCGCTGGTCATCGTCATGGCGGTCAGTTCGCGCACTGCCCAGGAAACGGCCGAGGCCCGTTTCGCCGAATCCGCCGCCCGGGTGGGCGAGCAGATCGGCGGCCGTATCGGTGACGCCCTGTCGCTGGCCGAACTTGGCGCCCACCTGCCCACCGGCCGCGCGCCCATCATCGGCGACGGCATGGCCCATCCGGTGCTGCCCTTCCTGTTGCAGTCGCTGGGCGGCACCACCCTTTATTCCACCTATTTCGGCCATGCCAACGGCGATTTCCTGCAGGTGATCGCGGCGCGCGGCATGCCCGGCATCCTGGCCGCGCACCAGGCCCCGGCGGCCACCTGGACCATCGTGCGCGCGGTGTCCGGCCAAGCCGGCACCCGCCAGCAGGTGTGGAGCTTCCTGGACCGCGAGGGGACGCTTTTGGACCGCCGGGTCGAGCCGCAGCCCTCCTACGACCCCCGGGTGCGTCCCTGGTTCTCGCTGGCCCGCCAGGGCGCCGGCCCGGTGGTGGGCGCGCCCTATGTGTTCGCGTCGCTGCAGCAGCCGGGCTTCACCGCCTCGGCCACCATGGAGGGCGGCGGCGGCGTGTTCGGCGTGGACATCACCCTGGACGGCGCCAATGCCTTCCTGGCCAGTCAGACCGTGTCGGCCCATGGCGGCGTGGCCCTGCTGACCGGCGAGGGGCGGGTGCTGGCTGCCGGCGGCTCGCTGCTGCGTGACGACGTGGCGCCGATGCAGTCGCTCGAAGGCAGCCGAGCGGGCCTGACCGAACAGGCGGTGCGCCAGGCCCTGGCCGAGGGCGCCCAGCCGGGCAGCCGGCTGCTGGAGGTGGATGGCGAGCCGGTGCTGGTGCATCTGGCCACCCTGCAGGCCTCGACCCCGCTGACCGTGGCGGTGGCGGCGCCCTTTGCCGACTTCACCGGCCATATCGACAAGATGCGCTGGCAGATTATCGCCCTGGCCGCGCTGGTGCTGATGGTGGTGCTGCCGTTCTCCACCGCCATGGCGGCGCGGCTGTCCAACACCGTGCGCCAACTGGCCTCCGATGCCGAGCGTATCCGCCGGTTCGACTTCGGCGGCGAGTAGCCCGCCGATTCCCGCATCATGGAGTTCTATCAGCTGGCCGGCGCCTTCCGCATGATGAAGGACACGGTGGCGCAGAAGGCCGAGCAACTGCAGCTGGCCCATGTGAAGCTGGAAAAGCTGGTGGGGCTGGGCATCAGTCTGGCCGCCGAACGGGACAGCGGCCGGCTGATGGACTTGATCCTGCTGGGCGCCAAGGACCTGACCAATGCCGACGGCGGTACGCTGTACATGCGGACCGAGGACGAGACGCTGCGCTTCCAGATCCTGCGCAACGACACCCTGGGGGTGGCGGTGGGCGGCGCCTCGGGCGAGCTGCCGGACATTCCGCCGGTGCCGCTGCTGGACGCCCAGGGCCGGCCCAACCACAACAATGTGGTCAGCCACTGCGTGCACGAGGAAGTCACCGTCAACATCGCCGATGCCTATGACTCGGCAGACTTCGACTTCTCGGGCACCCGCGCCTTTGACCAGCGCACCGGCTATCGCTCCAAGTCCTTCCTGACCGTCCCCTTGAAGCCGCGCGGCGGCGGAGTCATCGGCGCCCTGCAGCTGATCAACGCCCGCAAGCCCGGCAGCGACGAGGTGATCCCCTTCGATCCCGAGCTGCAGGGGTTCGTCGAGGCCCTGGCGGCGCAGGCCGCCACCGCGCTTTACAACCGCCAGCTCCTGGATGCCCAGGAGGCGCTGATGGACGGCATGATCCAGATCATCGCCGGCGCCATCGACGCCAAGAGCCCCTATACCGGCGGCCACTGCGCCCGCGTGCCCGAACTGGCCATCATGCTGGCCGAGGAGGCGGGCAAGGTCGCGGACGGGCCGCTGGCGCCCTTTGCCTTCAAGACCGACGAGGAATGGCGCGAATTTCGCATCGGGGCTTGGCTCCATGACTGCGGCAAGGTGGTGACGCCGGAATATGTGGTGGACAAGGCCACCAAGCTGGAAACCATCTACAACCGCATTCATGAAGTGCGCATGCGGTTCGAGGTGCTTCTGCGCGACGCCCGCATCGACTATCTGGAAGGCTTGGCGGCCGGCGGCGACGAAGCGGCGCTGCGGGCGCGGCTGGAGGAGCGGCGCGCCCAGCTGCTGGACGACTTCGCCTTCGTGGCCGAGTGCAATGTGGGCGGCGAATTCATGGCCCCCGAAAAGGTCGAACGCCTGCAGCGCATTGCCGAGCAGACCTGGATGCGGCATCTGGACGACCGGCTGGGCCTGTCGCACGAAGAGCTGAAACGCTTCCCCCAGGAGGAGCAGCCGCTGCCGCAGCCCGAGAAGCTCCTGTCCGACAAGCCCTGGCATATCCTGCCCCGCATCGGGGACCATGAACGCTATGCCAATCTCGGCTTTGCCGTGGCCATCCCCGAGCATCTCTACAATTTCGGCGAGATGCACAACCTGAAGATCAGCCGGGGCACCCTGTCCGACGAGGAACGCTTCAAGATCAACGAGCACATCATGCAGACCATCGCCATGCTCGAACGTCTGCCGTTCCCCAAGCATCTGAAGCGGGTGCCCGAATATGCCGGCACCCACCACGAGACCATGATCGGCACCGGCTATCCCCGCAAGCTGGACGCCAGCCAGTTGTCGGTGCCGTCGCGGATCATGGCCATTGCCGACATCTTCGAGGCGCTGACCGCCTCGGATCGGCCCTACAAGAAGGCCAAGACCCTGTCGGAGTCGGTCAAGATCCTGTCCTTCTTCAAGAAGGACGGTCATATCGACCCGGACCTGTTCGATCTGTTCCTGACTTCGGGCGTCTATCGCCGCTATGCCGAGCGGTTCCTGGCGCCCGAGCAGATCGACGAGGTGCCGCTGGAGCAGTATCTGACGCAGCCGGCATCCGCTCCGGCGCCGTCGGGCGCTTGAGTGCGGGCGGAGTCCTGCTCATCTTATGCGGGGACGGCGTTTCTGAGGGGATGACTTCTTGATCGTCGCGGTGGTGAATGGCAAGGCCGGGACGGCCCGGGCCCTGGGGCGGCATGGGGTCGAGGCCCTGTTGCAGGAGCGCGCCCGGGCCCTGGGCCTGACCGAGTTCGAGGTGGCGGTGGTCAAACCGCGCGAGGTGCCCGACCTGCTGGCCCAGGCGGCGGCCAGCCGGGCCGAGGTCTGGGTGGGCGGCGGCGACGGTACTCAGCGCGCTGCGGCCCG
>CAYOKN010000085.1:10219-10719 GCA_964404545.1 uncultured Rhodospirillaceae bacterium | reverse complement strand
ACAGGCGCAGGCGCGGCAGTTCCGGCACCTGGGCCAGCACCCGGCGCACCATCTGCCCCAGGCTGGGCTGGCCCGGCAGGTCGCCGCCATAGGCGGTGATGTCCACGCCGGTGAACACCACTTCCTGATAGCCGGCGGTCACCAGATGGCGCACCTGCTCGACGATGCGGCCCATGGGCACCGAGCGGTTGGGGCCCCGGCCGAAGGGGATGATGCAGAAGGTGCAGCGATGGTCGCAGCCCTGCTGGATTTCCACGAAGGCCCGCGCCCGGCCCTCGAAGCCCGACACCAGATGCTCGGCGGTCTCGCGCACGGCCATGATGTCGGTGACCACGATGCGCTCTTCGGGCAGGTCCAGGAAGGTCTCGGCCTTCATCTTCTCGGCATTGCCCAGCACCTGGTCCACTTCGGGCATGTCGCCAAAGGCCTTGGGGTTCACCTGGGCGGCGCAGCCGGTGACGATGATCTTGGCTTCGGGCCGGTCGCGGCGCAGCTTGCGG
>CAYOKN010000085.1:0-10209 GCA_964404545.1 uncultured Rhodospirillaceae bacterium | reverse complement strand
CCTGGCGTTCGGCCTCGGCCGTCACCGCGCAGGTATTGACGATCACCGCGCCCTGCAGCCCGGCCTTGCGGGCATGCTCCTTCATCACCTCGGACTCATAGGTGTTCAGGCGGCAGCCGAAGGTGACGACTTCGGGCTCGTCGGCGCTCTTGGGCTCGTCACTCATGCCAGCAGGCTCGGGTCCAGGGTACCGGTGAAGGCCACGGCCACCGGGCCGGTCATCATCACATGATTATCGGGCGACCAGTCGATGAACAGGCTGCCGCCGTCCAGCACCACCTCGGCCGAACGCCCGGTCAGGCCGCGCCGCGCCGCCGCCACCAGGGTGGCGCAGGCGCCGGTGCCGCAGGCCATGGTGATGCCTGAGCCGCGCTCCCACACCCGCATGCGGATGCGGCCGTCGGCCAGCACCTGGGCCACCTCGATATTGCAGCGTTCGGGGAACAGCGGATGGCGCTCCAGCGGCGGCCCCACGATGTCCAGGGCCACCTGGTCCACATCGTCCACGAAGAACACCGCATGGGGATTGCCCATGGACACGCCCACGGGATCGGACAGCACCCCCAGCGAAATGCCCAGATGCAGGGTGTCGCGGGCCTCGGACAAGGGGAGTTCCCGCCAGTCCAGCCGGGCCGGGCCCATGTCCACGCTGACCATGCCCGAGGCGGCGCGTTCGGCGTCCAGCAGCCCGGCCTTGGTCTGGATGATCACATGGGCGTCCGCGCTCTTCTCGCCCATCAGCAGCGAGGCCACGCAGCGGGTGGCGTTGCCGCACGCCCCCACCTCGGAGCCATCGGCATTGAAGATGTGCATATAGGCGTCGGCCAGCGCGTCCCGGGCTTTGCCCACCACGATCAGCTGGTCGCAGCCGACCCCGGTGCGGCGGTCGGAAATGGCGCGAATCTGCTTGTCGGACAGGGAGATATCCGAGGCGCGGGCATCCAGCACAACGAAGTCGTTGCCCAGACCATGCATCTTGATGAAAGCGGGACCGGTCATTGGGCGGTTATATGGCGCGGATATGGGAAGAGTCCAGTTCGGCGGCTGTGATGCCCGCTACAGCCCGCGCAGGAAATAGATCAGGTCCAGCGGCGGCGGCGGCACGGATGTGGCGGACAACAGCCCGTGAACCTGGCCGCGATGGTGGGTGCCGTGGTTGACCATGTGGGTCAGCACCTGCACCAGCGGGGTTTCCACCGGCTGCGGATTGGTGAAGGGCACATAGCGCACCAGCCGCTCCAGGTCGGGTTCGGCCAGCCCGTCCACGAAGGCGGCGAAGGCCTTGTCGAACTCGGCGCGGGCGGCGCACAGGCCCGACCAGTCGGCATGCAGGCGCTGGTCCAGGCTGCGGATGCCGCGATCCTGACCGTCCAGGCGGCTCAGCCAGACCAGATCCGCCAGCAGCAGATGATCCAGGGTGGCATGGATGGAGCCGAAGAAGCTGGGGCGCTGGGCCTGGCGCTCGGCCTCGGTCAGCTGGCCGCAGGCGTCGAACAGGCGGCGGTTGGCCCAGGCGTTATAGCGGGCCAGGGTGCGGAAATGGGCCGCACCGTCCATGGATCAGAACTTCAAGCCCAAGCCCGCGCCGAAGCGCAGCTGGCCGTCGTCCAGCCCGACGCCGGTGGCGCCCACCGGGCGGCTGGCGCCGGCCATGCCGGTGACCGACATGTTGGGGGTGATGGAATGGGTCAGGGACAGGGACAGCCCCACGTCATTGCCGATGCCCTCGGCCAGGCCCGCATTGGTCACCGGATTGAGCGAAAAGCGCGAGCCACTGCCGGCATTCATGCCTTCGGCCCCCAGGCCGGTGCCCAGGCGCACCAGATAGTCGGTGTTCCACCCCATCTCGTCGCCATAGCCGGCGCCAAAACCCAGCGGCAGGCCCTCGGGCCCGGTCACCGCATCCAGCTGATAGGCGCCGTAAGCCAGGCCGGCCAAGCCGCCCACGCTCAAGGACGGACGGCCCGCCTCCTCGGCACGGCCCTCGAAGGGCGGGGGCGAGGAGAACAGGCGGAAATGCTGATCGGTGCCGCTGCCCACGGCCAGGCTGGGGCGTGACTCCCCCTGCTCGCTCTGGCCGGCGGCAAGAGCGGGCTGGCAAAGGGCCCCAAGGACCAGGAAGGCGACCAGCAGACGCACGGCAAAGGTCCCGATTCGAGTCGAACAGGTACGGCGGAACGTGGGTATCATACACCCACGTTCCTGAGTCAAATCTTAATTAAGAGCCGCGGATCAGGTGCGCAATTCTGGCAGATCGGCATAAAGATCCAGGGCGTCGGGATTGGCCAGCGCCTCCTGGTTCTTGACCGGGCGGCCGTGCACGATGTCGCGCACCGCCAGTTCCACGATCTTGCCCGACTTGGTGCGCGGAATGTCGCCCACCTGCACCACCTTGGCCGGCACATGACGCGGGGTGGTGTTCTGGCGGATGCGCTCCTTGATGCGCTTGACCAACTCGTCGGTCAGCGCCAAGCCCTCGCGCAGGCGCACGAACAGCACCACCCGCACGTCATTGTCCCAGTCCTGGCCGATCACCAGGGCTTCCACCACCTCGTCGAACTGCTCCACCTGGCGGTAGATCTCGGCGGTGCCGATGCGCACGCCGCCGGGGTTCAGGGTGGCGTCCGAGCGGCCATAGACCACGATGCCGCCGGTGCGGGTCAGCTCGACCCAGTCACCATGAGTCCAGATGTTCGGATATTTGTCGAAATAGGCCTTGCGGTATTTCTCGCCGTCGGCGTCATTCCAGAACCCCACAGGCATGCTGGGGAAGGGCATGGTGCAGACCAGCTCGCCCTTTTCGCCCTGAACCGGCTTGGCATCGTCGCCGAACACTTCGACCTTCATGCCCAGGCCCCGGCACTGGATCTCGCCGCGATGCACCGGGCCGATGGGATTGCCCAGCATGAAGCAGGACACGATGTCCGTGCCGCCCGAGATGGAGGACAGGCAGACATCCTGCTTGATGGAGCGATAGACATAGTCGAAGGACTCGGGCGCCAGCACCGAGCCGGTGGAGGCGATGGCGCGCACCGAGGCCAGGCCGTGGGTCTTGATGGGCTCGAGCCCCATCTTCGAGATGGCGTCGATCCATTTGGCGCTGGTGCCGAAGAACGTGATCTTCTCGGCGTCGGCATAGTCCCACAGGATGTTGCCGTCCCGGGCCGAGGGATTGCCGTCATAGAGCATGACCGTGGCCTCGGCGGCCAGGGCGCTGACCAGCCAGTTCCACATCATCCAGCCGCAGGTGGTGAAATAGAACACCCGGTCGCCGGGCTTCACGTCGGAATGGAGCTTATGCTCCTTCAGATGCTGGATCAGGGTGTTGCCGGCGCCATGCACGATGCATTTCGGCACGCCGGTGGTGCCCGACGAGAACATGATATAGAGCGGATGGTCGAACTCGGTCTGCTCGAAGGCGATCTCGGCCGGCTGATAAGGCGCCAGATACTCGTCCAGCAACACCGCCTTGGGCAGGGCCGACACATCCGTGGTGCCGCCGGCATAGGGCACCACCACGAGGCGCTCCACCGTGGGCATGCCGGCCATGATGCCGGCCAGCTTGTCCATCACGCTGTGGGTCTTGCCGGAATAATAATAGGCGTCGCAGGCCACCAGCACCTTGGGCTCGATCTGGCCGAAGCGGTCCAGTACGCCCTGGACGCCGAAATCCGGGCTGGCCGAGGACCAAATGGCGCCGATGCTGGCGGTGGCCAGCATGGCCACCACCGTTTCCGGCATGTTGGGCATGAAGCCGGCCACCCGGTCGCCCTTGACGATGCCCTGGGCCCGCAGCGCCTGGGCGAAGCGCGACACCGCGTCATATAGCTCGTTGCGCGACAGACGGCGCTGCACCTTGTCCTCGCCCCAGAACACGATGGCGTCACCATGGTCGCGCCGGCGCAGCAGGTTCTGGGCGAAATTCAGCCGGGCCTGGGGGAAGAAGCGGGCGCCGGGCATCTTGTCCATGTCCTGGGTGACCGCCTGGCCCTTGGTCTCGGCGATGATGCCGCCAAAGTCCCAGACGGCGTCCCAGAACTGCTCGGGCTTGTCCACCGACCAACGCCACAGCTGGGCATAGGAGGACACCGACAGGCCGAACCGGCGATTCACCTGGTCGATGAAGGCGGTCATGTTGGCGTCGCGCACGCGCTCGGCCGAGGGCTGCCACAGAAGGTCGGACATGCTGCTGGTATCTCCCCGGTTTGACTTTGTCTGCTTTTCTTCTGGGATAGCCTATGCGCGCGGCGCGCGCCAGAGTTTCCACAAAGGGCGGCGCACCATGCTTTCCAAGCCCCGCCAGCCGCCCCTAGACTGGGGGCCGCTCCCTTAGCAACCGGTTAGCCTCTTGCAAAGTTTTTCGCTGGTGCAGCATTTCTCCCGCCTCAGCCCCAATGCCCGGGGTGCCCTGTGGCTGCTGGCCTCGGCCCTCAGCTTCGCGGTGATGAATGCCATGGTGCGCGGCCTGGGCAGCGAGATCCACGGCTTCCAGCAGGCCTTCTTCCGCTGCCTGTTCGGCTGGATCGCCCTGTTCCCCTTCGTGGCCCGCCAGGCGCCGCAGGTGTTCGTCACCGGCCGGTCGCTGGTGCATCTGGCCCGGGGCGTGGTGGGGCTGACCGCCATGCTGTGCGTGTTCTATGCCCTGACCCACCTGCCGCTGGCCGAGGCCACCGCCTTCTTTTTCGCCAAGCCCTTGTTCATGATCCCGCTGGCCCTGCTGTTCCTGGGCGAAACCGTGGGCTGGCGGCGCATCCTGGCCACCCTGGCGGGCTTCGGCGGCGTGCTGGTCATGCTCGACCCGGGCGAGACCGAACTGGGCGCGGGCGCGCTGGCGGCGCTGCTGGCGGTGTTCCTGATGGCGGTGGTGCTGGTCTTGGTCAAGAAGCTGACCGCCACCGAGCGGGCCATGACCATGCTGTTCTATTTCACCGGCATCGCCACCCTGGGCACCTTCGGGCCGGCGCTGTGGGTCTGGGTCTGGCCCACCCCGACGCAATGGGGCCTGCTGGCGGCCATGGGGGCGCTGGCCTCGGGCGCCCAATATCTGGCGGTGCGGGCCTATCGGGTGGGGGATGCCGCCGCCATCACCCCGATGGATTATTCCCAGCTGCTGTTCGCCGGCCTGCTGGGCTATCTGCTGTTCGGCGAGGTGCCGGGCTGGAACACGGTGGCGGGGGCGGCGATGATCGCCGCCACCACGCTTTACATCCTGCGGCGCGAGGCCCGGCTTAAAAGCCCCAGCCCAGCCCCGACAGATAAGGCCGCAGCACCATGAAGCCCACCAGGCCCACGATGGCCGCCACCAGCACGATCTCGGGCGCCGCATCGCCGCCTTCGTGACGTATCAACAAGGTCAACATCCGATCACCTCCCCTGGAACCCTCGGCTGGACACAGCATGCGCCCGTTCTCTGTCACGGGGGGATGCGCAACCGGAGATGAGCAGACGATTACGGATGATGCGGGGCGCGGCGTTCGGGAATCCGGTTCCGCAGAGCGGAAAACGTCCTGCGGGCCGATCACAAGCCCCGCAGGTCGCGCCATTGGCGGGCGCGCTGGCGGGCGGCATCCTGGCCCGCCTTGCCCGCCATCTTGGCCAGGTCGTCCCGGGCGGCGACCGCCGCATCGCTGCCAAAGCTGACGGCCAGTTCGTAATACATCAAGGCGCGCACCGGGTCCTGGGACAGGCCCCGGCCCTGGCGATGCAGGTCGCCCAGCAGGCGCAGCGCCTCGGCCTCGCCCTTGTCGGCGGCCTTGACCAGCCAGCCGGCGGCCAGGTCCAGGTCGGGCGCCGCCTCGATCCCGTTCAGATGCATCTGGCCCAGGGCCAGCATGGCTTTGCCGTGGCCCTGCTGGGCGGCGGTGGCCAACAGGATCCGCGCCTGGCGGGATTGCGGGCTGATCCCCAGGCCGTCGCGCAGCATCTGGCCCAGCTGGTAGCGCGCCTCGGCCGAGCCACCCTGGGCGGCGCGCTCGAACCAGCGTTGCGCCGACGCCGCATCCAGCGGAACCCCCAGGCCTTCCTGATAGAGGCGGGCCAGCTCCAGCTGCGCCTGCAGCTCGCCGGCCTCGGCGGCCTGCCGCAGCAGGCCAGCGGCGGCGGCCTCGTCCTTGGCCACGCCTTCGCCGCGCAAGGTCAGAAGCCCCAGGGCCTGCTGGGCCGGGGCATGGTTCAAGTCCACGGCGCGGCGGTACCAATTGGCTGCCTCGCCGGGATTGCGCTCGTGGCCATGGCCCTGCTCATAAAGCCGGCCGATTTCGGTCAGCGCCGGGGCATAGCCCTGCTCGGCGGCGGCGCGCAGCCACTTCATGGCCTGGGGGAAATCCTGGCGCACCCACTGGCCGCGCGCATAAAGGCTGCCCAGCAGATGCTGCGAGCGGGCCTGGCCGGCGGCGGCTTCGTCGGTCAGCAGCTTGACCGCGCGGGTCCATTCGCCCCGGGCCATGGCCTGCTCGCCGGTGATCTCGGCCTGGGCCATGGCGGGGCCCACGCTGGCGGCGGCAAGGAGCAGAGACAGGCAGGCAGCGCGGAAGATCATGGCGGCGGAGGACTTTGCAGAAAGAGCCTTGGTGTGGGGCCGCATCTTTCCACGGCCCACACCCTTTGTAAATCGGGGCTATTCGCCGTGCAGGATCGCCTGGATCGCGCGCGCCATGTCCACATCCCGCTCGGTCACGCCTCCGGCGTCGTGGGTGGTCAGGGTGATGGTCACCCGATTGTATATGTTCGACCATTCCGGATGGTGGTTCATCTTTTCGGCCAGCAGCGCCACCCGGGTCATGAAAGCGAAGGCCTGGGCGAAATCGGCGAACTTGAAACTGCGCTGGATGGCGTCTCGGCCATCCAGGCGGCTCCACTGGTCCAGACCAAGCATGGCGGTATTCCAGGCGCTGGTGCTCAATTTCTCGACCATACCCGGCTACTCCCTCCGATGAGGACAGGCTTGTGAGATGGGGCGCCTTGGCGGTGGGCTCAAGCCGGGGTAAGGTCAGGGCATGAGCAACGGATTCTCCGCCCCGCCCTCGCTGGACGACTTGGCCCGCATCGCCGACGACGCCTTTGCGCTGATCCCCGAGGAATTGCGCCGCCATGTGGGCAATGTGCTGTTCACCGTCGAGGACTTTCCCGACGACGATGTGATCCGCGACATGGACCTGGACAGCCCCTTCGACCTGCTGGGCCTCTATCACGGGGTGCCGCTGGACCAGCAAAGCGTGCTGGACCCGCCGCGCGGGCCCGAGCGCATCTTTCTGTATCGCCGGCCGATCCTGGATTATTGGTGCGAGACCGGCGAGGACCTGACCCATCTGGTGCGCCATGTGCTGATCCACGAGATCGGCCACCATTTCGGCCTGTCCGACGAAGATATGGACCGCATCGAACAGCAAGACTGATCCCCCATGACCAAGCCGCTACCGCCCGAAACCCTTTACACCCGCTGCGACCCCGCCAGCCTGCCCTTTGGCACCACCGCCGAACTGGAGCCGCTGACCCAGCCCCTGGGCCAGGAGCGGGCGGTGGAGGCCATCCGCTTTGCCATCGGCATGCGCCAGCCGGGCTATAATCTGTTCGCCCTGGGGCCCGAAGGCACCGGGAAGGCCAGCCTGGTGCGGCAGTTCCTGGAGCAAGCCGCCGCGGGCCAGCCGGCGCCGTCGGACTGGGTCTATGTGAACAATTTCGCCGAGCCTCACAAGCCGCTGGCGGTGCGGCTGGCGCCGGGCCAGGGCCGGCAGCTGCGCCGGCAGATGGACCGGCTGGTGGAGGAGCTGCGCCTGGGCCTGCCCGCGGCCTTCGAGTCCGACGACTACCGCACCCGCCGCCAGGTGATCGAGGAGCATTACCGCGAGCTGCAGGAGGCCGCCCTGCACGGGGTCAGCAGCCGCGCCGCCGAGAAGGGCATCGCCCTGGTGCGCACGCCGGTGGGCGTGGCCCTGGCCCCGGTCAAGGACGGCGAGGTGCTGAACCCCGAAGAATTCGCCAAACTGCCCGACGAGGAAAAAACCCGGCTGAAGGGCGAGATCGAGGCGCTGCAGGAGGATCTGGAGCGCACCCTGAAGCAGTTGCCCCAGGCCGAGCGTGAGCAGCGCGAGAAGATCCGCGCCCTGGACCAGGACGTGGCCAGCGGTGTGGTGGCCCATCTGCTGGAGGAGTTGCGCGCCGGCTTCGCCCAGGTGCCCGAGGTGCTGGGCTGGCTGGATGCGGTGCAGGCCAATGTGGTGGATACCCTGGCCGAATTCCTGCGTCCCGACGAGGAGACCGAACGGTTGCCCGCGGCCATGCGCCGCGCCCTGCCCTCGGACGGTGCTTTCCGCCGCTACCGGGTCAATCTGCTGGTGGACCATGGCGAAACCCAGGGCGCGCCGGTGGTGTTCGAGGACCACCCCACCCAGCCCAATCTGGTGGGCCGGATCGAGCATTTCGCCCAGATGGGCGCCCTGGTCACCGATTTCAACCTGATCAAGCCGGGCGCCCTGCACCGGGCCAATGGCGGCTATCTGGTGCTGGAGGCGCGCAAGCTGCTGATGCAGCCCTTCGCCTGGGAAGACCTGAAGCGCGCCCTGCGCGCCCGCCAGGCCCGCACCGAGACGCCGGGTCAGAGCCTGGGCCTGATCCAGACCGTATCGCTGGAGCCGGCGCCGATCCCGCTGGATCTGAAGCTGGTGCTGATCGGCGACCCCATGCTCTATTACCTGCTCAGCCACCATGACCCCGATTTCTCGGAGCTGTTCAAGGTGGCCGCCGATTTCGACTACCACATGGACCGCAGCGGCGACAATGTGCTGAACCTGGCCCGCCTGCTGGCCGGGGTGGCGCGCGAGGACGGGCTGCTGCCGCTCAGCGCCGGCGGCGTGGCCCGCATGGTGGAGCATGCCGCCCGCCTGGCCGAAGACTCCGCCAAGCTGTCCACCCACATGGCCAGCCTGGCCGACCTGGTGCGCGAGAGCGACTATTTCGCCCGCAGCACCGGCGCCCCGACCATCGACGCCGCCCATATCCAGCGGGCCATCGATGCCCATGTGTTTCGTCACGACCGGGTGCGTGAGCATATCCAGGATGAGATCAAGCGCGGCACCCTGCTGATCGACACCGACGGCGGCAAGGTGGGCACCATCAACGGCCTGGCGGTGCTGCAACTGGGCCGCTTCGCCTTTGGCCGGCCCAGCCGCATCACCTGCCGGGTGCATATGGGCAAGGGCGATGTGCTGGATATCGAGCGCGAGGTGGACCTGTCCGGCCCGTTCCATTCCAAGGGCGTGCTGATCCTGACCTCGTTCCTGGCCGCCCGCTTCGGCGGCGAGCAGAGCCTGAGCCTGACCGCCAGTCTGGTGTTCGAGCAGAACTATGGCGAGATCGACGGAGATTCCGCCTCGTCCACCGAGCTTTATGCCCTGCTGTCGGCCCTGTCCGAGCTGCCCATCCGCCAGGACCTGGCGGTGACGGGCTCGGTCAACCAGCTGGGCCAGGTGCAGCCCATCGGCGGCGTGAACGAGAAGATCGAGGGCTTTTTCGATATCTGTGCCGCCCGCGGCCTGACCGGGCGCCAGGGCGTGCTGATCCCGGCCAGCAACGTGCGTAATCTGATGCTGAAGGCCGAAGTGGTGGAGGCTTGCCGCCAAGGCCGCTTCCACATCTATCCGGTGGAGACCATCGACCAGGGCATCGAGCTGCTGACCGGCGTGCCCGCGGGCGAGCCCGATGGCCGGGGCGGCTGGCCCACCGGCACCGTGAACCGCAAGGTGCAGGCCCGGCTCGAGGCCTTTCACCGCGCCGTGCAGCGCCAGATCAACGGGTCCGAAACCCGCAACGGCCGGCCAGGATGATCCCGGGCATGCGCCGCATCCTGGTGGCCACCGACGCATCGCCGCTGTCCCTGGCGGCGCTGGAGGCGGGAGCCGAGCTGGCAGACCGGCTGCAGGCCAGCCTGACCGCCCTGTTCGTCGAGGACATCAATCTGGTGCATCTGGCCGGCCATGCCGGCATGCACAGCTTCTCGATGCCGCTGCGCCGACGCGAGCCCATGCCCCAGGACCTGCTGCAGCGCGCCCTGAAAAGCCAGATGGCCCAGGCCCGGCGCAGCCTGGATGCGCTGGCCGCCGCCCGCCGGCTGCAGGCCGAGTTCCTGGTGCGCCGGGGCCGGGTGGCCGCCGAGATCCTGGCCGCCGGGGTCCAGGCCGACCTGACCCTGATGGGCTGGTCCGGGCGCGGCCG
>CAYOKN010000084.1:0-10857 GCA_964404545.1 uncultured Rhodospirillaceae bacterium | reverse complement strand
GAGCCGGCGGGTGCGGTATCCGGCGCGGCGGCGGTGGCGGCGGGCTTGGCCGCGCCCAGGCCCTCGGCGGCGGGCTCCTCGGCGGGAGGCATCACGCTGTTGCCCACCATGTTGATGCTGACCACCAGGATCAACGCCATCAGGAATCCGCCGGCCAGCTTTTGATATTCCACACTGTCCATCAATCAAGTCCTCCCTGCGGTTGTGCAGATTATCCCTTGGGTGCGCGCCTGTCCAAGCCGTATCGCCCCGCTGGCGGGATGGTGCCTGCGGGGGTATAAGCTTCCAAGCCGTTCCTAAGATGTAGATAGCCCGTCCATGAGCTCCAACGCCCCCAGCGCCCCCATCGTCCTCATTCCCGCCCGGCTGCAGGCCACGCGCCTGCCCAACAAGCCGCTGGCCGACATCAACGGCCTGCCCATGATCGTGCATGTCTGGCGCCGCGCCCTGGCCGCCAATGTGGGGCCGGTGGTGGTGGCCGCCGCCGAGCAGGAGATCGTGGACGCGGTCGAGGCGGCGGGCGGCAAGGCGGTGCTGACCGACCCCGCCCATCCGTCGGGTTCGGACCGCATCCGCGAAGCGGTTGACAAGCTGGACCCTGACGGGCGCTTTGACTCGGTGATCAATGTACAGGGCGACCTGCCTACCCTGGAGCCCGCCGTGGTGCGCGCCGCCTTTGCGCCGCTGGCCGCCGATGCCGGGGTGGACATCGCCACCCTGGTGACCGAGATCACCGTCGAGGACGAGCGCACCAACCCCAATGTGGTCAAGGCGGTGGTGGGCTTCGCGCCGGGCCAGCGGCTGGGCCGCGCGCTGTATTTCAGCCGCGCCACCGTGCCCTCGGGCGCTGGGCCGCATTATCACCATATCGGCCTCTATGCCTATCGGCGCGAGGCGTTGGACCGGTTCTGCCGCCTGCCCCAGGGCGTGCTGGAACAGCGCGAGAAGCTGGAGCAGCTGCGGGCGCTGGAGAATGGCATGCGCATCGACGCCGCCCTCGTTGACACGGTTCCGCTGGGTGTCGATACTCCCGCCGACCTCGAGCGGGCCCGTGCCCTGCTCCGCCAGAGCTAAGCCAAGCCATGACCGCCAGCCACACCATCGCCTTCCAGGGCCTGCCCGGCGCCTATTCGCACCTGGCCTGCCGCAGTGCCTATCCGGACATGACCCCGCTGCCGTGCAGCGCCTTCGAGGATGCCTTCGAGGCGGTGCGCGACGGCCGCGCCGCCCTGGCCATGATCCCCATCGAGAATTCGGTGGCGGGCCGGGTGGCCGACATCCATCACCTGATGCCGGACTCCGGCCTGCATATCGTGGCCGAGCATTTCGAGCGGGTGAACCATCACCTGCTGGCCCTGCCCGGCACCGAGATGAAGGATGTGAAGTTCGTGCGCAGCCATGTGCACGCCCTGTCGCAATGCCGCAAATTCCTGGGCCGGAACGGCCTGAAGGCGGTGGTGCGGGCCGATACCGCCGGCTCGGCCGAGGAAGTGTCGGAACTGGGCGACCGCTCGGTGGCGGCCATTGCCTCGGAACTGGCGGGCGAGATCTATGGCCTGAAGTCCCTGGCCTCGAACATCGAGGACGCCGAGCACAACACCACCCGCTTCGTGGTTCTGTCCAAGGCCCCCAAGGTGCCGTCGCCGAACAACGGCCTGACGGTGACCACCTTCGTGTTCAATGTGCGCAACGTCCCGGCGGCCCTGTATAAGGCGCTGGGCGGCTTCGCCACCAACGGCATCAATATGACCAAGCTGGAAAGCTATCAGCTGGGCGGCACCTTCGCCGCCACCCAGTTCTATGCCGACGTGGAAGGCCATCCCGAGGAGCGCAATCTGCGCCTGGCGCTGGAAGAACTGGAGTTCTTCAGCACCGAGGTGCGCATTCTGGGCGTCTATCCCGCCCACGCGCGGCGCAAGGGCTGACCGGGATCAAGCTGCGAAGCTGATCCGGGCCAGGGTGCCCGGGCCTTCGGTGTAGTCCAGCTGGGCTTCGAGCTGATTGGCCAGGGCCTGGACCAGGGTCATGCCGATGCTGCCCGGTCGGCGGCGCGGCCCTGCGGTCCCCGCCAGCCCGATGCCGTCATCGGACACCTGGACGCTGACCCCGCCGTCCTGGCGGGACAGGCTGACCCGCACCTCGCCGCCGCCCTGGGGATAGGCATGCTTCAGGGCATTGGTCACCAGTTCGGTCAGCAACAGGCCCAGGGGCACCGCCTGATCTATGTTCAGGGCCACCGACGTCACCGAGCAGGACAGCCGGATTCCGCGCGCGTCGGCGCCGTGGGTCTCGGCCAGGCTGGCGCACAGCTGCGGCACATAGCGCGCCATGTCCACTTGCGCCGCCTCGTTGCTCTGATAAAGGGTGGTGTGCACCAGCGCCATGGACTCCACCCGCTGGATCATTTCCTCCAGCGCCGCGCGTGACGCCTCGTCATCGGTTTTCAGCGCCTGCATGGCCAGCAGCGAGCTGACCACCTGGAGATTGTTCTTCACCCGGTGATGCACCTCGCGGAACAGCACCTCCTTGTCCATCAGGGCGGTTTCCAGCGCCCGCTTGGTCTCGGCCAGCCCCCGCACCGAGCGCCCCGCCATCAGCAGCGGCGCCAGCATCAGCAGCCCCATCAGCACCAGCACCAGCCCGTGCAGCAGCAGCCGTTCGCGCCAGGCCGAGATGATCTCGGTGTCGGCGGGCGAGGCCACCACCAGGATGGGCAGTCCATCGAGCCTGCGGATGGTCCTGGTTCTGGTTACCTCGCCTCTGAAGAAGGAGCGGCTTTCATAGGTCATCTCGCGCCGGTCGCCCAGGCGCTGCAGGCCGCTGCCCATGGTCAGGTCCAGGCCGAAATCGCGCTGGTCCGGTGGCGATTTCACCACCAGCGGGCCACTTTCCAGCCAGATGGACAGGATCGAGCCTTGGGGCAGGCCCAGGGAATCGAAGAATTTCAGGAAGCCATCGGCATAAACGGTGGTCAGCACCACGCCGGCGAAGCGGCCGTTGGGGGCGTTGATGCGCTGGCTGTAGGTATAGATGGGGCGGCCGTCATAACGGCTTTCGATCAGCTGACCGAAATGCTCGCGGGCACCGGCCTTGTGCGCCTGGAAATAGGGGCGGTCGGCCACATAGACCGCCGGCGGCGCCTTGCCGCCGGACATCAGCAGCGGCCACCCGTCGGCGTCGAACAGCCAGATCTGGCCGGGCTGGGGCAAGGCCCGGGCCGTGGCATCCAGCAGGCGTTGGCCCTCGCCGCTCTTGACCAGCGGCTCCAGGCCCTGGCGGGCCGCGCCGTCCTGCACCCGGCCGGCGGCCATGCGCAGGCTTTGGAATACGCCGGTGGCATGCTGATCCAGGGTCAGGGCCAGACGCGCCGACAGGTCGCGCACAGCTCCCTGGGCCAGGCGATGATCCGCCGCGGCCTGGTAGCTGCCCACCGCCACCAGGGTCAGGAAGAACACCCCGAAAATGATTCGTAATGCCGTTACCGGATTGGCCGGCGGCAAAGGCTCGGTTGCGATGATCCAGTCCCCTCACTCTCCTTTTGCAGTATCCGAGTCCGCGAAAGGGGAATGCAACCTGCCAAAGGGCAGGGGGGGCTGGTGCAGGGTCAGTTGTCCGACTTGGGTGCGAGACATTGCCGACCAGTCATAGACCGGAGTGACCGCGTCGGCGCGTCATGCCGCCAGCATGGCGCGCCGAGGTAAAGACTCCGTCAGCGGCTGGCGCGGCGGGCGGGTTCATCCACCGCGGTGGCGCTGGCGGCCAGGGCATATTGATCGATCAGGCGGGGCTGGGCGGCCACGGCGCGGAACTGGCGATAGTCCTCTTCGCGCTCGAAGGCGAACAGATAGACCTTGTTCTCCAGGTCGTCGCAGATGTCTTCCAGGCGGATATGCCACTGGCCCCGGCAATGACGCTGCAGCCAGGCCTCGAAGCGTTCAATGGGACGCCGGGTCTTCATGCGGACAGCATGACGGAACATGCGCTCTTCTCCCTTGCTGCGGAGTATTCACTCTCCGTCACTGTGGATTATGGGCGATGGCCTGTTACCAATTGGTTAAGCAGCAAAAAGGGCCGGCGCAAGGCTGGCCGGCCCCTTTTTTCGTCCGCGTTCCCGGGGGTTATGGGTGGGCGTCCTCATAGCCGGTGATCATGGCTTTCACATAGGCAAACACCGGCTTGGCGGTGAAGGCCATATAGACATGGCCGATGAAGAACACCAGCAAGGCAAAGGCCGCTGCCGTATGGACGAAGGCCACCAGCCCAAGGGGCAGGCCCGCGATCTCGTTGTAATAGAGATAGAGCAGGCCCGACACCCAGATCACCGGGCTGATCACCGCCAGGAACAACAGATAGGCCAGCCGCTGCAAGGGATTGTGCTTGGCGGCCGGGGTCTTTTTGTAGGGGTGGGCGATCTTGGGATCGAAGACCCCCTTGGTGTAGTACAGGGCCACCTCGCGGAACTGGCGGGTGGTGGGGATAAATTGGCGCCACTCGCCGGTGATGGCGTCCCAGAACAGGGCGAACACCCACAGCACGATCAGCGCCCAGGCGGCGGTGACGTGGATGGCCCCGGCCTGGGAATAGGTCAGCAGGTCATGGCTGCCGTGAATCCCGAAGCCGGTGACCATCAGGGTCAGGATCAGCAGGGCCTGGGACCAGTGCCAGAAGCGTTCGAAGCGCGAATAGAGTTGGATCCGTTCCATGGCAGTCATCCTTTCCTGGCGCCCAGGATGCGCAGGGCGGCATGGCCCAGCACGCCCAGCAGGGTCAGGCCGGCGGCGGTCCAGCCCAGCATGTCCAGCCAGGCGAAACGGTCGCGGCCCGGCATGTAGAAGCCGGTCAGCCCAGCCAGTCGCCCGTCGCGGGCATGGCAGGATTCGCAGGCCAGGGCGTCCTTGGCCGGCGCCACCATATGGGTCAGCGGCCACAGATATTCCGTCTCGACCCAGCCCAGCTTGCCCGAGAAGGGCAGCCCGGCCCGCTGCATGCCGGCGGCCGCGGCCTTCTGCATGTCGAAATTGGCCCAATAGGCGTTGGGATCCTTGCCGAACAGATGCAGCACCGCCAGATGCCGGGTCTCGGCGTCATAGGGCTGCTTGCCCTTCATCACCTTGAACGGCCAGATGCGCGACTTGCCGTCGCCATAGCCACCCTGGACGGTGTTGATGGGCACCATGCCGCTGGGGTCGATGGGGCCGTCGAACTGGGGATAGCGCACGGTGCCGTCGAAGAAGCGATAATCGGGCACCACATTGGCTTCCCAGATGAAGTCGCCCTTCATGCTGTCATAGACCACCTCGCCCTTGTCGTTCTTCGTGACGAAGGGCTTGCCCTCGGGGCTCAGCCGTCCGGCGGTGGACCAGTCCCACCACATCTTGGTGGATTTGCCGCCGCGGGCGAAGGTGGGGATATGGCAGCTCTCGCAGGCCACCACGTCCACATGGTCGTTCAGCTTGGCCTCGGCCTTGTGCGGCGCCAGCCCATGGCAGGATTCGCAGGTGGCGCGGCTGTTGTCGGTGCGGCCGGGCACGTCGATGCCCGCCTTGTCCATGGCGGTCATCTGGTAGCGGCTGCCGGGCACCGCATGCTGGTCGGCGGTGTGGCAGGTGCTGCATTGGAAATTCAGCTTGCCCTGGGGGCTCATATGCACGTCCACCGCCAGGGCCGGGTTGGCCATGGAGGAGTCCATGTCGCCATGCTTCACCGCATCGCCGCCGCCGCCATAGAAATGGCAAGCGCCGCAGGTTTCGCGGCTGGTGGGGCCCACGCTCTGGGCCACGGCCACCAGGTCCACCGCCTTCCAGATCTTGCCGCTGCCCGGCGGGAAGGGCTTGTCCACATAGGCGGGATGGCCGGCATCCACCGGGAATTTCTTATAGCCGCCGCTGCGGTCATGGCAGACCAGGCAGTCCACGGCTTCCTCGGAGGCGAAATCGAAGCTGTCGTCCTTCCAGCCATAGCCCACATGGCAGGAGGTGCAGCGCGGCTCGTTCGAGGACAGCGAGACGCAGAAATTGTTGATCACGCGCCGCTTGCCCAGCTGCTGGCCGGTGGCCAGGTTGGTGTAGTCCCAGGTCCAATGGGTGGTCTTATGGATCTGCTTGGCGGCCTCGGTGTGGCAGCCGATGCAGGCTTTGGTGACCTCGGGCCCGCTGGTGAAGGGGCCCTGCAGTTCCTTGAACTTGGAATGGTCGGCGGTGGATTTGCCCGGCGTCACCGGGCGCGGCGTGGATTGGGCGGCGGGCTCGGTGGCTGCCGGCGCGGGGGTCGGCAAGAGGCCCAGGGCCAGGATCAGGGCGGCGGCAAGGGCGCGCCAGGGGCCCGGCAGATGTCGATCCAAGGACATGATCGTTTCCCCCTCATATCGAGGATTCGGACCTGTCCATGATAAATTTCAATCCCGTTATATTCCAGATGCGTAAAGTGCGGGGCAGAGCAGCGTGCCGCGCGTATCACGCCTTTTGCGCGACCACCTTCTGGTAAAGCCCGCCGAACAGGGTTTCCTTGCGCCAGCGCAGATCGGCGCCGGCGGATCCGGCCAGGGTCTGGATTTCCTGGCGCCATAAGCCCTTGGCGAAGGGCTCCAACCCGTCGAACACCAGGCTCATCACCGGGCGGAGGGGGTGCAACGGTTGGGGCCGGTGATAATCCACGAACACCGCCCGCCCGCCGGGGGTCAGGCTGGACAGCAGCGACTGCACGATGCGGCCCTTCACCTCGTCGGGGACTTCGTGCAGCAGAAAGAAGCAGATCACCCGGTCGAACCGTCCCGCCGGCGGCAGCGCCGCATCGGCCTGCCGCAGCTCGGCCCAGGGCCGGCCCGACAGCTTGGGCGCCGCGCCCTCCAGCTGGTTGTCGGCCACATCGGCCACCACCAGCCGGCCGCGTGGCCCGACCCGGTCGGCCAACTGCTGGCAGAAATCGCCATAGACGCAGGCCGGCAGCAGGGCGCTGGCGCCTTCCGGCAGCTCGGCCAGGGCCCAGTCCACCAGCCGGCGGTAATTGCCCCACAGGATGGCATTGACCACCAGCGGCCGGTCCAGCAGACGTTGGTTGCGCCGATCCAGATAGGCCCAGCGGTAGGTGTCCTGCAGATAGGCGGGCAGGCCGGCTGACGCGGCGGGGCTGTCCCCGGCCAGGGGAGCGCCGGTCAAGGCGGGTCGGCTGTCATAGGTCATGGGCAAGGCTCCTGCGCGGACGGAGCCAGCCGGGCCGCCCGTTTCTCGAAGGCTTCCACCATGGTGCGCATGGCATCGGCGGAAAAAGCACGGGCCAGCGGGTCCAGCGCGCGCGCGCGCACCAGGACTTCCACCAGGATGCCGGCATCGCAGTGATGGGGGGTGGTCTCGTCAAAGGTCCAGACGATGTGGAATTGGGCAAAGCGGTCGTCGGACAGGATTTCGATCCGGCGCGGACGCTCCAGCACGGTGCGTGACCGGAAGCGGTGACGGATGCCGGCGATGCGCACCACCTGGTCGGTTTCGTAGGCATTGCCATCGCGCTTGACCACCCGGGCCGCCAGCCACCCCGGCACGAAATCCGGATAGCGTTCCACGTCGGCCACCAGATCGAACAGGACCTCGGGATCAAAGGGAAGAATGTGATGCACGCTCTGGCTGCTCATGGCCCGACCGGTATCCCCAATGAGGTATGCCGGTCAGGATAGCAGGCATTGGCCGTCGGGTCTTGCCCTCCATTGGGGGAGGGCGGCGTCCCCGGTGCCCGTGTCTCTCGCCTGCCATGACCACAGACGGGGGCAAAATAAAAGGGGCGGCCGAAGCCGCCCCTTCCATCAGTCTCTCGACGACCGAGAGTCCGCCGGACTAGATCAGCGCAATGCTGTCCGCCTGCGGGCCCTTCTGGCCCATGGAGATGCTCATGCGCACGCGCTGGTTCGGCTCCAGGGCCCGCAGGCCGGAACGCTCCAGAGCGCGGATGTGCACGAACACGTCCTTGCCGCCGTCATCCAGGGCGATGAAGCCAAAGCCCTTGTCGGCCGAGAAGAACTTCACGGTGCCCTCGACGATCTCGCCGGTGGGCTGCGGAGCCTCGCGGCGGGGGGCGGACGGGGCGGCGGTGGACTCGTCCACCGACAGCACGTTCACCACCTGCGGGCCGCGCTGGCCCTGACCCATGTCGCACACGATGGTCGCACCCTCGGCGACGGCCTGGTGGCCGGCACGCTCGAGAGCCGAGATGTGCAGGAAGGCATCGGCCGACCCGTCGGACGGGGACACGAAGCCAAAGCCCTTGGTGGGGTTGAACCACTTCACGGTGGCGGTCACGTTCGGCTGGGTCACGACATTGCCCATGCCGCCGCCGCCGCTGCTCGAGCGCGGCGCGCCGAAGCCCGAGTCACGCGGAGCGCGGGGCTCGTAGCCGCCGCCACCACCAAAATCATCGAACCGATTGCCCCCGCGCCGGCGGTTGTCGGACCTGTCACGCTGCCATGCCATGTGTATTACTCGTTCTCTTCAAGTGTTGATTATTCGACCGGATCTTCAAGGACGATGCTACGGAAGCCCTCTGTCACTGACAAAGGGTACCCGGGAACTGGCAGGCATTCCAACTTCCCACAAGGCATAGCCGGCACTTTGTCCTCATTCGCTCACGGCGCGGGCAAGCATGAAATTTCATGCAAACACCCGCTCACACTCCACTCTGCCATAGGTTCCAGCAGGGCATCTACAGGCTTTTTCGGGCCAACGATTTTTCACATGGGGAGGATTCCTGACTCTTCCAGAAAAGAGTCACCGATTCCAATGGAATAGGTGCCGCTGCCGGGCCGGCTGGCGCCAGAAAAAAGGTCATCTTTTCTTCATGGGCGGCGGTGTCGGCTCTTGCCCGAACGGTAATTCGGCGGGCGCATAGGGGGTGGACAGGGCGTTCGGACGGCTCTGCCGGACCATATGCCGCACTGTCGCCACCCACCGTCCGGGGTTCCATGCCGCCGCACCCGCCCTCCCGGTCTGCCTCCAGCCTGTCCATTGTTCTCTTGGGCCTGTCGGTCACGTCCAGTTGGATGAACGCCCAGGCGGTGCATTGGCGGGCCATGATGCGGGCGTTGGCGGCGCGAGGCCACCAGGTGGTGTTCCTGGAGCGTGACCTGCCGTTGTTCGACGGGCATCGGGACGAGTCGGACATCCCCTATGGCGCCGTCACCCTTTACGCCGACCTCGACGAACTGCGGCGCGAGCATTCGTCCATGGTGCGCCAGGCCGACCTGGTGATCCTGGGGTCCTTCCTGCCCGAAGGGGTGGCGGTGGCGCAATGGGCGCTGGAGCAGGCGCGGGGCACCGTGGCCTTCTGGGACCTTGACCCGGCCATCACCCTGCAGGCCCTGGCCGGCACCGGCTGCGCCTATATGACGCCGCAGCTGCTGGCCGCGCTGCCGCTGGTGCTGGTGGCCGGCACCGGGCCGGTGCCCGACCATTACCGGCGCCTGGGCGCGGAACGGGTGGCCAGCCTGCTGCCGGCGGTGGACCCGGTGTCCCTGCGCCCCGACGAGCGCGAGCCCCTTTGGGAGATGGGCTTCATGGGGCGCTGGACGCCCGAGCGGCATGGCCGCATCGAGCGGTTCCTGCTGCAGCCGGCGCGCAGCTTCCGCTCGGGCCGCTTCGTCCTGGCCGGAGCGCTCTATCCCCAGGAGGAGGCCTGGCCGGCCAATGTGCAGGTGATCGGTCATCTGGCGCCCCGCGCCCATCGTCATTTCCATGCCTCGCTGCGCTATGCCCTGAACCTGACCGACTGGGCCCGCTCGGCGGTGGGCCATCTGCCGCCGCTGCGGTTGTTCGAGGCCATGGCCTGCGGCACGCCGGTGATCACCGATCCCTTTCCGGGGCTCGAAGAGGTGTTCACCCCCGCCCATGAAATCCTGGTGGCCCGCGACGGATCGGAAGTCAGCGCCCATCTGCTGGGCCTGTCCGACACCCGCCGCCGCCTGATTGCCCAGGCGGGGCGCGAGCGCGTGCTGGAGGCCCATACGGGCCGCGCCCGGGTGCGCCAGCTCGAGGACGTCCTGGACCAGCCGGCGCGGCAGGCCCGCGGCACAGGCTAGGCTTTTCCCGTCCCCGGTTTCCTGGCACCCTCCGGTTGAAGGAGGGGTGCCATGATCCGCAGCTTCGACGGCGCTTATGAATTCCTGTCCAATTTCTATCCCTCGCCCATCGAGTGGGAGGGACTGTTGTTCCCCACCGTGGAGCATGCCTTTCAGGCCGCCAAGACCCTGGACCCGGTCAAGCGCCAGGCCTTCACCGGAGGCGACCCGGGGGCGGCCAAGGAAATCGGCGGCAGCCTGGCCCTGCGGCCCGACTGGGACGCGGTGAAGCGCCCGTTGATGGCGGAACTGGTGGCCCTGAAATTTGAAATTCCCGCCCTGCGCCGCCGCCTGCTGGCCACCGGCGATGAGCCGCTGATCAATGGCAACTGGTGGGGCGACCGCACTTGGGGCGTGGTGCGCGGCGAGGGAGCCAATGAACTGGGGCTGATCCTGATGGAGGTCCGGGAACAGGTGCGCAGATAAAGGGGATGGACGCAGTTGAACGCATGTCATGGCGGGTCGCCATCTGCGGCAATCTGCGTTGATCCTGTTCATCTGCCTATTTGCAGCCTTGCGGCCACGGCCCGCTGTTTGATGCGGCCCCTCAGACCGTCAGCCGGCCCTCGAGCACCAGTACGGCCTGGCCGCCGATGGCAACCCGGTCGCCGTCCAGGCGGCAATAAAGGGTGCCGCCGCGTTGCGAAGCCTGGAAGGCGGTCAGCTCGGTCTTGCCCAGGCGCTTGGCCCAATAGGGCACCAGGCTGCAATGGGCCGAGCCGGTGACCGGGTCCTCGGCGATGCCCCAGGCGGGGAAGAAG
>CAYOKN010000083.1:0-10940 GCA_964404545.1 uncultured Rhodospirillaceae bacterium | reverse complement strand
CACGTTCGTCTCCATCGACGACATGGACGGGGCGGAATGGACCACCGCCGCCCTGGGTCCCACCAAGCGCCTGCTGGCCGGCCGGCTGATGCGCCGCCTGGCGGGCAAGTTCGCCGGCGACCATCCGCTGCTGCATTACGGCCAGGGCAAGTGGTATCCGGGCGAACAGCTGCCGCGCTGGGCGCTGTCGGCTTATTGGCGCCGGGACGGCGAGCCCATCTGGCTGAATCAGGCCCTGCTGGCCCATGACGAGAAGCCCACCGGGGCCCGTTTCGACCTGGCCGAGACCTTCTCGAAGGAACTGGCCGAGCGGCTGGGCGTGCAGGCCGACTGGGCCCAGCCCGCCTTCGAGGACGTGGCCTATTACCTGTGGCGCGAGCAGCGCCTGCCGGTAAATGTGGACCCCACCGACCCGCGCCTGAAAGACCCGCTGGAGCGGGCTCGCATCGCCCGGGTGTTCGAGGCCGGGCTGGACCAGCCCACCGGCATGGTGCTGCCGCTGGGCCGCCAGGCCGGCGAGTGGATGTCGGGCCCCTGGTTCATGCGCAATGGCCGCATCTATCTGGTGCCGGGCGACTCCGCCATGGGCTTCCGCCTGCCCCTGGACAGCCTGCCCTGGGTCAATGACCTGGACATGCCCTGGCATCACCAGCAGGACCCCTTCGACCGGCGCCCGCCCCTGCCCGCCCGCCAGATGCTACAGCGCCAGGGCCAGGGCCAGGCCGCCGCCTTCCAGCAGGAACCGCGGCTGCCCGGCACCGGCGAAAGCGCCGGCTGGCTCCTGCGCACCGCCCTGTGCGTCGAGGCGCGGGACGGCTTCCTGCATGTGTTCATGCCGCCCACCCAGACCGCCGAAGACTATCTGGATCTGGTGACCAAGGTGGAGGAGACCGCCAGCGCCCTGCAGACGCCGGTGCTGGTCGAGGGCTACCGCCCGCCGCAGGACCCGCGCCTCGCTGGCTTCTCGGTCACCCCCGACCCCGGCGTGATCGAGGTGAACATCCACCCCAGCACCAGCTGGGACGAACTGCGGGACCGCACCACCATCCTGTACGAAGAGGCGCGCCAGTCCCGACTGGGCACCGAGAAATTCATGATCGACGGCCGCCATGTGGGCACCGGCGGCGGCAACCACATCACCCTGGGCGGCCCCACCCCGGCGGACAGCCCGCTGTTGCGCCGGCCCGACCTGCTGAAGAGCCTGGTGTCCTATTGGCACAACCATCCGTCCCTCAGCTATCTGTTCAGCGGGCTGTTCATCGGCCCCACCAGCCAGGCGCCCCGCGTGGACGAAGCGCGCGAGGACGCGGTACACGAGCTGGAAATCGCCCTGGCCCAGATCCAGCCGGGCCAGGAAACGCCGCCCTGGCTGGTGGACCGGGTGATGCGCCATGTGCTGACCGACGTCACCGGCAACACCCATCGCTCCGAATTCTGCATCGACAAGCTCTATGACCCGTCCTCGGCCACCGGCCGGCTGGGCATCCTGGAGCTGCGCGCCTTCGAGATGCCGCCCCATGCGGAAATGAGCCTGGCGCAGCAGCTGCTGGTACGCGGCCTGGTGGCCGAATTCTGGGACAAGCCCTATGAGCAGCCGCTGGTGCGCTGGGGCAACCGGCTGCATGACCAGTTCCTGCTGCCCCATTTCGTTTCCCAGGACTTCGCCGACGTGATCGGCGACCTGAACCGTGCCGGCCTGCCCTTCGACGCCGACTGGTTCCGCGCCCATCTGGAATTCCGCTTCCCGCTGGTGGGCGAGGCCGGTTGGCGCGGTGTCGGGCTGGAGTTGCGCAATGCGCTGGAGCCATGGCATGTGCTGGGCGAGGAACCGGGGGCCGGCGGCACCGTGCGCTTCGTGGATTCCTCGGTCGAACGGGTACAGGTCAAACTGTCCAACATGGTGGCGGAACGCTACCGGCTGTCCTGCAACGGCCGGGTGGTGCCGCTGACCAGTACCGGCACCGAGGGCGAATATGTGGCCGGCGTGCGCTTCCGCGCCTGGCAGCCCCCCAATTGCCTGCATCCAACCATCGGTGTCCATTCGCCCCTGGTGTTCGATCTGGTAGACTCCTGGTCGGGCCGGTCGGTGGGTGGCTGCACCTACTATGTGGCGCATCCGGGCGGGCGCAATTACGACAGCTTCCCGGTCAATGCCAATGAAGCGGAAAGCCGCCGCCTTGCCCGCTTCGAGGCGTTCGGCCACACCCCCGGCCCCCTGGCCGTGGGCGTGGAAGGGCGCAATCCCGACATGCCGCTGACGTTGGACCTGCGCCGTCCGCTCGGCCGCTGACGGAGCCGGATTTGGAAGGGTTGGCGGTAGAGATGACGGGACAGGAGTCCTTTGACGAGATGGTGACCGGCGTCGGTGGCGTGCGGCCCCATTGGCAATCGCTGATGGGCGCCATGCGCACCCTGCCGTCCCAAGTGATCGCCGAGCGCATCCAGCGCGCCCGCCGCCAGTTCCAGGAAAACGGCGTCTCCTACAACGTCTATTCCGATCCCAAAGGGCTGGACCGGCCCTGGCAGTTCGACGTGCTGCCGGTGCCCATCCCCGAGGCGGAATGGGCCGACCTGGAAGCCGGCCTGGCCCAGCGTGCGACCTTGCTGGAATCGGTGCTGGCCGACATCTACGGCCCGCAGCGGCTTCTGGCCGACCAGTTGCTGCCGCCGGCGCTGGTGCAGGCCAATCCCCGGTTCCTGCGCGCCTGCCGCCTGCCCGAGCGGGGCAAGCGGCCCATGATGCTGCTCTATGCCGCCGACCTGATCCGGGGCGCGGACGGCCAGTGGTGGGTGCTGTCCGACCGCATCGACGCGCCATCGGGCCTGGGCTATGCGCTGGAGAACCGCAATGTGCTGGCGCGCAGCTTCCCCGAGCTGTTCCGCGCCTGCCCGGTCAAGCGCCTGCGCCCCTTCTTCAGCCAGTTGCACCGCAGCCTGCAGGAGATGGCCCGGCTGCATCGAGACAATCCGCATATCGTGCTGCTGACCCCCGGCCCACTGAACGAGACCTATTTCGAGCATGTGTTCCTGGCCCGCGAGCTGGGCTTGACCCTGGCCGAGGGCGCCGACCTGACCGTGCGCGGCGGCCGAGTGTTCCTGAAGACCCTGTCCGGCCTGAAGACCGTGGACGTGATCCTGCGCCGGCTGGATTCAGAATATGCCGACCCGCTGGAGTTGCGCCCGGATTCGGCTCTGGGCGTGGTGGGGCTGATGCAGGCGGTGCGCGACGGCTCGGTGCGGGTGGCCAATGCCCTGGGCTGCGGCGCGGTCGAGGCGCCGGGCCTGGCGCCCTATCTGCCGGGCCTGTGCCGCCATGTGCTGGGCGAGGACATGAAGCTGCCGTCGGTGGCGGTTTGGTGGTGCGGCCAGAAGAAGGAGCGCGAGGCGGCGTTGGCGCGCATGGACCAGCTGATCGTGCGGTCAGCCTTCTCCGCCAGCATCGACAACGCCATCCGCCCCCATTCCTTAAGCCGGGCCGAGAAGGAAAACCTGATCTCGGACATCCGCGCCCAGCCCCATAACTGGATCTTGCAGGAACGGCTGCCCCCCTCGGCCACCCCGGTCTGGTCGCCCCAGGGCCTGAGCCCCCATCCCATGGTGCTGCGCGCCTTCCTGGTGCGCTCGGACCAGGGCTGGACCGCCATGCCCGGCGGATTCGTGCGCGTGGCCGCCGACCCCGCCGACGGCTCGGTGTCCATGCAGCAGGGCGGCATCTCCAAGGACGCCTGGGTGATCGCCGGCATGGACGAGGAGGTGGTGACACCGTCCCTGGTGCAGCCCATGGGCCCGGTGGAGCTGCGCCGCTCGTCGGGCGAGCTGCCCTCGCGCGCCGCCGACAACCTGTTCTGGCTGGGCCGCTATCTCGAACGGCTGGACAACACCGCGCGGCTGTTGCGCTCGGCCCTGACCCGGGTCGAGGACAATTCCGGCGACCAGCAGAGCCGCGCCGCCCTGTCCGGACTGGTGCGCCTCTTGGTGGAGCGCGGCCTGCTGGCGCCCGGCTGCAGCACCGTGGGCGGCCCGGCCATGGCCGCCGCCCTGATGGAAGCCTGCACCAGCGGCATCGTGGTGCAGTCCCTGTTCTCGAACATCCAGGGCATGGCGCCCGGCGTGCGCGACCGGCTGTCCAAGGACCTGCATTTCACCCTGACCCTGATCACAGGCCCCACCCGCGAGACCCTGGTGGAGTCGGGCCGCGACCTGTCGGCGGCCATCGACGCCCTGGACGGCGTGGTGGCGGCGGTGGCGGCCTTTGGCGGCATGGTGGCGGAAAGCATGACCCGGCACGGCGGCTGGCGCTTCCTGGACATGGGCCGCAAGATCGAGCGGAGCCAGTTCACCCTGGATGTGGTGCGCGCCATGATCCAGCTGCCGCCCTCGGCCCATGAAGGCGCACTGGGCATGATGCTGGAGCTGTGCGATTCCACCATCACCTACCGCTCGCGCTATCTGGCCGCCCTGCAGGTGGAGCCGGTGCTGGACCTGATCCTGGCCGACCAGACCAATCCGCGCTCGGTGGCCTATCAGCTGGCCGCCCTGACCGGCCATCTGGAGGCGCTGGCCCCCCTGGGGATCGAGGGGCATCGGAGCGGCAATTCCGAGTTGCGCATCGTCCATTCCCTGCTGGGCGCGGTGCTCAGCCTGGAACTGGACCTGGCCCAGCGCGAGGATGTGCGCCAGCGCCTGGACGAGTTGCTGGCCGATGGCTCGCGCCGGGTGTCGCAACTGTCCGACGCGGTCACTCGGACCTTCTTCTCCCATGTGCGCCCGGCCCAGGCCGTGGGCGGCGGCGTCGGAGGGGTCGGCTGATGCGATATTCGGTCCGCCACGTCACCGCCTATCATTATTCCGAGCCCGTGGACCTGGCCTCGCATGCGGTGCGGCTCAGCCCACGCAGCTTTGCCTCGCAGCGGGTGCTGGCCGCCGAGCTGGACCTCAGCCCGGCGCCGTTCTGGAGCCAGGTGACCCGCGACAGCTTCGGCAATGAGGTGCTGCTGGTGTCCATCGAGGAGCCGCACACCACCTTCACCGTCACCGCCCGTTGCCTGGTGGACGTGTCGTTCCCGCCCCTGCCCGAGCCCAGCCTGACGCCCAACTGGCAGGAGGTGCGCGACCGCATGGAGGGCGACGGCTTCCCGACCGAGATCGAGGCCGCCGAATATCTGCATGCCAGCCCGCTGGTGCGGCCCAATGACGCGGTGCGCGCCTATGCGGTGCAGAGCTTCCCGCCCGGCCGCCCGATCCTTGAGGCGCTCTTGGACCTGAACGGGCGCATCCACCGCGATTTCATCTTCGATCCGCATGCCACCGAGGTCTCCACCCCGCTGGACGAGGTCATGGCCGCCCGCCGGGGCGTGTGCCAGGACTTCGCCCATGTGGAGATCGCCTGCCTGCGGTCCCTTGGTTTGCCGGCGCGCTATGTGTCCGGCTACATCCGCACCCGCCGCCCAGAGGGGGAACCCGGGCTGGTGGGTGTCGACGCAAGCCATGCCTGGGTCAGTGCCTTCTGCCCCGGCATCGGCTGGATCGACCTGGACCCCACCAACGACCTGGTGGTGTCCGACGAGCATGTGGTCGTGGCCTGGGGCCGCGATTATTCCGACGTCAGCCCGGTGCGGGGAGTGATCCTCGGCGGAGGGAATCACCGGCTGGATGTCGCGGTTGAAATGGGGTGACGGCAATGAAGCTGGATAAAGTCGACCTGATGGGTGCCGGTCTTCTGTCCAATTACGACAGCAACGGCTATTTCTGCGAATTGACCACCGGGCGCGGCGCCGAGACCGAACTGGTCCGGCAGATCTGCGACCGGCTGCACGGCATGGACCTGGCGCAACTGAAGCGCCGGGCCGCCGATGCCGAGAAGGAATTGTTCAATCTTGGCATCACCTTCACGGTCTATTCGGCGCGGGACGCCATCGACCGCATCCTGCCCTTCGACGTGATCCCGCGGGTGATCACCGCCGGGGAATGGGCCCATCTGGAAGCCGGCGTGACCCAGCGGGTAGCCGCCATCAATGCCTTTCTGGGCGACCTCTACGGCAAGCAGAAAATCCTGAAGGACGGCATCCTGCCGGCCGAACTGGTGCTGAAGAATTCCAACTTCCAGCCCATCATGTCCGAGATCAAGGTCCCGCACGGCACCTATGCCCATATCTGCGGCATCGACCTGATCCGCGACCCCGAGGGCACCTTCCGGGTTCTGGAGGACAATGCCCGCACCCCGTCGGGCGTGTCCTATGTGGTGGAAAACCGCCTGCTGATGCTGCGCGCCTTCCCCGACCTGATGCAGGATGTGGCGGTACGCCCCGTGGATGACTATGGCGTGATGCTGCGCCGGGCCATGGCCGAGATCGCCCCCGACGGCGCCGACGACCCCACCGTGGTGCTGCTGTCACCCGGCGTCTATAACTCGGCCTTCTTCGAGCATGTGTTCCTGGCCCGCGAAATGGGCGTGCCGCTGGTGGAAGGCCGCGACCTGGTGGTCGAGAAAGACAAGGTCTATATGCGCACCACCGCCGGCCGAACCCGGGTGCACACCATTTATCGCCGTATCGACGACGCCTTCCTGGACCCCAAGGCCTTCCGCCCCGACTCCATGCTGGGCGTGCCCGGGCTGATGGAGGCCTATCGCAAGGGCAATGTGGCGCTGGCCAATGCCGTGGGCACCGGGGTGGCCGACGACAAGGCGGTTTATGCCTATATGCCGCGCATCATCAAATATTATCTGGGCGAAGAGGCCCTGCTCCCCAATGTGGAGACCCATATCTGCCGCGAGCCCGAGGCGCTGCGCTATGCCCTGGACAATCTGGAGCAGCTGGTGGTCAAGCCGGTGGGCGAGTCGGGCGGCTATGGCCTGATCGTCGGGCCCAAGGCCAGCAAGAAGGAGATCGCCGAGTTCCGCACCAAGCTGAAGGCGGACCCCGGCAACTATATCGCCCAGCCCATGATCGGGCTGTCGGTGGCCCCCACCTTGACCGACAAGGGGCTGAAGCCCCGCCATGTGGACCTCCGCCCCTTTGCCATCACCGGCCAGAGCACCTGGGTGCTGCCCGGCGGCCTGTCCCGCGTGGCCCTGCGCGAGGGCTCCATCGTGGTGAACTCGTCGCAAGGCGGCGGGTCCAAGGACACCTGGGTTCTGGAATAAGGGGGGACAGGCCATGAGCACCAACACTCTTCTCGCCCGCTATGCCGAGGACCTGTTCTGGCTGGCGCGCTATATGGAACGGGCGGAAAATCTGGCCCGCATCCTGGAAGTCACCGAGTTCTTCAGCCGCGACAAGGGCGCCAAGAACTGGCTGTCGGTGGTCCAGATCAATGCCGACGAAGAGGCCTTCTTCGAGAAGTGCAAGAAAGCCGACGGGCCGTCGGTGTTGAACTTCTATCTGCTGGATTTCGACAATCCCACCTCGGTGGCCAGCAGCATCAAGGCGGCGCGCGAGAACGCCCGGGCGCTGCGCCCCATCATCTCCATCGAGATGTGGGCCCAGCTGAACACCTTCTATTCCCGCATGAAGGAACTGACCCCGGCGGACCTGAAGGCCGACCGGCTGAACCCGCTGCTGCAGGAGATCAAGGAAGAGTGCCAGGCCCATGCGGGCATCATCGAGGGCACCTTCTACCGGGACCAGGCCTGGTACTTCTACAATATGGGCAAGTATCTGGAGCGCGCCGACCAGACCACCCGCCTGCTGGACATCAAATATCACTCGCTGCTGCCCCGGGTGGAAGACGTGGGCAGCCAGGTGGACCTGTCGCAGTGGAACGCGGTCTTGCGCTCGGCCGCCGGCTACCAGGCCTATCGCCGGCTCTATGCGGGCCGCATGACCCCGGCCAGCGTGGCGGGCTTCCTGTTGTTCTCGGACAGCTTCCCGCGCGCGGTGTCCCTGTGCGTGCGGCAGATGGAGTGGTATCTGGGCCAGGTCCGCACCCGCTATAACCTGAAAGGCGGCAGCGCGGCCCTGGAATGCCTGGACGATGTGCGCAGCGCCCTGTCCGACCAGAATGTGGACGACGTGATCCGGCGCGGCCTGCACGAGTTCCTCGACTGGCTGCAGCGTCAATTCGGCCAGGTGACGCAGGAGATGGCCAAGGGGTTCTTCTGAGAACCGACGCCTTGGGATAGGATAGGCCGTTCCGACTATCCCAAGGCGCCTTGTGCCATGCCGTTCGCGCGCATCCAGTCCCTGACGCTGGCCGTTTTGCTGGCGCTTCCCGCAGCCGCCACCCAGGCGGCAGACACCCCGCTGGAGCTGTGCCGCAAGGCCGACTGGAGCGGCCGCCCCCTGCACCAAGGCCAGGACTGGAGCGGGCGGGATTTGTCGCGCCAGAATTTCGAGGGCGCCGTGTTCGACGGCATGACCCTGGCCCGCGCCAAGCTGTCTGACGCCAATCTGACCGGCGCGGTGTTCTGCCGCTCGGACCTGACCGGGGCCGACCTGCACGGCGCCGTGCTGGCCGAGGTGAAGGTGGGCGGCGGCTCGCGCCTGACCGGAGCCGATTTATCCGCCGCCATGGCCAAGGGACTGTGGATCGAGGACGCCGACCTGTCCGGCGCCAATCTTCGCGGCGCCCGCCTGGTGGGCGCCCGGCTGGCCTGCGAGGATGACTTCCTGGCCTGCCAGAACGCCGGCTTCGATGGGGTGGACGCCACCGCCGCCGACCTGCGCGGCGCCCATTTCCCCGCCCTGGCCCAGGCCCGGGCCTTGAAAGGTGCGCGGCTGGACAACCTGACCGCCACCCTGCCCGGCAAGCCCTGGCTGCTGGCCGAGGGGCTGCCACCCCAGACCGGGCTGGCCTTGGCCCTGACGCCGGCCGGGCTGAACAATGGGCAACGCGCTGACTTTACTCACGAGGACCTGCGCCGCCTCGAAGCCCTGCTGCCCGCCCTGGAGCCCCGGCCCCAGCCGGCCTTTGCCTGCGCCGAAGCCAAGTCGGCGACAGAGAAAGCCATCTGCGCCGACCAGGACCTGGCCGACCTGGACCGGGGCATGGCCTGGCTGTGGGACCACGCTGCCCATACCGCCACCGCGTCCAGCCGCCAGCGCGGCTGGCTGAAGAAGCGCGATGCCTGCGGTGCCGATACCGCCTGCCTGCGCGCCGCCTATGTGACCCGCATGGTGCAACTGGCGCCGCTGGTACGCCCCTCGCCCATCCCCGACGGCTATTACGGCACCAGCCCGCGCCCCACCCTGCCGGACGGCGAGGACCGTGCCCTGGCCAAGAAATATCTGCAGGTGCGCGGCCTTCAGCCCAGCCATCTCTGGATCACCGGCTGGTCCAGCGGCCTGGGCCGGGTGCGCCACGAAGGCTGGTTCGCCAACGGCCATTCCTGTGATTTCGACACCGCCGAAGGCGCCAAGGCCAAGGGCACCCTGCTGCGTATCCCCGGCCCCAAGACCCCGCTGGCCGTGGTGGTCACTCCCTGGGTGACGGTGATCCAGGGCGACAGCACCTATTTCTGCGGCGCCCGCGGCAGCCTGCCCGATGCCCTGTTCCGCCAGCCGCCCGGCGTGCCGGTGCCGACGGGGAATTAAGCGCCGCTCGGCCTTCGACAGGCTGAGCATGAGTTCACCATCGGCCACACAACAAAAAAGGGGGGCCGAAGCCCCCCTTTCCGATCACCAGGACCGCGCCTTACTTCTTGGCGCCTTCCTTGCGCACGGTCTCGATGGTCTGCTTCAGCACATTGGCCGGAACCGCACCCGGAATGATGCGGTCTTCCAGGACGAAGGCCGGGGTGCCGCTGATGTTCAGGGCCTGGGCCAGCTGGAAGTTTTTCTTCAGCTGGTCTTCGACCGCCGGGGACTCCATGTCCTTCTTCAGCTTCTCCACATTGACGCCCGCCTCGGCGGCGGCCTTCATGATGGCGGCCTCATTCAGCGGGCCCTTGACCTTCATCAGGGCGCGGTGGATCTCGTCATACTTCTTCTGGTTCTTGGCGGCCAGAGCAGCGCGAGAGGCCAGCACCGAGTCCGGGCCCAGGATCGGCAGTTCCTTCATGACCAGGCGCACCTTGCCGTCGGCCTTGACCAGGTCCAGCAACGGGTCCACCACCGCCTTGCAGTAAGTGCAGCGATAGTCAAAGAACTCGACCATGGTCACGTCACCCTTGGGATTGCCCATGACCGGGGTTTCCGGGTCGTTGAAGATCTGCTCCTTCAAGTCCTTCAGTGCCTTGCTGGCATCGGCCTCTGCACGCAGCTGCTGCTTCTCGCGCAACGCCTGGATCGAGTCGGCGATGATCTCGGGATTCTCGAGCAGATAGTCCTTGATCAGCTTACGCACTTCTTCCTGCTGACGCTGGGTCAGCGCCGGCTCCTCCTGGGCCCAGGCGGCGGTCAGCGGGGCCGCGGCCATGACGGTGGCCAGGGCGGCGGCGGAGAAGGTCTTCATCAGGCGCATCGAAACAACCTCTTGCAGGAATGGCATAGACTGAGATCAGCCCGCCGGTGACTGGCGCGCATCATGCGCTGAAGCTGTGTCAGCATCAAGGCGGTGGTTAAGGTTCCAGCCCCGCTTCTGCAACTTCCGTGATCACCCGGGCGGACGATTCGCGAGTGCCCACCGCCAGAAAGCTGACCTCGGTCCGGCCCACCTCGAGTTCGGGCCACAAACGCCGGTGCAGATCGGCCAGGTCCAGGGTCTGTTCCCACCACCGGCCCTCGG
Source organism: uncultured Rhodospirillaceae bacterium (assembly GCA_964404545.1). Taxonomy (GTDB): domain Bacteria; phylum Pseudomonadota; class Alphaproteobacteria; order Rhodospirillales; family Magnetospirillaceae; genus CAYOKN01. Next base: position 275 of record CAYOKN010000083.1, on the reverse strand, counting down.
GCTTGCCGCCTTGGGCCACATAGCGGCCGAAGGCCCCGCGCCGGTCCAAGGTGCCCACCTCCCAGCCATGGCGCGACCAGACGATGGCCAGGGCATGGTCGAAGGGAGGCAGGTCCGAATTGGCAACCGGCGGCAGGCCCGGCGAGCTGAACCCCACCAGCAGTTGGGTGGGCAGGCTGTCGGCCCGGGGTTCGACCCAGGCATCGGCTTCGGGCAGCACCCGCCATTGCCACGTCAGATAAGGCAGCAGGGACAGCGGCGCATTCATCAGCCGC
>CAYOKN010000082.1:0-10980 GCA_964404545.1 uncultured Rhodospirillaceae bacterium | reverse complement strand
CAGGTCATCGACCCGGTGGCCGACTATGCCGAACTGATGCAGCAGCTGTTCGACTTCGATGCCATCAAGGTCATGTTCCGCAACGGCTTCGTGCTGAAATTCGATGCCATGCATGCGGTCACCGGCCCCTATGCCAAGCATATCCTGGAATATCTGTTGTCGGCGCCCAAGGGCTCGGTGATGAACGCCGTGCCCTTGCCCGATTTCGGCGGCGGGCATCCCGATCCGAACCTGGTCCATGCGCATACCCTGTGCGAGATGATGCTGGACGATTTCGGCCCGGACTTCGGCGCCGCCTCGGACGGCGATGGCGACCGCAACATGGTCCTGGGCCGCAATTTCTATGTCACCCCGTCGGACAGCCTGGCGGTGCTGGCGGCCAATGCCACCCTTTGCCCTGGTTACAAGGCGGGGCTGAAGGGCATCGCCCGCTCCATGCCCACCAGCAAGGCTGCCGACCGGGTGGCCGAGGCCCTGGGCATTCCCCATTACGAGACCCCTACCGGCTGGAAGTTCTTCGGCAATCTGCTGGATGCCGGCATGGCCACCCTGTGCGGCGAGGAAAGCTTCGGCACCGGGTCGGACCATGTGCGCGAGAAGGACGGGCTGTGGGCCGTGCTGTTCTGGCTGAATGTGCTGGCCGTGCGCGGCCAGAGCGTGGCCGAGATCGTGCGCGAGCATTGGGCCAAATATGGCCGCAACTATTATTCCCGGCATGACTATGAGGGCGTGGACTCGGATGCCGCCGACGGCCTGATGGCCCATCTGCGCGGTCAGCTGGCCGGCCTGCCGGGCCAGCGGTTCGGCGCCTATGTGGTCGAGGCGGCGGATGATTTCGCCTATACCGACCCGGTGGATGGCAGCGTCTCGACCCAGCAGGGCATCCGGGTGATGTTCCAGGGCGGCAGCCGCGTGGTCTATCGCCTGTCGGGTACCGGCACCCAGGGCGCCACCCTGCGCGTCTATATCGAGGCCTTCGAGCCTGATCCGGCCAAGCAGGACAAGGACCCGCAGGAGGCTCTGGCCGAGCTGATCGCCATCGCCCGCCAGCTCGCCCAGATCGAGGCTCGCACCGGCCGCGCCCAGCCCGACGTCATTACCTAAAAGGACCGCTTCATGCCTTCGCACCAGTTCCACCGCACCATCCTGCGCGAATACGACATCCGCGGGATCGTCGGCGAGACCTTGTTCACCGCCGACGCCCTGGCCATCGGCCAGGCCTTCGGCACCATGGTGGCCCGAGCCGGCGGCCGCATGGTGGCGGTGGGCTATGATGGCCGCCTGTCCAGCCCCGAGCTGGAGGCGGCCCTGGTGCAGGGCCTGTTGTCCTGTGGGCTGGAGGTGCGGCGCGTCGGCTGCGGCCCGACGCCCATGCTCTATTACGCCGGCAAGGTGCTCGAGGCCGACGGCGCCATCCAGGTGACCGGCAGCCACAACCCGCCCAACCATAACGGCTTCAAGATGGTGCTGGGCGGTAAACCCTTCTTTGGCGCCGACATCAAGCGCCTGGGCGAGATCGCCGCCGCTGGCGACCACCATGCGGCCCCGGGCGGCCAGGTGATCGACCAACTCATCGCCGAGCAATATGCGAATCGTCTGGCCGCCGATTATGACGGCGCGCGCCCGCTGACGGTGGTGTGGGACGCCGGCAATGGCGCGACCGGCGACATCATGCAGAAGCTGGTCAAGAAGCTGCCCGGCCGGCATGTGCTGCTGAACGAGGTGGTGGACGGCACCTTTCCGGCGCACCATCCCGACCCCACCGAGCCCGAGAACCTGAAGCAGCTGCAGGATACCGTGCTGATGGAGCAGGCGGACCTGGGCGTGGCCTTCGATGGCGACGGCGACCGCATCGGCGTGGTGGACGGGCTGGGCCGCATCCTGTGGGGCGACCAGATCCTGATCCTGCTGGCCGAGGAACTGCTGGCCCGCCAGCCGGGCGCCACCATCATCGCCGACGTCAAGGCCAGCCAGGCCCTGTTCGACGAGGTTGCGCGCATGGGCGGCAAGCCGCTGATGTGGAAGACCGGGCACAGCCTGATCAAGACCAAGATGGCCGAGACCGGATCGCCCCTGGCGGGCGAGATGAGCGGGCATATTTTCTTCGCCGACCGCTGGTATGGCTTTGACGACGCCCTGTATGCGGCGGTGCGCATGATTGCCCTGGTCTCGCGCTGGAGCCACGAGACCCTGGCCGCCCGCTATGACCGGCTGCCGCATCTGCTGAACACCCCCGAACTGCGTTTTGACTGCCCCGAGGAACGCAAGTTCGCGGTGATCGCCGAGGTCAAGGCCCGGCTGGAGGCCGCCGGCACCGCCTATGACGACGTGGACGGCGTGCGGGTGACCAACGAGGACGGCTGGTGGCTGCTGCGCGCCTCCAACACCCAGGCGGTGCTGGTGGCCCGTTGCGAGGCGCATAGCGTGGATGCCCTGAAGCGGCTGAAGGGCATGCTGGCCCATCAGCTGACGGCCTCGGGCCTGAGTGCGGACGCGGTGGTTTAGAATCTTTCCTAAAGCGCCGGGTTGCGCCAGAATGGCATGACCATTGGGCCAGGGGATCATGACACAGGGTTATTCCCGTTCCGCCGGACAGGACGACTTGGCCCCAGGGGTGCTGCCCCGGCCGGCGGGAGCCTGCCGCCTGCTGGTGGTCGAGGACAATCCCGGCGACTTCACCCTGATCCGCCACCATCTGGCCGAAGAGGCCGGCGCCTTCCACCTGATCCGCGCTGAAACGCTGGAACAGGCGCTGGACCTTCTGGGCCACATGGAATTCGACGCGGTGCTGCTGGACGTGTCGCTACCGGACAGCCGGGGGCTGGATACCATCTCCACCGTGGTGGGCTGGCAGGCCGGGCCGGCGGTGGTGGTGCTGACCGGCAGCGACGATGAGGGCCTGGCCCTGGGCGCCATCCAGAGCGGCGCCCAGGACTATGTGGTCAAGGGCCAGGCCACCGGCGCCACCCTGCGCCGTATCATCCGCTGCGCCATCGCTCGCAAGCGCCTGTTCGAGGAACGCCGCCGTATCCTGATCACCGCCGGCTCGGACCCCGAGCAGCAGGCGCGCCAGCGGGCCGAGCAGGCCCTGCGCGAGGAACGGGACTTCACCCGCGCGGTGCTTGAAACCGCCAGCGCGCTGGTGGTGGTGCTGGACCCCGATGGCCGGGTGGTGCATTTCAACCAGGCTTGCGAACGCCTGACCGGGTTCCATCTGTCCGATGTGCGCGGCCGGGTGCTGTGGGATCTGGTTCTGGCCGGCGAGACCCAGCTGCGCACCCACGAGGCCTTTGCCGGGCTGAAGCGGGGCGACATTCCCTCGGAATTCGAGAATGAGTGGGTGGGCTTTGACGGCGCCCGCCACCCCATCCGTTGGAACAACGCCATCTTCCACAATCCCGATGGCTCGGTGCGCTATATGATCGCCGTGGGCATCGACATCACCCTGCGCCGGCGCGCCGAACAGGCGCTGCAGCAGGCCCATGCCGAGCTGGAGCAGCGGGTGGAGCGCCGCACCCTGGCCCTGCAGATGGAGGTGCAGCACCGCAGCCGCACCGAGGAGATCCTGCGTCAGTCCGAGGCCCGCATCCGCCTGGTGGCCGACGCCATTCCCGGCCTGTTGGCCTATATCGACGCCGAACAGCGGTTCCAGTTCGCCAATCGCCGCCACGGCGAATGGTTCGGTCGCGAGCCCGAAGGCATCGTCGGCCTGCCCATGGCCGAGGTGCTGGGGCGCCATTTCATGTCCCAGGCGCGGCCCTATATGGAAGCCGTGCTGGATGGCCGCGAGGTGAATTTCGAGGCCATCCTGGAATTGCCCGACGGGCGCATGCCCTCGTGCCAGGCGGTGTTCGTGCCCCATCGCAGCGAAGACGGCTGGGTGATGGGCTTCTTTTTCCTGATCCAGGACATCACCGAGCGCCGCCGCGCCGAGGAGGACCTGCGCCGGTCCGAGGAGAAGTACCGCGCCCTGCTGGCCCGAGCGGCGGACGCCATCGTGCTGACCGATCCCGATGGCCGTATCCTGGAAGCTAACCGTAAGGCCGAAGAGCTGTTCGGCCTGCCGGCCAGCCGGCTGAAGGAGATGTCGGCCACCCAGCTGATGGTCGAGGCCGACCATCCGCGCGTGCTGGATGCCTTCCGCCAGCTCTGGGAGATGGGCGAGTGCCAGGTGGACGCCTTGGCCATCCTGACCGCCGGCGGCCAGACCGTGCCGGTGGACGTGTCCGCTTCGGCGGTGGTGATCGGCGGTCGGCGCTTCTTCCAGGCCATCTTCAAGGACATCTCGGCGCACAAGCGGGCCGAGGAGCAGCTGCGCTCGGCCAAGGAGGCCGCCGAACTGGCCGACCGCGCGAAGTCCGAGTTCCTGGCCAATATGTCGCACGAGCTGCGCACGCCGCTGAATGCCATCATCGGTTTCTCGGACATCATGCGCAATGAGCTGATGGGGCCGCTGGGGGCGTCCAGCTACCGGGAATATGTGCACGACATCCACGAATCCGGCCGCCACTTGCTGGAGGTGATCAACGAAATCCTGGACATGTCCAAGGTGGAGTCGGGCCGGCTGGAGTTGCATCCCGAGCCGGTGGAACTGCCCGACGTGGTGCGGGCCAGCCTGCGTCTGATCTCGGAGCGGGCGGTGACCGCCAAGGTTTCGCTGGAGGTGGACATCGCCGAGGGGCTGCCGCGCATCCTGGTGGACGCCCGGCGCTTCAAGCAGATCCTGCTCAACCTTCTGTCCAATGCGGTGAAGTTCACCCCTTCGGGCGGCCGCGTGACCGTGGGCGCCTGTCTGGTGGAGGGGGGCTGCTTTGAAATGACCGTGGCCGATACCGGCATCGGCATGACCGCCAAGGACATGGACAAGGCCATGGCCCCGTTCGGCCAGGTGGACAGCGCCCTGTCCCGCAAATATGACGGCACTGGCCTCGGCCTGCCGCTCACCAAGTCCTTTGTCGAACTGCATGACGGTCATCTCATTCTCGAGAGCAGGCCGGGGCAGGGGACCGTGGTGCGCGTCAGGCTGCCCCCCGAGCGGGTGCTGTGCGCCGATCGCGTGATGCAGTTGCGGTCGGCCGACGCCATATCCTGAACCAGACCAAGGGAAGAGGGGCCGCCGCCATGACCGCAGACAGCACCACCGACATTGCCCGCCAACTGCCCATCAGCCTGATCGACTATCGCCGGTCGGGCCGTACCGGTTTGGTGGTGGTGGACGAGGTGAACGGCTTCTGCACCGTGGGCTGCGGCCCGCTGGCCCCGGCGGCGCCCAATGCCCAGATCAGCCGCATGGTGGCCGAGACCGACCGCCTGGCCCGCGCCTGGGAGGCGCGGGGCGAACCGGTGCTGGCCTTCCTGGACAGCCATGTGCCGGGTAAGGCCGAGCCGCCCTATCCCCCCCATTGCGAGCGCGGCACCGGACAGGACGAATTGGTGCCCGACCTGAAATGGATGGGGACCAGTCTGGCGGTGCAGCTGCAGCCCAAGGACTGCATCAATGGTTTCGTCGGTGCCATCGACCCGCAGACGGGGCGCAATGGCGTGGTGGATTGGATCAATGCCAACAAGCTGCAGGCAGTGGTGGTGGTGGGCATCTGTACCGACATCTGCGTCATGGACTTCGTGCTGACCCTGCTGTCGGCCCGCAACCATGAAATGACCCCCACCCTGCAGGACATCGTTGTGCACGAACCGGGCTGCGCCACCTATGACCTGCCGCTGGAGGTGGCGCGGCAGTTGGGCCTGCCCGACACGGCGGCCCACCCCCAGGCGCTGACCCACCATGTGGGGCTGTATCTCATGGCCTCGCGCGGGGCCATCCTGGCCGGCAGCGTGGACTGACCCCAAGTGCGCCTGTTCTTCTATGGCACCTTGATGGACCGTGACGTTCTTGAGGCGGTTCTGGGGCGGCCGGTGGCCGATGGCGTGCTGCAAGACGCGGTGCTGCAGCATTTCCGTCGGGTGTTCATGCACAACCGCAACTATCCCATGCTGCGGCCCCATTCTGCCGGCTGGGTCAATGGGCTGCTGGCCCAGGGCCTGGACGCCGAAGCGGTGAACCGGCTGGTGGCCTATGAGGGCGGGGAATATCACCTGGTGCCGGTGCGGGTCGAGAACAGCGCCGGCCATCTGGTGCGGGCCGGTGCCTTCCTGGCCGACCGCTCGGTGCTGGCCACCCACCACGATTGGCATCTGCCGGTCTGGCAGCGCCGCTTCAAGCGCCCCTTTCTGCGCAAGGCGGCCGAACTGATGGGCCATTACGGCACCCGCACCTTCCTGGCCCATAATGCCAAGGGAATGCCGGTCCTGACCCATAAAGACCCCAAGCACCTGCTGGGCCGCCCCCGAGCCCTGGCGCGTGGTATGCGGGAAGAATAGCTGAAACCTCGGCTCCTTGGGCTTGAAGCATCTTTGGCAAACGAAAAAGCCCCGGTTTCCCGGGGCTTTTTTTTCAGCGCAACGAGGCCAGTTTTTCCGACCCGCTCGGGGTCACCAGGCTGCAGCTGGTCTTCTGCTTGGACAGCCGCTTGCAGGCCTCGCGGGCTTGGGATTCCGACAGGCCGACCACGCGGGCGCGGTACAGGGTGCGGCGGTCGCCGCGATAGGAGGATACGTCCACCCGGCCCGCGGTCAGGAAATTGCCCAGCTTTTCGGTGGCGCGTTCTGCGGCGTTCGCGGCCGAGTCGCGCAGGGTGAAGGCGCCCACCTGGATGCCCCACTTGCCGGCCGATGCTGCCGGGGTGTCATCGTCGGCGCGGGCCGAGGCTTGTTTCTTGGCCGGAGCGCCCTGCTCGATCTTGGCGGCGGTCTGGTAGGGACGGGCGGCCTTGGTGGCGGCCAGGGCCTGCATCACATCCTTGGCGTCACCCGGCTGGGTCACCGAACGGGCGGCGGTGGACGCCTTGCCCTGGGCCAGGGCAAGGTCGGGCTGGTCGTCCTCGGGGCCGGCATTGGCCTCGATCACTTCCGGCAGATTGTCGATGGTGGGCCCCTGGCCTGGCAGCTTGGCAAAGGCGGCGTCCAGCAGGTCGGCCATGTGGGCGTCACGGGCCCGGGCGGACTGGCCGCCGAACACCACGCCCACCAGGCGACGGCCATTGCGCTTGGCCGAAGCCACCAGATTGAAGCCCGAGGCGGCGATATAGCCGGTCTTGATGCCGTCGGCGCCCGGATAGTTCAGCATCAGGCGGTTGTGGGTGGTCATGGTCAGCTTGCCGTAGCTGAAGCTGCGCGTGGAGAAATAGTGGTAGTAGTCGCCGTGGTTGCGCAGCAGGGCGCGGGCCAGGGTGACCATGTCGCGGGCGGTGGACAGCTGGCCCTTGTTGGGCAGGCCCGAGGCATTGCGGAAGGTGGTGCGCTTCATGCCCAGCTGGCGGGCACGGGCGGTCATCAGTTCGCCGAAGCGGTCCTCGGAGCCGCCGATCGCCTCGGCCACCACCACCGCCACGTCATTGGCGGACTTGGTGACCAGGGCCAGCACCGCATCTTCCACGCGGATGCTCTGGCCGGGCTTCAGGCCCAGGCGCGAGGGCGACTGCCGCGAGGCATGCACCGAGACGGCAAGCCGCGAATCCAGGGTGAACCGGCCGCGCTTCATCTCGTCGAACAACATGTATAGCGTCATGATCTTGGTCAAAGACGCCGGATATTTCTGGGTGTCGGCATTGACCGCGTGCAGCACTTCGCCGGTTTCCGCATCCACCACCATGGACGCATAGCGGGCGTGGGCCGGGCTGACGTCAACCGCAAATAAAAAGATCAATGCTGCCAATAGGAAGGCCAGCGTCTGCGGCATGCCAGTCAGTTTCAGAAAGGACTTTTGTTTACCCACCACTGCAATCCCGTGCGAAATAGAATGAGCAAGCGACGCGCTGCAAACTTAAGGAATCCGGCCGCAGGTGTCCACCATTCGAGCGGTCAGACTAGACTTTTTCGCTGTCTGCCGCCGCCTGATCGGGACGGCTGCCATGTGGGCGCAAACTCCGCTCGGATGGGGCGTGGCCGGGCGCCCGCGGTTGAGGTATTCTCGCCGGTCGTCCTATGACCGAAGATCTGCCGGAGGTTCGCATGCGCCGTCGTTCCGTTCTTGCCCCCATGCTGGCCGGCCTGCTGGCCGTGACCACCCTGGCCGGCTGTGCTTATCGCGGCGGCGACGTGTCGGACCCCATCGGCCGCAAGGCCACCTGGTTCTCCTTCGTGGAAGGCACCGATATCCGCAATGCCTGCCGCCCCGGAGCCCCCGATCGTTACCGGCTGGTGTACAACGCCAACTATGAAGATCAGGTTAGGGTCTATGAGATCGGCCGGGGCGGGGCCAAATATCTGATGACCGAGCAGGTGTTCGGCGGCGCCAATGTGCTGGAACTGACCCTGGACGATCCGCTCAATCCGTGGCGCGGCAAGGGGGCCGAGGTCAGCCTGACGCCGCAGCAGCACCAGACCCTGCTGCGCGCCTTCGAGCAGAGCGGCATGTTCGCCCCGCCGCCGGTGGGGCTGGAGCTGCCCAGCCGCTCTTATTACTGGACCGCCGCCTTCTGCCACCAGGGCCGCTATGGCCTGACCGCCTGGCGCTGGCCCGATGCCCGTTGGGACCAGCTGGGTTTCATGAACCTGCTCTTGCAGCTGGATGTGACCGGGGTGCCGGTGGAGGCGCCGCGCAAGCTGGCCCCGCGCCTGGCCTCCGAGGAGCGTGAGGATCTGGGCAAATTCACCCTGAAGATGGGCGAGAACGGCCTGGTGGGGCTGAGCCGGCTCTGAGCTAAACGGTGTTCCGGCGATCACTAATGCTCATGGCGGGGGTGGCTATCCTTTGGATTCCGCCGCCTTGGCCAAGGTCATAAAGGCTCTATGACTTAATTGTTGCAATGCAACATTGGGCTTGACGCCCGCGATGGGCCAAGGGCATACCTCGATTGTGTTGCGGCGCAGCAACCCTTCTGGTTGATCAACGCCGCCCCTCCATCATCGAAAGAGCCGAGGACGCTGATGACCACCACCGCTGCCGCCAAGAAGACCGTTTCCGCTGCCACCACCCAGGCTTCCGTGAAGCAGATCGAAGAAGTCGTGACCATCTCCAAGGACGCCCTGGAGTCCGTGGTCAAGGCCTCTGCCGACGCCGCCAATAAGGTGCATGACAAGGCCCTGTCCATGTCCAAGGAGCAGGTTCAGGCCGCCGTCAAGGCGTCGAACCAGGCCATCAAGGGCTATGAGGACCTGGTGCAGTTCAACAAGGACACCATGGACGTCATGGTGAAGTCCTCGACCATCCTGGTCCAGGGTGTGCAGGACCTGTCCAAGTCCTGGCTGGGCCTGGCCCAGGAGTCGATCCAGGAGCAGATGGCCGCTTCGAAGGCCCTGATGGGTGCCAAGACCCTGAAGGAAGTGATCGACCTGCAGTCCTCGCTGGCCAAGTCCCAGTTCGACAAGGTGATGGCCGAGAGCTCGAAGCTGTCCGAATCCGGCATGAAGCTGGCCGAGGAAGCCCTGGCCCCCATCAACGGCCATCTGTCGGTGGCGGTCGAGAAGTTCTCGAAGCTGTCGGCCTAAAGGCCCGCAAGCCGGGCGCGGCAGCGCACCCGGACAGCGAATTTTCCTGGGCGCGGCCCGGCGGACCTTCCGCCGGGCCGCTTGCCTTTTGGCTCGGTCGTCAAGTCTGGCAAACAGGGGACTTTGTTGGGGCTGGCGGAACCCTATATGATAGGCGTGTTCCGTACCGCAGAACCGAAACACAGACTGGCAGACGCATGAGCGACTTTGATTCCGACAAGCGCGGCGACGAGGGGACCAATACGGGTCTGGCGCTGAAGACCCGGCCCAAGACCAAAAAGCCGTCCATGTACAAGGTGCTGATGCTGAATGACGATTACACTCCCATGGAGTTCGTCGTGCATGTGCTGGAACGGTTTTTTCACAAGAGCCGCGAGGAGGCGACGCAGATCATGCTGCACGTCCACCAGCGGGGTGTGGGGATCTGCGGTGTGTACACATACGAGGTGGCTGAAACCAAGGTGACCCAGGTCATGGACCTGGCCCGGCAGAACCAGCATCCGCTGCAGTGTACAATTGAGAAGGAATAGCTGATCCATGCTGTCCCGCAACCTGGAGCAGAGCCTCCATCGAGCCTTGGCCCTGTCGGCCGAGAGGCGTCATGAGTACGCAACCCTCGAACATCTGCTCCTGGCTTTGACCGAGGACCAGGATGCCGTGGCGGTGTTGCGTGCGTGCAATGTGGACATTGACCGGTTGAAGCGCGAGCTGACCGAGTTCGTGGACACCGCGCTGGCCGATCTGGTCACCAGCCGCATGACGGACCCCAAGCCCACCGCCGGCTTCCAGCGGGTGGTGCAGCGCGCCGCCATCCATGTCCAATCCTCCGGCCGCGAGGAGGTCACCGGCGCCAATGTGGTGGTGGCCCTGTTCTCGGAACGGGAATCCCACGCGGTTTATTTCCTGCAGCTGCAGGATATGAGCCGGCTGGATGCCGTCAATTATATCTCGCACGGGATTGCCAAGGCGCCCGGCCGCAGCCAGAGCCGCACGGTTCATGGGGCCGACGAAGAGGCCGGAACGGAGAAGGTCGTGAAAAAGGGCCAGGAAGCTCTGAACGCCTACTGCGTCAACCTGAACAAGAAGGCGATGCTGGGCAAGATCGACCCGCTGATCGGGCGCGAGCCCGAGATCGAGCGGACCATCCAGATCCTGTGCCGCCGCACCAAGAACAACCCGCTCTATGTCGGCGATCCGGGCGTGGGCAAGACCGCCATCGCCGAGGGCCTGGCGCGGCGCATCGTGCGCGGCGAGGTGCCCGAGGTGCTGAAGGGCTGCACCATCTTCTCGCTGGACATGGGCTCGCTGTTGGCCGGCACCCGCTATCGCGGCGATTTCGAGGAGCGGCTGAAGGCGGTGGTCACCGAGTTGGAGAATTACGAAGGCGCGGTGCTGTTCATCGACGAGATCCATACGGTGATCGGCGCCGGGGCT
>CAYOKN010000081.1:0-11146 GCA_964404545.1 uncultured Rhodospirillaceae bacterium | reverse complement strand
CCTCGGCCCCGGTGGCGGCCATGGTCAGGGCATAGGGCTCGGTGCGCAAATGCTCCGCATAAAGCGCCGCAAGATCGGGGGAGTCCTCCACCAGCAGCACGCGGGGAGAGGCAGACGACAACTTGCCCATGGGAGTTACACCCAAGCCAGAAACACCACGGCCACGGTCAGCACCGTAACCAGGGTCCAGCCTCGACGCTCGGGCCGCACGTAGCGCGAGATCAGCCGGATGCTTATCTCGACCGTCGCAACCAGGGCCAGCAGCTTCAGCAGCCAGATCCACATCATGGCCGCACTCTAGCAGCGCACCCGCAGCCTGCCCAGAGGCAGGATGTGATAAATGGTCAGTCCAGCGGCTGGCCGGTCAGCTTGGCGCGCGGGGTGCCGTCCTTGGCCGGGCCGGGGACCGACAGGCGCACCGGCCAGCCCAGGCAGTCGGTGGCTGCGGGCTGCGGCGCATGGCCGGCGCGGGCGCCGGGCCAGGACAAGCGGAAGGCGGCGAGAATGGTGTCCTGATGCAGGTCGTGATCCATGGCGCTCTTCTCCCGGGCCGTGACCTGAACACTGTATCGGGAGCACGCCCGCCGCATGCGTGAACTTTGGATGAAACGCGCGCCGCCGACGGAGCACTCCATCCGGTATCAAGCGTCCAACACCGGGACACCCCGCCGGCGGCGCGACGCCCGCTCGGCCTCGGTCATCACGATATCCAGGAACGGCGCCAGGGCTTCGTCCAAGGGGCCGGAATTGTCGATGCGCAAGGCATTGCGGCTGTAGCTGGCGGCGGCGCGGTGTTCCGTGGCGCGGCCCTCGGCCGGGGCGGCGCGCAGCCAGCGGCGCTTGGCCAGCACCTCGGGCCGGGCTGTCACCTCGACCACCAGGACATGGGGATAGCGGCGCCAAGCCTCGGCGACCACGCTCTGCGACACCTTGGCCACCACCACCCGGCCAGCGGCCAGATCCTCATCGAGCGAGGATGGAAGGCCGTAGGACACACCATTGGCATCCCAGCACAAGGTCAGCGCCCCGTCCCCTTGCAAGGCCAGGAACTGGGCGGGGGTGACCGCCTGATGGATCTCGGGCCCCAAACTGCGGCTGAGGGTGATGATGCGGCGCGGGAACACCACGCGGGGATCGGTGGACAGCCGGCGACGGGCTGCCGTGATCAGCGCAGTGCGCCCCACGGCATTTTGCCCCACCACCAGAACCAGCGCCCCGCTGGCCGATCCCATTCCTGTATGCAAGCTGGACATCTCCCCCCAGAAAAAGGACGGATTTGCCCCGAGGTCAAGACCGGCAGGGCCTTTGGGGGCCCTGCTTATGCCTTTTGGCCCTATTCGGCGGCGCCTGCCGCCTCCAGGGGTGCCGCGCCGTCCAGGCCGTCCACGCTGCCGCCGCCACCGGTGTTGTTGGTGTCCAGGGCATAGCCGGCGGCGCGCACGGTGCGGATGATGTCCTGGTCATCCTCGCCGTTCAGCGCCTTGCGCAGGCGGCGGATATGCACGTCCACGGTGCGCGGCTCCACATAGATGTCCGGCCCCCAGACGGCGTTCAGCAGCTCTTCGCGGCTGAACACGCAACCCGGATGCTGCATCAGGAACTGCAGCAGGCGGAATTCGGTCGGGCCCAGATGCACATTGCGGCCGCCCCGGGTGACCCGGTGGGCGGTCAGGTCCATCTGGATGTTGTCATAGCTCAGCACGCCCTTGACCTGGGCCGGCTGCACCCGGCGGAGCAGGGCACGGATGCGGGCCAGCAGCTCGGGCAGCGAGAAGGGCTTGGTCAGATAGTCATCGGCACCGATGTTCAGACCACGGATCTTGTCCGACTCCTCGCCCCGGGCGGTCAGCATGATCACCGGCAGGTCGCGGGTCCGGGGCTTGCGGCGGATCTGCCGGCAAACTTCGATGCCCGACATCACGGGCAACATCCAGTCCAAGACCACCAGGTCCGGGTTCCGCTCGGCGAGGACGGTCAAAGCCTCCTCGCCATCCATTGCCTCGCACACCCGGAACCCCTCTTTTTCCAGGTTGTAGCGCAGCATAGTGACGAGGGCGGCCTCGTCCTCGACGATCATGATCAACGGCTTCATGGCTGATCCTCTGTCAGTCATTCGCTGGGTAGCTCCGACGCCCGCGGCATCAGCGGGTCGCGCTTGGGACGCTCGGCATTCATGGTCGTACCCTGCACCAGGAAGTGGATGGTTTCCGCGATATTGGTGGCATGGTCACCCACACGCTCGATGTTCTTGGCAATGAACATGAGATGGGTGCAGGCCGTGATATTTCGCGGGTCCTCCATCATATAAGTAATCAACTCACGGAAGAGGCCGGTGTACATGTCGTCCACCTCCTCGTCCTGGTTCCAGACCTTCACCGCCTTGTCCACGTCGAGCTCGACATAGGAATCCAGGGTGTCCTTCAGGATTTCCTGCACCAGCCGCCCCAGGCGAGGCACGCCGGCCACCGGCTTGACCGGTGGGATCTGGTTCAGCACCAGCGACCGCTTGGCCACATTGGCCGCATAGTCGGCGATGCGTTCCAGATCGCCCGAAATCTTGAGCGCGCCCACGATGTGGCGCAGATCCTGGGCCACCGGCTGGCGCAGGGCCAGCAGGCGGATGGTGAAGGCGTGGATCTCCTGCTCAAGCTCATCCACCTTGACATCGGCGGCGATGACGCGGGAAGCGAGGTCGCTGTCGCGCTTGGCCACCGCCTGGATGGCACCCGCCATCTGGGCCTCGGCCAGACCGCCCATGCGGGCGATCAGGTTGGTCAGATGCGACAGCTCCTCGTCATAGGAGCGGACCGTATGCTCGTTCTTCACGCCTTGCTCCCCTTTCCCGGTTCAGGACCACATCAGCCGAAGCGGCCGGTGATGTAGCCCTGGGTCAGCTTGTGCTGCGGATTGGTGAAGATGCGCTCGGTATCGCCGTACTCCACCAGTGTCCCCAGGTGGAAGAAGGCGGTGCGCTGCGAAACGCGGGCCGCCTGCTGCATGGAGTGGGTGACGATCACGATGGTGTAGTTCTCGCGCAGCTCGTCGATCAGCTCCTCCACCTTGGCGGTGGCGATGGGGTCCAGGGCCGAGCAGGGCTCGTCCATCAGGATCACCTCGGGGCTGACGGCGATGGCGCGGGCAATGCACAGGCGCTGCTGCTGGCCGCCGGACAGGCCGGTGCCGGGCTCGTCCAGGCGGTCCTTCACCTCATCGATCAGACCGGCGCGCTCCAGCGAGGTCATCACGATGTCGTCCAGCTCGGCGCGGCTGGTGGCCAGGCCGTGGATACGCGGCCCATAGGCCACGTTGTCATAGATGGACTTGGGAAAGGGATTGGGCTTCTGGAACACCATGCCGATGCGGGCGCGCAGCTGGACCACATCCAGGCTGCGGTCATACACATCGTCGCCGTCCAGGATCACCGAGCCGGTGACGCGGCAGCCTTCCACCAGGTCGTTCATGCGGTTCAGGCAGCGCAAGAAGGTGGACTTGCCGCAGCCCGAGGGGCCGATCAGGGCGGTCACTTCATTGCAGTGCACGTCCAGGTCCACATCCTTCAGGGCGTGCTTTTCGCCATAGAAGACATTGACCTTGCGGGCAGACACCTTGGCCAGGCGGCGGTCGGAGTCGACGCTGATAGTCATAGCGGGCTCAGTCATTCTACCACCTTCTCTCGAACTTCTTGCGCAGGTAGATGGCCGCGGCATTCATGCAGGCCAGGAAGAACAGCAGGACCATGATGGCCGCCGAGGTACGCTCCACGAAGGCGCGTTCCGGGCTGTCGGCCCACAGATAGACCTGCACGGGCAGCACGGTGGAGGGGTCCACCGGCGAACCGGGTACGTCCACGATGAAGGCCACCATGCCGATCATCAGCAGCGGCGCGGTCTCGCCCAGGGCGTGGGCCATGCCGATGATGGTGCCGGTCATGATGCCGGGCATGGCCAGCGGCAGCACATGGTGGGTCACCATCTGCAGCTTGGAGGCGCCCAGGCCCAACGCCGCCTCGCGGATCGAGGGGGGCACCGCCTTCAGCGCGGCGCGGGCCGCGATGATGATGGTGGGCAGGGTGATCAGCGACAGCACCAGACCGCCCACCAGCGGGGCCGAGCGCGGCATGCCGAACACGTTCAGGAACACCGCCAGACCCAGCAGACCGAACACGATGGACGGCACCGCGGCGAGGTTGTTGATGTTCACCTCGATCAGGTCGGTCCACTTGTTCTTGGGGGCGAACTCCTCGAGATAGACCGCGGTGGCGATGCCCAGCGGCACCGACACGATCATGGTCACCACCAGCGAGAACACCGACCCCACGATGGCGCCCCAGACGCCGGCCAGTTCCGGCTCGCGGGAGTCGCCGTTGGCGAAGAAGCGCCAGTTGAAGGTCAGCGCCACCATGTCCTGGGCTTCCAGCTTGGCCAGCCAGGTCAGCTGCTTGTCGCTCAGGCGGCGCTCCTCCTCGGCCACGGCGCGCGAGGTATGGCCCTTGATGGTCATGTCCACGTCGTCCGAGGCCAGGATCGGCAGCATCTGGCGGGTGCCGATGACGGCCGGATCCTCCAGCACCTTCTGGCGCAGGGCGAAGTCGGCGCCCGAGCTGACCAGGTCGAACAGCTGGCGGCGCTCGCCGCGGCTCTGCACCTCGGGGAACTGCGCCGACAGCGAGGCCTTGATCAGCGCCGAATAATCGGCGGTGGCCAGAGCCTGCGGGTCGCGGGTGCCCTGCGGGTCCAGGACCTCGGGGTCGAAATAGACCTCCAACTGGTATTCGGTCTGCACGAAGGCGGTGAAGCCTTGCGCGAAGATCGTCACGAACAGCGTCGCCAGGAAGGCCAGGGCGATGCCGATGGAGATCATGCCATAGGTTTTGAAGCGGCGTTCTGCGGCGTAGCGCTGCTTCAGGCGGGCATCCACCTTTTCGGCGATGGAGGTGACCGCTTGTTGATCGACCATCTCAGTCATACTTTTCCCGATATTTGTGGACCACGTGCAGGGCGATGACGTTCAGCACCAGGGTGACGCAGAACAGCACCAGGCCGAGAGCGAAGGCCGCGAGGGTCTTGGGACTGTCGAATTCCTGGTCGCCCACCAGCAGGGTGACGATCTGCACGGTGACGGTGGTCACCGCTTCGAACGGGTTGGCGCTCAGATTGGCGGCGAGGCCGGCGGCCATCACCACGATCATGGTCTCGCCGATGGCGCGGGACACAGCCAGCAGGATACCGCCGACGATGCCCGGCAGGGCTGCGGGGATCACCACCTGGCGGATGGTCTCGGACCGGGTGGCGCCCAGGCCGTAGGAGCCTTCGCGAAGGGACTGGGGCACGGCGGTGATCACATCGTCGGACAGCGAGGACACGAACGGGATGATCATGATGCCCATGACGAAGCCGGCGGCCAGGGCTGATTCCGACGACACCGACAGGCCGAACAGCCCACCCGAGTCGCGCAGGAAGGGCGCCACCGTCAGGGCCGCGAAGAAGCCGTAAACCACGGTGGGGATGCCGGCCAGCACCTCGAGCAGGGGCTTGACCACCGAGCGGAACTTCGGCGGCGCATATTCAGCCATGTAGATGGCCGACAGCAAGCCCACCGGGACCGCGACGATCATGGCGATGAACGAGATCAGCAGGGTGCCGGCGAACAGCGGCACCGCGCCAAAGGCGCCGGACGAACCGGCCTGATCGGCGCGCAGGGCCATCTGCGGCGACCAATTGGTGCCGAACAGGAAGTCCACCGGGGAGACTGACTGGAAGAAGCGGAAGGCCTCAAACACCAGCGACAGCACGATACCGATGGTGGTCAGGATGGCCACCAGCGACGAGGCGATCAGGAACAGCCGCACCACGCTCTCGACCCGGTTGCGGGCCCGCAGGCGGGGCTGCACATGGCGCCAGGCCAGGCTGAGGCCACCGATGGCGGCGGCCAGGACCAGCACCACCATGGCGGCGAAGCTGGTGCGGTACAGGCTCTGATACTGCTCCACCGCGGCGATCATGGCCGGATCGGTCTGAGCGGCAAAGCCGGAGTCACCCGCAGAATTGCGGATATCGTTGAGGATCAGGCCGAGCCGCTCGGGCGGCAGCGACTGGATCTCGGGCGGCAGCGAGGCGACCAGCAGGCCGCGCACGATGGTGGGCTCGAAGATCAGCCAGCCAACCAGCACGATGAAGGCCGGAATGCCGCACCAGATGGCGACATAGGCCCCGTGATAGCTGGGCCGGGAATGCAGCGTCCTGGGGTTGGCACCCGCCATCGCCACAGCGCGCGAACGCCCCATGCGATAGGCCAGGGAAGACAACAGCAGCAGGACGACGACCAGGGTCAGCAGTTGCATTGCAGCTCGGTCCTAAAAAAATCGTCGTGAGGAAGATATCTCTTAACGCATATGCCCGGGGGCCGGACACAGAAAAACCCCGGCGACCCGTCGGGTCGCCGGGGGTACTTGTCGAAAATTACATCTTCAGCGCTTCGAGAGCGTTGATCTTGGCGCCGACAGACTTACGCTCGGCGTCGGGCATGGGGATCAGGCCCTTGGCGGCCAGGTAGCCGTCCTTGCCCCAAGCCTTCTCGGAGGTGTACTCGGCGATGTATTCCTTCATGCCGGGGATCACGCCCACATGGGCCTTCTTGGCATAAACGAACAGCGGACGCGACACCGGATACTTGCCGTCGGCGATGTTCTCGAAGCTGGCCTCGACGCCCTCAACCTTGGAGCCCTGCAGCTTGTCGGTGTTCTGGTCCAGGAACGAGAAACCGAAGATGCCGAAGGCCTTGGGGTTGGCTTCCAGCTTCTGAACGATCAGGTTGTCGTTCTCGCCGGCTTCGATGAAGGCGCCGTCTTCACGCATGGACTTGCAAGCGGCCGAATGGGCCTTCTTGTCTTCCTTCAGGGCCTTGATCTCGGGGAACTTTTCGCAGGCCTCTTCCATCACCAGCTCGACCCAGGCGTCGCGGGTGCCGGAGGTGGGCGGCGGGCCCAGCACTTCGATCTTCTGCGCGGGCAGCTTGGGATCGATCTCGTTCCAGTTCTTGTAGGGATTGTCCACCAGCTTGCCGCCAACCGGAACCTGCTTGGCCAGGGCCAGGAACAGCTGCTCGCGGGTCACGTCGATCTGGGGGGACTTCTTCGAGTTCGAGAAGGTGATGCCGTCATAGCCGACCTTCATCTCGACCACTTCGGTCACGCCGTTCTTGGCGCAGGTCTCGATCTCGCCCGTCTTGATGGCGCGCGAAGCGTTGGTCAGGTCCGGGTGCTCGACGCCGACGCCGGCGCAGAACAGCTTGAAGCCGCCACCGGTGCCGGTGGACTCGACCACCGGGGTCTTGAAGCCGGCGGTCTTGCCGAACTGCTCGGCCACGGCGGTGGTGAACGGATACACGGTCGACGAGCCGACGATGCGGATCTGGTCACGGGCCTGGGCGCCGGTGGCAGCGCCGGCAACGGTCACAGCGGCCAGCGCGGCGACGGTCAGAGTCTTGCGGATCATGGTCCCTCCGGATGGAGTTGGAATGGTCAAAATTCAATGCCGGCCGAGCAAGCCGGCTGACAGGGGCACCATAGCCAGGAAGCGCGACACCAATTTTACAGAACTGTTAAAGTTTGATGACAACGACTCTTGCGCACCCCGGGAAACCCTTGATTTCTGCGGGGTTTCCGGCGTTCAGACACCAAGCGGCAGATTATGACCTTTGTCATGAAACCGCCGCAGCTGTCACACACCGCCCCACCCCGGGCGCATTGAAATACCCCAGGTGGAGAATGGTCGGCGTGAAGTTTCCATGAAAGCGGTAAGACCGCAAAAGGTCCATGCCCGAATGCGGTTCAGGCAATGCCGGCTTCGAGAGGCCGGCCTTGCCGGCTCCTCGGCATCAAGAACCCCGGAGGGGTGTCCCGGAGGCAACAGGATGGCCGGCGGGACCGCCTGCCTCAGCACACCTTGCGGATGGCGTCCATGTTACCGGCATAGTCCGGGGTCTTGAACACGGCCGAGCCGGCCACCAGCACCTGGGCGCCGGCGGCGACGATGCGGGGCGCGGTTTCGGGGGTCACGCCGCCGTCCACCTCGATCTCGATGGGGCGGTCACCGACCATGGCCTTGATGCGGCGGATCTTTTCCAGCTGAGCCTCGATGAAGCTCTGGCCGCCGAAGCCCGGATTGACCGACATGACCAGGATCAGGTCCAGCTTGTCCAGGACATATTCGATCACGCTTTCCGACGTGGCGGGGTTCAGCGACACGCCGGCCTTCTTGCCCAGGGCCTTGATGGCCTGCAGCGAGCGGTCCAGATGGCGGTCGGCCTCGGCATGCACGGTGATGATATCGGCGCCGGCAGCGGCATATTCGGCCAGATAGGGCTGGGCCGGGTCGATCATCAGATGCACGTCGAAGGGCAAGGCGGTGTGCTTGCGCAGGGCCTTGATCACCGGCGGGCCGAAGGTCAGGTTGGGCACGAAATGGCCGTCCATGACATCGATATGGATATAGTCCGCCCCGGCCGCGTCGATGGCGCGCAACTCCTCGCCCAGGCGGGCGAAATCGGCGGACAGGATGCTGGGGGCGATCTTGATGGTCACGGCACGGCACTCCACTGGGCCTGGAACGAGGCCGGGAGAATAGCGAAAGCCCCCCGCAATGGGAAGCCGATCAGGCCGGCACGGCGGCGCCGGCCTCGACCATGCGGTCGCGCCCCTGGGTCTTGGCCTGGTACAGCGCCTCGTCGGCCAGCCGCATCAGATGGTCAAGCCCGGCGCTGTCGTGCTCCAGCCGCGCCAGCCCCAGGCTAACGGTGAAGCCCAGCACCCCGCCCTGCTGCAGCGGCACCATCAGGCCGCGCACCTCCTCCAGCGCCCGCTGGCACCACAGCCGGGCGCCCTCGGCATCGGTTTCAGGCAGCAGCACGGCGAACTCCTCGCCCCCCAGGCGGCCCAGCAGGTCGCTGGACCGCGTCAGCCCGGACAAGCAGCGGGCCAGGGCCTTCAGCACATCGTCGCCCACGGCATGGCCATAAGTGTCGTTCACCGACTTGAAGCGGTCGGCATCCAGCATCACCACCGCCAGCGGCCGGCCATGCCGACGGGCAAGTTCAAAGGCATTGCCGGCCTCTTCCATGAAATGGCGGCGGTTCAGCACGCCGGTCAGACCGTCGGTGGTGGCCAGCCGGTGCAACTCGGCCTCGGCCATTTTGCGCTCGGTGATATCGCGGATCACCCCAACATGCATGCGAACGCCGTCACGCTCTCCCGTCCCGACGGTCAGCTCGATGGGAAACACACTGCCATCCTTGCGCTTGCCCATCATTTCGCGGCCATTCCCCACCAGGCCGTTGGTGTTGTGGGGACGCTGAATCAGGCGGTCATGCTCGCGCCCGTAATGTTCGGGCATCATCTGATTGACGCTGCACCCCAACAGTTCATCCGGGTCGTAGCCGAACAGCTGTTCACAGGCCGGATTGATCTCGTGGATGATGCCCTGGCCGTCGATCACCACCACGGCGTCGCGGGCGGTTTCCAGGATCAGGCGCAGGCGGGTTTCGTTCTCGGCCAACTCGCGGGTGCGGCATTCCACCGCATCCTCGAGCCCCCGGTTGACCTGCTCCAGCGCCCGCAGCGCGGCGCGCCGGTGCAGCACCTGCCGATAGAGGGCGGCGAACAGGCCGCACAGGGCCAGGCTGCCGGCCGCCGACAGGGTCAGATACAGCGGCAGGCGATCCAGCCAGCCAGCCCCGCCATCGCCATTCACCACCACCATGAAGCCATGATCGGGATCGATGGCCCAACTGGCTGGGCCCTCGGCCCCCGGCAGCCAGGCCACATCCTGGGCATCGCCCGGCTGGGTGGCCAGTTCCCGGCGCAAGGCGGCCAAGTCGGCGCGGTACAGGCAGTCGGGTGCCAGCCCCAGGCAGGCCACCGTGCGGCCCTGGGAGTTCAGCACCACCGCGCGGCTGCCCGGCCCCAGATTTTGGGCGTCCAGCAGTTCTTGGAACTGTTCCGGCGCGATGCCGGCGGCCAGCACGAAGCGCAGACTGCCGAACTGGTCATCCTCGCGCCGGGCCATGGGGATGACCCAACTGCCGTCAATGCGGCTGCGAACCGGATTGCCCACGAACAGCTTCTCGATGGCCCCGCCATTGAGTGCGTTCCAATAGTCGCGGTCCGAGAAATCCAGTGCCGGCGGATCGGCGTTGACGGAATCGTGCATCAACGCGCCATCCGGGCCGATGACGATCATGGCGCGCAGATGCGGCGTCATGGCATGGCGGCGCACCAGCAGGGTATGGACGCCATGGTCGCCGCGCTGCTCGGCATGGGGATAGAGCCGCAGTGCCTCGCCGATGCCCGACAGAGTACGGTCCACCACATTCAGGGCCACGCCGGCTTGGCTCAGAACGGTGGCAGTGGCAGTCTGCACCCGCACGGCGGTCTGGTCACGGGCCGCCTGCCGCTCGCCCCACAGCATGGCCGCCAGGGTGCCATTCAGGGCCAGCAGGCCCGCCAGCGCAGCCGCCGTCATCACTGTGCGCAAGGATCGCATTCCGCCGAAACCCATTGATGTCGTCGGGCCAAGATAGCTTGACCAAAGATATATGAAAAGGCCCGCACCCATAGGGTCGCGGGCCTTTCAACTCAGGATGTCGACCTTTTACTGAGCGGCAGCGGCCTTGGCGGTCACCTTGGGGTCCAGCGCGCCCTTGGCATAGGCATCGCCCATCGTCTCAAGGCTGATGGCCTTGATCTTGCTGGCCTGGCCAGCGGTGCCGAAGGCCTCGTAGCGGGCCTTGCAGATCTCCTGCATGCCCTTCATGGCCACCTTGTTGTAGTCGCGCGGGTCGAACTTCTTGGGCTCGTCGGCGAAGAACTTGCGGATCGAGCCGGTCACGGCCATGCGCAGGTCGGTGTCGATGTTGATCTTGCGCACACCGTGCTTGATGGCCTCGACGATCTCTTCCACCGGCACGCCGTAGGTCTGGCCCAGGTCGCCGCCATAGTTGTTGATGATCTGCAGCCAGTCCTGCGGCACCGACGAGGAGCCGTGCATCACCAGATGGGTGTTGGGGATGCGGGCGTGGATTTCCTTCACGCGCTGGATGGCCAGCACGTCGCCGGTCGGCGGACGGGTGAACTTGTAGGCGCCGTGGCTGG
>CAYOKN010000080.1:0-11192 GCA_964404545.1 uncultured Rhodospirillaceae bacterium | reverse complement strand
GGGCGCGACTTCGCCGACGTGCTGGCCGAGGCGCAGGCCCTGGGCTATGCCGAGGCCGATCCCAGCTTCGACATCGACGGCGTGGACGCGGCCCACAAGCTGGCCATCCTGTCCAGCCTCGCCTTCAACACCCCGGTGGACTTCAAGGCCCTGCATATCGAGGGCATCCGCCATGTGTCGGCCACGGACATCCAGTTCGCCGACGAGTTGGGCTATCGCATCAAGCTGCTGGGCATCGCCCGGCGCACCGAGGACGGCATCGAACAGCGGGTGCATCCCTGCATGGTGCCCAAGTCCTCGCCCATCGCCAGCGTCGAGGGCGTGTTCAACGCCGTGGTGGCCGAGGGCGACTTCGTGGGCCGCTCGGTCTATGAGGGCAGGGGCGCCGGTGCCGGCCCCACCGCCTCGGCGGTGGCCTCGGACCTGATCGATATCGCCGCCGGCCGACGCACGCCTACCTTCGGCGTGCCGGCCCAGGCCCTGAAGGATATTCCCGCATCGCCCATGGAGCGCCATTCTGGTGCCTATTATATCCGCCTCATGGTGGTGGACCGTCCCGGTGTCTTTGCCGACATCGCCGGTGCGCTGCGCGACGAGGAGGTTTCCATGGAGTCGGTGATCCAGCGCGCCCGCTCGCCGGGCGAGGCGGTGCCTGTTGTGATGACGGTCCACGATACGGTCGAGGCCCAGATGATGCGGGCCGTGGCCCGTATCCAGGCCAACAACGCCGTGGTGGAGCCGCCGCGGATCATCCGCATCGAAAGCCTTTGATTAATCATTCGATAAAACGGTTATAGTCTCGGGAGAGAAAGACAATGTCGATGGAGAGGACCGTGAGCACCCTGCCCCCCGCCATGGACCGCAATTTGGCCCTCGAGGCCGTGCGCGTGACCGAAGCGGCTGCGCTGGCGGCGTCGGCTCTGATGGGCCGTGGTGACGAGAAGGCTGCCGACCAGGCCGCCGTGGACGCGATGCGCCGGGCCCTGAACGGCCTGTATATCGATGGCACCGTGGTGATCGGCGAGGGCGAGCGCGATGAGGCGCCCATGCTGTATATCGGCGAGAAGGTGGGCTCGGGCGTGGGCAAGGGCGCGGTCAAGATCGACATCGCCCTGGACCCGCTGGAAGGCACCACCATCTGCGCCAAGGGCGCCAACAACGCCCTGGCCGTTGTGGCCATGGCCGAGGAGGGCGGCTTCCTGAACGCTCCCGACGTCTATATGGACAAGATCGCCGTGGGCGCCGGCCTGCCCGAGGGCATCGTGGACCTGGACGCCACCCCGGCCGAGAACCTGAAGGCCTTGGCCGCCGCCAAGAATGCCGATGTGGAAGACTTGCTGGTCTGCATCCTGGACCGCCCTCGCCATGAAGAGCTGATCGCCCGCGTGCGTGAGGCGGGTGCCCGCATCATGCTGATCTCGGACGGTGACGTGTCGGGCGTGATCGCCTGTTCGCAGCCAGAATCCGGCGTGGACATGTATGTGGGCTCGGGCGGTGCGCCGGAAGGCGTGCTGGCTGCCGCCGCGCTGCGTTGCATCGGCGGCCAGATGCAGGGCCGCCTGCTGTTCCGCAATGACGACGAGCGGGCTCGCGCCAAGAAGTGGGGCATCACCGACCTGTCGCGCAAATATGGCCTGATGGATCTGGCCAAGGGCGATGTGATGTTCGCGGCTACCGGCGTTACCTCGGGTGCCATGCTGCGCGGTGTGCGCCGCTATCACCTGGGCGCCATCACCCATTCCATCGTGATGCGCTCGAAGTCGGGCACCGTCCGCTACACCGAGGCGCACCACAACTTCGACCGCAAGACCCATCCGGCGCACGGCTGAGGGGGCCTGGGCTTAAGGAAAACGCCATGACCGCCGCCGCCCCTGGACTGCTTGGCACCCTCGGCGGCGGCGGCGCACCGCTGCTGGGCGTGGATCGCTCGATCAGCGGCCGGCGCTGGCAGATGCGGCTGGGTGATGACCGGGCCGCCCTGGCACTGTCGCAGCGCCTTGCCCTGCCCGAGGTGGTGGGGCGCGTGCTGGCTGCCCGGGGCATCGGCCTGGACGAGGCTGAACTTTTCCTGAATCCCACCCTGCGCGACCTGTTGCCCGATCCGGGCCATCTCAAGGACATGGCGGCGGCCACCGAGCGGCTGGCCGCTGCCGTCATGGGCGGCGAGCAGATCGGCATTTTCGGCGATTACGATGTGGACGGCGCCACCAGCTCGGCGCTGCTGTCGCGCTTCTTCACCGCCGTGGGCGCCCGCGTGCGGGTGCATATTCCCGACCGCATCGAGGAGGGCTACGGCCCCAACGCCCCGGCTCTGCTGCGTTTGAAATCCGAAGGCGTTTCGGTGGTGGTCACCGTGGATTGCGGCGTCACCTCCTTCGAGCCTCTGGCCGCCGCTGCGGACGCCGGACTGGATGTGGTGGTGGTGGACCATCACGAGGCCGAGCCGGATCTGCCCCGCGCCCATGCGGTGGTCAATCCCAATCGCCTGGACGAAACCAGTCCCCATGGCCATCTGGCCGCCGTGGGTGTGGCCTTCCTGCTGGCGGTGTCGGTGAACCGGGCGCTGCGTGAGGCCGGCTGGTATCAGCGCCAGGGCATCCAGGGCGGGCGCGGGCCCGACCTGATGCAATGGCTGGACATCGTGGCCCTGGGCACCGTCTGCGACGTGGTGCCGCTGAAAGGCGTCAACCGTGCCCTGGTGGTGCAGGGGTTGAAGGTGATGGCGGCGCGGCGCAACGCCGGGCTGGCCGCCCTGGCGGACGTAGCCGGGGTGCGCGAAAAGCCCGACGCCTATCACCTGGGCTATCTGATGGGCCCCCGGGTCAATGCCGGCGGCCGCGTGGGCCAGGCCGACCTGGGCACCCGGCTGCTGACCTGTGACGATCCGGTGCAGGCAGCCGAAATGGCGCGGCAGCTGAACGACTTCAACCGCGAGCGCCAGGAAATCGAGGCCGCTGTGCTGCTGGAGGCCATCGAGCAGGTGGAGGGCCGCGCTGATGACGGCCTGCCCCTGGTGGTGGCGGCGGGCGAGGGGTGGCATCCCGGTGTCATCGGCATCATCGCCGGGCGCTTGAAGGAACGCTATGGCCGCCCGGCCTGCGTGATCAGCCTGGAAGGCGACGAGGGCAAGGGTTCGGGCCGCTCGGTGCTGGGGCTGGACCTCGGCACGGCGGTGATCGCCGCGCGCCAGGCCGGCATCCTGAAGAAGGGCGGGGGCCATGCCATGGCGGCGGGCTTTACCGTGGCCCGTGATAAGCTGTCCGAATTCAAGGCCTTTCTGGCCGATCGTCTGGCGGCGCAGCTGGCCGGCGAGTTGGTGCCGGTGCTGGAGCTGGACGGCACGCTGGATTGCGGCGGCTGCACCCTGGACCTGGTGGAGACCTTGAAACGCTGCGGCCCCTTCGGCTCGGGCAATGCCGAGCCGTCCTTTGCCGTGTCCAATGCCCGCGTGGTCAAGGCCGACGTGGTGGGGCAGGGGCATGTGCGGGTCATCCTGCAGGGGCAGGGCGGGGCGCGCCTGAAAGGCATGGCCTTCCGCGCCGCCGACAGCGACCTTGGCTTCGCCTTGCTGCAGGCGGTGGGCGGGCAGCCCCTGCATGTGGCGGGCAGCCTGAAGCTGGACAGCTGGCAGGGCGCCAGCAATGTGCAGATGTTCATCGACGACGCTGCCCAGCCCCAGACCCGCTGACACCCCGGAAGCGGAAAGGACGAAACCGCGCCCGCCCCGGTCCGTCGGGCGCGGCTCCTCGCTCGCATGCTGTCTTCCGATGCAGCCGTCCGGCAGGCGGTTGCCGTCGCTTTCCAACACATGGACCGCGCCGGCTAGCCCCGGCAACCTCTCGAAGCGGGTATGCCCACCAAGTCCCGCTCTCTATCTCGGAGGTCGGACCGCCGCTTGATCCTTTGCCTTGCCGCTTTGCGCGGGGCGGCCAAAAAATTTCCGAAAAAAGGGGTTGCCAAGCCCCCGCAGGAACGGTATCTAAGCGGCCTCCCGCCTCGACGTCCCCTTCGTCTAGAGGCCTAGGACACCGCCCTTTCACGGCGGCGACACGGGTTCGAATCCCGTAGGGGACGCCAAATTTTGGT
Organism: uncultured Rhodospirillaceae bacterium; assembly: GCA_964404545.1. Lineage (GTDB taxonomy): Bacteria > Pseudomonadota > Alphaproteobacteria > Rhodospirillales > Magnetospirillaceae > CAYOKN01. Next base: position 7,106 of record CAYOKN010000080.1, on the reverse strand, counting down.
TGGAAAATGAACGCATTAAAAAGCCGCTCTCCGGGGCGGCTTTTTGCTGTGTCCCGTTTGTGTCCTGTCCAAATGTTGTGTCGACACGGCGCACGGGAAGCCGGGACACGGGACACGGGGCAGGTCGCTACCGCCCCACCTCGCCAACCCTACGCCCGGCCTTAACCCTAATCACATTTCCGCCATGTGTATTCGGTGTTAGTTCCTCGGCCCGTCGCCCTTCGCGGTCGCGGATCACATACCCGGCGTAGGGTGATGGTGCTGCCTCGCCCGTCCTGCGGCACTCACGGTCACATAGGACCATCCCGGGCGCGTCCTGGGGCTTCTCAGCGGCCTTAGCGGGCGCGCTGAGAAGTAGTAGGGCAGCGAGGGTGGTTAGGGCGGGGTGGGGCATGGTGTTCAGCAGCATCAGCCATGGGGCACCTCCATGCCCCATGGTGACCACAATCAGTCGCAAAGGCCGAAGGCGTCAGGTTTTCGCCAACCGCTTGAGGGCCGAGATGTAACGCCGGATTTGGTCCCGCTCGCCAACTTCCAACTGAGAAAACTCGTGAAGCGAAATTCCCGTGTTAACTTCATTCATCCCAAGGCGATGCAGGAAGGTTCGGGTTACTGGGCCGCTCAGCTTGCGGGTGCTCTGGGAGATTCTCACGCTACGAGGACCATAGGAAATGACGATGGAACCGTTGCTAATCTTGGAGCGGGCGCCCTGCCTCTCACAAGATTCCACGAAGTCCTTCGTCCAGACTTCGGCAGCGGTGTAAGCTCGGCTTTCAACCCGCTCGTCCAGCCAGTGCGCAATCGCGGCCACAAGAGCATCCGCGTCCAAGCGCTCATCGCTCCCAGGCATCTGGTTCTGGGCGACGCTGCACACGAAGTCGTATATGTCATCGTCTTCGACCGTAACTGCGAAACGGAACCCGTTCCGGTGCAACGTCGTGAGAAGGGTCACGATGGCGGTTCGCTTGTTACCATTATGAAATGCATGGTTCTGCACAAGCGAGTGGAACAGCGCGCCCGCCTTCTCAAGGTCATGCTCGTATTTCTCATGTTCGCCGATGCCAGTGAACGGCCTAGCGCATGCGGAATGCAGCAAGTTCACATCCCTCGGCCCCGGCGGGCTTATTGTGTCTTCGTCGTCCTTGAATAGGTCAACGAGCGCACGGTGAATATCGAGTACGTCATCGGTTTCGGGCATCCACATCATGCACACCATTTAATTTCGAAATTGAAATAGGCCGAGGACGATAACCTGTTGCGCGCAGGAGCACAATGTTGACACCGCCCGCGCCTGTGGTACACATCGGTGCATCACGCGCTGCGAGGCACATCTAGGGCCACATCGCCCTAGCGTTCTCAATCGCTTGTGGGGTGTTGTGCCTCTCCTCCCGTAGGGGACGCCACGCGGAGCGACAAAAAAGGCCATCCAACCGGATGGCCTTTTTTGTCGTTTTAGGGCTGGATCGCGTCTGCCAGGCGTTGGGTCAGAAGGTTGCGGCCGGTCTGGTTCAGGTGCTCCACCGTATAGTCGCGGTGGATGAACATTTCTTCGCTGAAATCATGGGACAGGTCCAGCAGGCGGTCGGGTGCAGCCTGGGTCAAGGCAGACAGGATGGGCGCCATCTGGCCGGCGAAGCGGGGCCCGAAGGTGGGGCCGTGCAGGCGGTCGGCGGCCTGTACATTGACCGGGGTCACATAGCACAGTACGGGGATGTCCAGGGCCCGGGCCACGGCCACCAGTTCGGCCACGGCGCGCAGCTTGGGATGGGCGGGGTCGAAGGGGTGCAGGTAATGCACCCGGAACAATTCGGTCTGCCGCCGTCGCCGGGGGGCTTCCTCCAGCGGGCGCTGGTCCAGCAAATCCAGCACATCGGCGACGGTGCGGTAGCCGCCCTCGGGCCAGGAGACCGGGCTTTCGGTGAAGCGCCGCCAATCGTCGGGAGAGGCTTCGTCCGCTGGCGGGGCCGGGACGGCCAGCGGGTCCGCGGCGATGTAACTGGTCGCGGTCTGGCCTTCGAACTCAAAGCGCCAGAGCGGGTTCCAATCCCACTGCGGAGAGAGGCAGCGCGGGTTGAAGGGCACCACCAGCGCGGCGGGGCGATGATCGAACACCGCCAGGACCCGCGCCAGGCCAAGCCAGACCAGGGGATGCCAGGCGGCATAGGACAGTCGCAGCACCGGGCGGCCCAGGTGGTCTTCCAGGAATTGGGCGAGGTCGCGGCGGTCCCGGTCGTCCCGCGAGATGCGCTCGACCACCGAGTCGCCGAAATAGACCACCGTGCCGTCCAGCCGTCTTTGGCCCAAGGCTTCGTGCAGCGTCAGAAGCGGCGCCAGGCGGGAGGCCCAGGGGTCCGGCAGAGCGCTGAACCCGCTCGCCAGGGAATTTCTGATGAGCCAGGCCCGCTTGCGGGAAAGGGCATCCAGGGCAGAGGTCATGCCAACTGGCATAACACATTTCCGCACAAAATTAAGCAAACCGTATGTGGATTGAGTCTAACCTGTCTGCTCAACTTCCAATGGGGAGATGGCCGGTGAGCGTGAGGATCGCGGGGATGCGACGGATAGGCCTTGTGAAAGGCCTGTTTCTGGCATGGACAATGGCGTTCGGTGCAAACGGGGCGGCGCAGGCCGCCGAGCCGGTGCGCTGGGTTGTGTTCTATGGTGCGGAAGCCCCCCTGTCCGAATTCCAGCCCTATGAGATGGTCATCCTGGATGACCAGACCAAAGTGCCGATCCAGGCCCTGAAGGACCGCGGCAAGACCGTGTTGGGCTATCTGTCCCTGGGCGAGGTGGAGCAGCACCGGCCCTGGTTTTCCGCCGTCAAGGCCCAGAACCTGCTGATGCAGGAAAATAAGAACTGGCCCGGCAGCTTCTTTGTGGATGTGCGCAATCCCGCCTGGGCCGAGCGGGTGCTCGAGGAACTGGTCCCCGGCATCCTGGCGCGGGGCTTCGACGGGGTGTTCCTGGATACGCTGGACAATCCCGAATATCTGGAACAGGTGGACCCCGTGCGCTATCGCGGGATGCAGGAGGCCTCGGCCCGTCTGGTCCTGGCCCTGCGCCGGCATTTCCCGCAGATGAAGATCGCGGTGAACCGGGCCTATGGCATCCTGCCCCGGGTGGCGCGCTCCATCGATGTGGTCATGGGCGAGTCCGTGTTCGCCGACTATGATTTCGAGCAGAAGACCTACGGCCGGGTGAACCCGGACGGCTATCGCTGGCAGGTGGAGCGGCTGAAGCAGGCGCGGGCGCTCAATCCCCGCCTTCGGGTCATCTCGTTGGACTATTGGAACCCGGACGACGCCGCCGGGATCGCCGCCATCTATAAAGAGCAGCGCGGCAATGGCTTTTCGCCCTATGTGGCGACCATTGAACTGAACCGGATCATTCCGGAACCGGGCGCGAAATGATCCGCTTGCTGGCGGCCCTTGGACTTGTGCTCGCGCTGCTTGGCGGAGCATCGCCGGTTCAGGCGGCGGGCCCAAGCCCGGCACCGCGAGAGGTGCTGGCGCTGTATGACAGCGCGGTCCTGCCCATCGCCGCCTCGGACATCCATCGCAATCTGGAGATGCCGCTCAACCATCTGGGGCTGGTTGTGCGCTATCACGACATCAAGGACCCGCTGCCCGATCCTGCCAGCCTGTCTTCGGTGTTGGGGGTGGTCACCTGGTTCCGGGGCGGCGGCGTGCCCGAGCCCGACCGTTTCCTGACCTGGGGCCTGGCCCTGATGGATGCCGGCAAGCGGTTCGTGGTGCTGGGGGACTTGCCGTTTCAGATGGACAAGGCCGAGCTTCCGGCAAGCCGGCCCTTGCTTCTGCGGTTCCTGGCCCGATTGGGGCTGGGCGGAAGCCTGAACTTCATCCAGCCCACCCATGCCTACAAGCTGGTGCTCAAAGACCGGTCCATGGTGGAGTTCGAGCAGCCCTTGACCGGCCGGCTGCCGCCTTTTCCGCAGGTCGTGCCCATCTCACCCCGAGCCCGCAGCTTTCTGGTGGCCCGGCGCGGCGATGATCCGGCCAGCGAAAGCCACCTGGTGGTGGTGACAGAGCAGGGCGGCTTTGCCGCCAACGGCTATGACCTGTTCATCTCGCTCAATGACAACAGCCGCTCCTGGGTCATCAATCCCTTTGCTTTCCTGGAGCAGGCCCTGGGTCTGGACGGCCTGCCGCGCCCCGATGTCACCACCCTGGGCGGGCGGCGCATCTATTTCAGCCATATCGACGGTGACGGCTGGAACAACGTCACTGAGATCCCCGCTTATGGCCAACGCCCGACCCTGGCTGCCGAGGTGGTGCTGAAGGAGGCCATCGCCCCCTATCCGGACCTGCCGGTGACGGTGGGGGTGATCGCCGCCGATGTGGACGAGGACTGGGCCGGCCTGCCCGAAAGCGGACGGGTGCTGCGCGAGTTGCTGGCCTTGCCGCAGGTGGAGCCGGGCAGCCACACCTACACCCATCCCTTCGACTGGGGGTTCTTCGCCGATTACAGCGCCGAAAAGGAAAAGCCGTTCCTGGCCAAGTACCGGAGCGAGAAGGGGGCCGCCTACAAGCATACGGACGTGGCCGAGTCGGCGCCGGACGATTTCAACAAGGACTATGGCGTGCCGCGCGCCTTCCTGGACAAGCCCTTCGACCTGGACCATGAAATGGCGGGGTCGGCCCGGCTGATCGAGCGGTTCGCGCCGCCTGGCAAGCAGGTGGGGCTGGTGCAGTGGAGCGGCGACACCTTGCCCTTCGCCGCCGCCATCGACGCGGCGGAGCGGGCCGGATTGGCGAACATGAATGGCGGGGATACCCGCTATGACCGCAAATATCCCTCGGTGGCCTGGATTTCGCCGGTGGGCCGTCCGGTGAACGGCAAGCGGCAGATCTATGCCGCCGCCAGCAATGAGAACACCTATACCGAGTTGTGGTCAGCCAATTTCTTCGGCTTCCGCTTCCTGCAGGACACCTTGCGCAATACCGACAGCCCGGTGCGCCTCAAGCCGGCCAATATTTATTACCATATGTATTCGGGCGAGAAGCTGGCCTCGATCCGGGCCTTGCGGTCCAACCTGGACTTCATTCGCAGCCAGGAAGTGGCTCCCATCTCCGCCACTCAGTATGCGCGCCTGGCCCAGGGGTTCTATTCCACCCGCCTGGTGCCGCTGGGGCCGCGCCGCTGGCGGGTCGAGGATCGAGGCGATCTGCAGACCATCCGCTTTGACCGCGCCGCCGACCTAGTGGTGGACATGGCCACCGCCAAGGGCGTGCTGGGCATGCGCCATTACCAGGGCAGCCTTTATGTGGCGCTGGACCCGGCGCACAAGGCGCCGGAATTCGCCTTGGCCGGCCGCTCGCCGCTGGATGGGCCGCCGGCGGGGCCGCGCCCTTGGCTCGAGCAGGCGCGATGGCCGGTGCAGGAACTGCGCCCCCTGGGCAAGGGCGGTATTGCCTTCCGCGCCAAGGGCTTCGGGCCCGGTGAGATGGTCTGGCAGGCTAGCCCTGGCGCCTCCTTCACCGCCCTGGTCAAGGACGCGGGTGGGGCCGAGCGCGCCCGCCTGGCGGTGACCGCCGACGGGGATGGGCGGCTGGCACTGACCCTGCCGGGCGACGGCATCGGGGGAGTATCCGTCGAGCTGCAGCCTGGAGAGCGGCGGCCGTGATCGCCCATGTGCTCCTGGTCGCGCTTGTGGTGGCCGCCATCAGCCTGGGGTCGCTGGTACTGGTGCCGAACCGCGAGGAAATGGCGCTGATGGAGTACAAGGACCGTGACTTTGAGGCGGCGCGGGCCAGCTATGAGGAACAGCTGGCGGCGGGCCGCAACGTGGCCACGGTGATCGTTCCCCTGTCCAATCTCTATCTGCAATATGGCGAGGTGGATCGGGCGCTGGAGCTGATGGAAACCTTCGTTTCGGCCCGGCCCCTGGACCCCGAGGCCCGGCGCGTGCTGGGCCGCTATTACCTGGCCGCCAACCGCCTGTTTGACTACCAGGCCAATTTGGAGCAGATGCGCCGCCTGCAGCCCGGCCCCGAGGTGCTGCGCGAGTTGGCCCAGCTCTATGCCCGCCAGGGCGATCTGGAGAAGCAGGTGGAGGTGGGACTTGAGCTGGTGCGGAATTTTGCCGCCCAGCCGGATGAATTCGTGGCCCTGGCCAACCTGCTGCTTTATCTGGGCCGCTATCGCACGGCGGTGGATGTGCTGGACCGGCTGGCAGCCCGCGAGGACGAGGATTTCCAGGTGGCCGAGCTGCGGGTCACCGCCCTGGGCGCCGCCGGCATGGGCGAGCGGGCGGTGAAGGCGGCCCGGGACTGGATGAAGGACCATGACGACCTGCGCCAAGCCAGCGCGCTGGCGTCCCGACTTGAACAGTATGGCGAGCCGGCGGCGGCGCTGGCCATGCTGCAGCCGTATACCGGCCTTTTGGACCGTGACAGCCAATTGCTGATGCAACTGACGCGGCTGGAGGTGGCGGCGGGCCGTTCGCAGGAATCCTTCGAGCGCCTGGAGGCCTTGCGCCGCAACCGGGCATTGCCGCAGGACGCGCAGGCCGGTTATCTGGAACTGGCCCTGTCCTTGCGCCGGGTGGACGAGGCCTTCGAGGCCGTGGCCGAGGGGTGGTCGCTGAAGGCGTTGCCGGACTGGCTGATCACCGCCCTGGTGGAAAACGCCGCTCAGCGCGGCAAGCCCGCCGAAGCCGATTTCGTGTTCGCTGGCCTGGGCGAGGACTGGCTGCGCCATGCCCCGGCCCTGGCCGCGCGCTTGAAATTGGCGGCGGGCCGTGGGGCCGAGGCCCAGGCCTGGCTGGCCAAGGCCGAGCGCCAGACCGACCTGCCGCCGCAGCAGGCCCTGTTGATGGCGGAAACCCAGGCACTGCTGGGTCAGCAGGCGCGGGCGCTGGAAACCTTGGTGGCGTTGGCGCGCTCTCCGGCGGCGCCGCCGCAGACCTTCGAGGCGCTGGCTCGGGCCTATCTGGCCGCCGATCGCGCCAACGAGGGGCTGCCCCATCTGGACCGGCTGCGCAACGACCCTGGCGGCCGCTCGCCCATGCTGGGCTGGGCGCTGCTCGCGGCGGCCCAGCGCGCGCCGGCCCTGGACAAATGGCTGGCCGAGGACGGGTTGGCGGC
>CAYOKN010000079.1:0-11204 GCA_964404545.1 uncultured Rhodospirillaceae bacterium | reverse complement strand
TGGACCTTAGGAAGGCGCCAAGCTAACCGCCGGATAGGGGCGGGTCAAGCGGGGGGACGCCCCCTAGCCGGCCCGCGGACTCTGGGCTATCCTGCGGCTGCGGAGCATTGGAGAGACCGATTGAGTTACCGGGTCCGTCTGCTGGTGGCCTTGGCCGGCCTGTTCTTGTTGCTGCACCCGGCCCCGGGGCAGGCGTCAGTTCCCCTGACCGACGCCGAGCGCACCTTCCTGCGCGACCTTGGCCCCGTCCCCTATTGCGCCGATCCCGACTGGGAACCGTTCGAGGTGGTGACGTCCAAGGGCGAGCATGTGGGCATCGGCGCCGACCTGCTGCGGCTGGGCGCCGAGCGGGCCGGCGTGCCGCTGGTCCTGGTGCCGACCCGGGACTGGGACGAAAGCATCGCCTTTTCCAAGCAGGGGCGCTGCCGGCTTCTGAGTTTCCTGAACCAAACGCCCAAGCGCGAACAGTGGCTGACCTTCACCGACCCGCTGTTCACCGACGTGAATGTGATCATCACCCGCGAAGAGCACCCCTTCGTCATCGACCTGGGCACCCTGCAAGGCGAGGTGATGGCCTTGCCGCGCGGCACCTCCATCGAGGAGCGGGTGCGGCGGGACTATCCCAACCTGTCCATCGTCACCACCGACACCGAGGCCGAGGCGCTGGCCCTGGTGACCGAGCGCAAGGCGCATATGACCATGCGCTCGCGGACCGTCGCCGCCCACACCATCAAGAGCGAGGGCTGGTTCAACCTGAAGATCGCGGGTCAGGTCCAGGGCTATGAGAACCGCCTGCGCGTCGGCGTTTCCAAGGACCTGGCTCCGCTGCGCGACATCCTGAACAAGGGCATCGCCACCATCGGCCCCGCCGAGCGCGGCCAGATCGTTAACCGCCATGTGTCGATCCGGGTCGAGACCGCCATGGACTATGCACTGATCGCCAAGATCGTGGCGGTGTTCGCGCTGATTCTGGCCACCAATCTGTTCTGGATCCGGAAACTGCAGCATGCCAACCGGCTTTTGCGGGTGAAGTCCGAGACCGACATCCTGACCAACCTCTACAACCGCGCCGAATTGAACAACCAGTTTGGACGCGAGATCGACCGGGCCCGGCGCTATAACCGGCCCCTGTCGGTGATCCTTCTGGACCTCGACCACTTCAAACGCATCAATGATGAGTTGGGCCATCTGGCGGGCGATGCCGTGCTGGTGGACTTCGCCCAGGTGGCGCGCGCGGCCGTGCGCGGCGAGGATGTGGTGGGACGCTGGGGCGGCGAAGAATTCCTGGTACTGTGCCCGGAAACCACCGGCGACCAGGCTCTGGCCCTGGCCGACCGCATCCGCGAACAGGTTCAGAGCCACCCCTTCCAGACCGGCAAGCAGCACACGGTCAGTGCCGGCGTGGCCACCTTGCGCCCCGAGGACGGAATGGACAGCCTGCTGCACCGCGCCGACGAATCCCTGTATCGGGCCAAGGCGGGCGGACGCAACCAGGCCTGTCAGGCAGAAGGATAGGGGCAGTCCGTGCGGTCACAGCGCTTCGGACTGCCGGCTTCCTGGTAGGTGCCGCAGGCGGGGCAGGCCACCATGTCCGAAACCGGGGCCGGCGGCGGCGCGCCGGTCTGGCGGCGCACGGCGGCGGCGGCCGCTTCCTCGATCTGGCGGCGGGCCTTGGCCTGGCGCTTGCCCGACCGGGCGATCCAGGTCAGGCCGAACCAGGCGGCGGCGATCAACAGCAATGCGACGACGAGTTTCCCAAGCATGGGCGATTTATGGACAGGCTAATGGATGGGGTCAAGCCTGCCCTGCCCCCTTATGCCTAACCCGCCTGCCGGGATTGCCGCCCGCCACCGGAGCAGCGCAGGGTTGTGCCTCCACAAGCCGAGGAAGCCCCCCATGCGCATATTCACCCACACCGTCTATCTTCCCGTCGGCGACCTGCGCCGTCCCTGGGCCGACGCCAGCCGGCAGTTCTGGGAGGGGTATTGGAGCCAGATGCTGGCGCCCTTCACCTGGTGGGGGGTCAAGCGATAGGGCGCCTTCGGCGCGCCCTCACCCCAGCCCCTCTCCCGCAAGCGGGCGAGAGAGGGGACCCGCGTCAGCAGGGAGGGTGAGGGCCCTTAAGCCCCCACCGCGTCCTGCGGCTTGCCGTAGCGGGCCTGGTGCAGGGCGTGGTCGGCGGCCAGGCGCAGGGATTTCAGGTCAGTCAGTTCGGGATAGCAGGCCACGCCCGAGGTGATATCGGCGCCGATCTCGCCATTGCCCGGCACGCGCCAGCGCAGCTGGCGGAAGGCATCCTTGATCTGCTCCATCACCAGTTCGGCTTCCTGCTGGCCGGAGTTGGTCAGGATCACGCCGAAGCTGCCGCCGCCCAGGCGGCCCACGGCGTCCACCTGGCGCAGGCGCTGCTTCAGCAGGCGGGCCAGGCCCTGGATCACCCGGTCGCCGAAGGCATGGCCGTGCACCCGGTTGATCTCCTTCAACCCTTCGATATGGATCATGGCCAGGGCCAGCGGCTGCAGGGTGCGCCGGGCGCGGCCCAGTTCGCGGTCCAGCTCCACCATCAGGGCGCCATGGGCGGGAATGCCGGTCAAGGCGTCCCGGGTCATCAGCGCCCTGAGCGTGCGCGAGCGGCGCACCCGGCCCAGCACCGAGCCCACCAGATAGTCTGGCTGGATGGGCTTGAACAGCACGTCGTCGCCGCCCGAGGCCAGGGCTTCGGAACGCGAATCCAGGCGTGCCTCACGCGACAGGAAGACGATGGGCACGCTGTCATATTTGGCGATCTGGCGCAGCGCACCGGCCAGTTCCAGGCCGCTATAGACCGGCAGGTCCTGCTCCATCAGCACCAGGTCGGGCCGGAACTCGTCCATGCGGCGCAGCAGATGGTCGGGCTCGGCCAGGATGTCGGTCAGCACATTCTGGCGCGCCAGCACATAGGCATAGAATTCGGCCAGATGCAGGTCGGACTCCACGATCAGCACGCGGGCCGGCTCGGGCTCGTACTCGCCGCGCAGGCGGTCCAGGGCATCCAGCAGCAGGCCGGGGTCCACCGGCTTGCACAGATAGGCCACGGCGCCGGCGCGAAAGGCCTCGACCCGGGCGCCCAGGTCGCGGCGGCCCGAGATCACCACCAGCGGCGCCGGATAGACGCCAGGCTCCAGTGACCGCTCGGTGGCGTCCACCACGATGCCCACGGTGTCTTCCTGATAGGACCCGACATAGGGCTGGGGCACGAAGCCGTGGCTGGTCAGCTGCTGGGTCAGCTCGGCCCGGTCGTCCTCGGCCAGTCCATCCATCAGCACCACGCGGCGGGCTCCGCCCAGCCCCATGAAGCCCAGATCCACCTGGGCCAGCATCTGCGACTGCTCGGGCCGCATGGCTTCGGCCAGGCGCTCCAGATAGGCCACCAGGGCCTGCACCTGGGCGCGCACCTCGTCACCCACCGGCTCACCCTCGTCGGCGGCGGGGCGCAGCAGCACCTCCAGCGCGGCGGCGGTGCTGCCCAGTTCCGGATAGCCCATGGAACCGCCGGAGCCCGACAGCTGATGCACCTGGGCGAACAGCTCGGCCAGGGCATCGGCGTCGGCCCAGTTGGACGTGGCCAGGGCATGAACGGCGGTCGAGCAGGCAGCCGCCTTCTCGCGGGTGCTGCCCACATAATGCTCCACCAGGGCCGCCAGTCTGTCCGTCGTCATCTGCCTCATGCCTTCCCTTGTTTCCAGGCCGTCCACAGGCCCCGCAGCTGGCCGGGCAAGCCGACCGGGTCAAATGGTTTGCTGATCACTCCCACCGCCCCCATGGCCAAATAGGCGGCAAGGTCCTGGTTCTGCACCCGGGCGGTGACGAAGACCACCGGAATATGGGCGGTCTTCGGGGCCTTGCGCAGCTGGGCCAAGGTGGTGGGCCCGTCCATGCCGGGCATCATCACATCCAGCGCGATCAGGTCGGGCTGCCAGTCCCGGGCGGCCGCCAGCCCCTCCTGCCCCGATCCGCAGACCTGCACGGCAATGCCGCCCAGGGTCTCGAGCGAGAACCGGGCGATGACCTGAATATCCGGGTCGTCCTCCACCAGAAGGACGCGCTGGAGCTCAGCCGCCGACATGACCTTTGGAACAATCCCCCAAAACCGCGGTGGAAATCATAACAAACATGTCGGGGATCAGGCTAGAGCGCGCCGCTCTGGGCCTTGGCGGGCTCAATCGGGCCGCACCAGGGGAAGGCGCACATGAAAGACGGTGCCGCCCTGGGGCGGGCAGGAAAAGCCGATCTCGCCGCCCAGGCGTTCGACGATGGCCTTGCAGATGGACAGCCCCAGCCCGGTGCCGCCGCGCTTGCGGGCATCCGAGGTGTCGGCCTGGGCGAACCGCTCGAACATGCGCGGGCGGAAGTCCTCGGGGATGCCCGGCCCCTGGTCCGCCACCTCGATCCGGGCGGCCTTGCCCTCGCGGCGCAGGCGCAATTCCACCAGGCCGCCGCGGGGCGAGAACTTGCAGGCATTGGACAGCAGATTGCCCAGCACCTGCATCAGCCGGTCCGGGTCGGCCTGCACCGGCGCCATATCCACGTCCAGCTTCAGGGCGATGGCGGCGCCGAACTGCTCGGCATAGGGGTGGTTGGCCTCCACCGCCTGTTCCACCAGCCGCACCAGGTCCATTTCCTGCAGCCGGAATTCCATGCTGCCGGATTCGATCTTCTCCATGTCCAGGATGTCGTTGACCAACAGCACCAGCCGCTCGGAATTCTTGTGGGCGATGGAGATCAGCTCGGCCGCCTTGTCGGGCAGCGGTCCGGCCAGCCCGCCCGCCACCAGCCCCAGCGACCCCCGAATGGCGGTCAGCGGCGTGCGCAGCTCGTGGCTGACGGTGGCCACGAAGTCCGACTTCATGCGCGATACCCGCTTGCGTTCAGTGGCGTCGCGGATCACCCCGGTGAACAGGCGGTGCCCGCCCACTCGCACCTCGCTGACGGTCAGGTCGATGGGGAATTCGCGGCCGTCGCGGGTGACGCCCACCGCCTCGCGGTTGCGCCCCATGATGCGCGGCTGGCGGCCGGCCATGTAATTGGCCAGATAGCGATGATGCAGGTCGCGGTCGGGCGGCGGCATCAGCATGGAGACGTCGCGCCCGATCATCTCGGAGGAGCGCCAGCCGAAGATGCGCTCGGCGGCGGAGTTGACGCTCTCGATGCGGCCCGACGGGTCGATGATGATGACCGCGTCCACCACCGCCTCGAAGATGGCGCGCAGACGTTCCTCGGACTCCCGCAGCCGGGCCTCGGAATCCCGCATGGCTTCCTCGGCGCGGCGGCGCAGGGTGATGTCGCGGGCGATCACATAGATCAGCGCATCCTCCATGGCCGCCGACCAGGACAACCACACCACCTGGCCGTCGCCGCGCAGGATGCGCAGCTGGAAGTCCTTCAACAGCTTGCCGGTCATCAGCACCTCGAAGGCGGCACGCGCCGCCTCGCGGTCCTCGGGATGCACCAGATCGGTGAAGGGCCGGCCCAGCAGGCTTTGCGGCTCGAAGGCCATGGACTCGCGTGCCGCCGGGCTGACCCGGCGGAAGCAACCGCGCGCATCCAGCATGAAGATCAGGTCCGGCGACAGCTCGAACAGGCGGTCGCGCTCGCGCTCGGCCGAGCGCCGGCGAGCCGCACGCAACGCCGCCATGGCCCAGGCCAGCAGCGCCAGCGCCAGGATGCCCAGCAGGAACAGAATCGCGGTCAGGTTCATAGCCCAAAGTGTGCGTGCGCCCCTGCCGTTTGGCTAGGGGAAAGCGCGATTTCACCAGCTTGTCACTTGCTGCCGGACCGCCGACGACCGAGAACAAAAACGCCGTTCATCGGGGCAAGAGAGGGGCCGCCAGCATGCGCATCGCCATCGTGACCGACGCCTGGTATCCGCAGGAGAACGGCGTGGTCCGGGTGCTCGGCACCCTTGTGGAGCGGCTGGAGAAGGCGGGGCACCAGCTCCTGATCATCGAGCCGGGCCAGTTCCGCTGCATCCCCTGCCCCAGCTATCCGCAGATCCCGCTGGCGCTGCTGCCGGGAAGCAAGGTGCGGCGCCTGCTGGACGAGTTCCGGCCCGAGGCGGTGCATGTCGCCACCGAAGGCCCGCTGGGCCGGGCCGCGCGCGCCTATTGCCGCAAGAAGGGCCATCCCTTCACCACCGCCTACCACACCAAATTCCCGGAATATATCCAGGCCCGCACCCACCTGCCGCTGTCCTGGCTCTATGGCATCATCCGCGACTTCCACGCCCCCTCCAGCGCGGTGATGGTGCCCAGCCCCAATGTGTTCCGCGAGTTGGAGCATTGGAAGTTCCGCAATCTGCGGCATTGGTCGCACGGAGTGGACACCGAGCTGTTCCACCCGCAGCCCAAGGACGCCTTCGACCTGCCCCGGCCGCTGTTCATGTATGTGGGCCGGGTGACGGTCGAGAAGAACCTGCCCGCCTTCCTGGACCTGGACCTGCCGGGCAGCAAGGTAGTGGTGGGCAGCGGCCCCAGCCGCGACCAGCTGATGGCGCGCTATCCCCAGGCGCATTTCGTGCAGGCCCAAGGCGACCAGCAACTGGCCCGCTTCTTCGCCGCCGCCGATGTGTTCGTCTTCCCCAGCCGCACCGACACCTTCGGGCTGGTGATGCTGGAAGCCCTGGCCTCGGGCGTGCCGGTGGCCGCCTTCCCGGTCTCGGGTCCCCTGGACGTGCTGGACGGCAGTCAGGCCGGCGTGCTGGACCATGACCTGAAGGCGGCGGCCCTGAAGGCCTTGGACATAGACCCGGCGGTCTGCCGCGCCCATGCTCAGCGGTTTTCCTGGGATCGCGTGGCCGACGAATTCCTGAGTTTTCTCGCCCCCATCGGGCAGTGGTAACCCGGACGCCCCCGCCCCTCCCCGAACGCCCCGGTTCCTGACGCTTCCGGCCAATGCGCTACCTCGGGTGAAGGGATTGCCGCTGGCCGGCCAGAATGCCGAAATCTCCCTGAACGATAAGCTCCGGTGGGAGGACGGTCATGGGCGGACTGGTGGGCATGATCGGTTTGGGCCGATCGCGAGCGGATGCGCGGCTGGTGGACCGCATGAGCGCGCATCTGAGCCACCGGGGCCCGGACCAGGCGGGCCTGCGCCGCACGGTGAACGGCAAGGCCGCCCTGGCCTGCCGGCGGCTGGCCTGCGTGGACCATTCCGACGCCGCCGCCCTGCCCATGAGCAACGAGACCGGCGACATCTGGCTGGCCTTCGATGGCGCCATCTACAACCACCGTGCCCTGCGCCACTCCCTCGAACTGGAAGGCCATCTGTTCCGCTCGCGCTCGGACGCCGAGGTGGTGATCCATTCCTATGAACAATACGGCCTGTCCTTCCTTGACCAGTTGCACGGCATCTTCGCCATCGCCCTGTGGGATGACCGGCTGGGCCGGCTGATCCTGGCCCGCGACCGGCTGGGCAAGAAGCCGCTCTACTATCTGCGCCAGGGCAACGGCGTCTATTTCGCCTCCGAGATCAAGGCCCTGCTGAGCGGCCCCGACCTGCCCCGGCGCATCCAGCCCGATGCCCTGGCGCAATATCTGACCTATGGCTTCGTGATGCCGCCGCTGACCCTGTTCGACGGCGTGCGCAAGCTGGGGCCGGGGGAAATGGTGATCGTCGAACGCCAGGGCCATCTGCGCACCATCCCCTGGTGGACCCCCTGCCGCGAGGAACGCAAGCTGCATGCGGTCCGCAGCCTGTCGGCCGAACGCCATGCGGCCAATCTGCGGGTGCTGCTGGAATCCGCCGTGGCCGACCGGCTGATGGTTGATTCCCGGTTCGGCGCGGTGCTGGACGGCGGGCTGGAATCCTCGGCGGTGCTGACCATGATGAGCCGCCTTCTGGGCCGCTCGGTGGATGCCGCCGTGGTGGTGGACCCCCAGGCCCCCGGCGAGGACCTGCGGCTGGCCGCCGCCCGCGCGGCGGCGCGCGGGGTGGCCGCACCGCTGGCCGAGGTGCCGGTGTCCCAGACCCAGGCCGCTGCCCTGCTGCCCGACTATGTGCGTCACCTGGACGAGCCGGTGGCCGACCCCGACGCGGTGCCGGCCTGGTGGACCGCCCGCTGGTTCCGCGACAATGGCATGATCGTGGCCCTGTCCGCCGACGGGGCGGCCGAGCTGCTGCTGGGCCATCCCCATTACGACCGCTATCGCCGCATGGCCGGCTGGTGGCGGCTGCAGCGGCGCCTGCCCGGTTCGCTGAAGCGGCTGTCAGCGGCGCTGATGCGGCTGTCCGGCCATGCGCCCAGCCCCGAGATCCTGCGCCGGGCCTGCGAGGGCGAGCCCATGTACCAGTCGCTGGAGACCTTGTGGCCGCCGGCCGAGGCGGGCGGCCTGCTGGCGCCAGCCCTGGCCCAGGAACTGGCCCGCCGCCCCGGCCATGGCGCCGCCACCCGCATGCTCGAGGAAATCCCCAAGCCGCTGTGGAACGACAGCCTGGCCACCATGAGCTATGTGGACCTGCGCATGCGCCTGCCCGAGCGGGTGCTGATGCGGCTGGACAAGATGGCCATGGCCCACGGCGTCCAAGTGCGCGCCCCCTTCCTGGACCACCAGCTGGTGGAATATGCGGTGGCCATCCCCGGCCGCATCCGTGCCGGGCTGGGCCGCCAGACCGGCCTGCTGGGCCGGGCCCTGTCCGAGGTGCCGGGCGAGCCCGCCGCCCAGTTGGACCAGCCGCCGCTGCTGACCCGCTGGCTGAAGGGCGAACTGGGGGATCTGCTGCAAGAGCAATGCCTGGAGTCCCGCCTGTTCGCGGACGGCATCCTGTCCGCCGACTGCTGCCTGCGGCTGCTGCAGGAACACCGCGAAGGCCGCGCGGACCACACCGCCCGGCTGTGGTCGGTGCTGGTGTTGGCGGAATGGTATGACAGCTTCCGGGTGGACGGCGTCGCCCTGGGCGAAGCTGGCCAGCCCGCGTCCCAGGCTCAGGCGGCGCAATGAGACGCGGCCCCCTGCGCGTGGCGGTGGGCGCCCTGGCCCTGTTCCTGGGCGTGCTGGCGGGCATTCTGGCCGGCGACCTGCTGCGCGGCCATGCCGACGCCCCGCAGGTGGCGGAAGAGGGACGTTAGCGGGAAATCCCGAACAGCCGCAGCCAGGCCGGCTCCCCCTATCCCTTGACCTTGTTCATCACCATGCCCAGCAGGCGGGCGCCGGCGGTTTGCAAGGAGTCGCGGGCAGCGGCGGCGGCGGTGACCGGAGTGCGGGCAGCTTCCAGCACCAGCACCACGCCGTCCACGGTGGGGGCGACGGCGCGGGCCAGGGCGCTGGTGGCAGGCGGAGCGTCCACCACCACCAAGTCGTAATCCTGGCGCAGTCGGTCCCAGTTGGCCCGCAGGGCGTCGGGATTCAGCGGCGCGCCTGCGGTCTGGTCCACCAGGGCACGAACCTGCAGCCGACCGTCCGCCACCTGGCCGGGGCGGGCCCGGGGACTGGCGGGGGGCAAGGCGGTGGTCATCAGCAGGGTCGAGCGGCCCAGCGAATAGGCCGCCACCCGGGCCAGCCGGCCGGCCACGGTGCTGGTGCCGGCCTTGGGCGAGGCGGCGGCCAGCATGACGATGCGGGCGGGCCCGGGCAGTTGCTGCTCGATGGCCTGCAGCAGCGGCAGCAACTCGCCCACGTCGCCGCCGGTCAGGGCGCCGGCGGCGACGTGGGGACGGACGGCCTCGCCGGCTTTGGCGTTCTGCAGGGCTTCATAGAGTTTGCTCATTGGCGGGCCTCGCTCATTGCGGGGAAGCCGGCGGCAAGGCCGGCTGGCTTTGCGGGAACATCACCACCTGGCCCACATAGAGCAGGTTGGGATTGCTGATGCCGGGGTTCGAGGTCATCACCCGATCGATCAGGCGCGGATCGGCCTCGCCATAGACGTCGCGGATCAGGCCCAGCAGGGTATCGCCCGGCACCACCACGCGGCCCAGCATGTCGCCCTTGGCGCCGCCGGCGGCCGGCAGTTGTATCCGCGCCACGGTGCGCACCGGCACCGGCTCGGCGGGCGGCGGCTTTGCCGCCACCACGACCGGCTGGGACGGTGGCGATGCCACGGGCGCAGGGGCAGGCTCCGGCTCCGGGTCCGGCTGTGGGGCATTGGCCGGCCCGTCCGCCTGGTCGATGGTCAGGCGTTGCAGCAGGTCGGCGGCCCATTCGGGACCGCCGTCGGCCATGGCGATCTGCGGGCCCGGATCGGCCGGGGCGGTGCGCGGCAGGCTGTCGGTCACCCGGGCCGGGTTGCGCGGGTCGAAGGGCATGCCGAACAGGCTGACATAGGCGGTGCCCGCCCCCAGCAGCGCCACCAAGGTGGCCGCCGTCACCGCCGGCCAGCCCAGATGCGGATGGCGCCCCTGGGAGTCGGCGATCACCTCGCGCACAATGGCCGGGCCCACGGGGCGCTTCTGGTAACCGAAGCCGGTGATCAGCGCATTGTCGCACAGGATGTTGATGGTGCGCGGGATGCCCCGGGCCTCGGTCACCAGCATGTCCAGCGCCTTGTCGGTGAACACCGGCCGGCTGTCCAGAGCCACCCGGTGCAGGCGGTGGCGCACATAGGCCAGGCTGTCCTTCCTGGTCAGGGGCCCCAGCTTCGCGCGCACGGCGATGCGGGAATTCAGCTGCCGCAATTCATGGCTGGCCAGCTTGGCCTCCAGTTCGGGCTGGCCCACCAGGACGATCTGCAGCAGCTTGTCGGTGGTGGTTTCCAGATTGGACAGCATGCGCATGCTCTCCAAGGTCTCCACCGGCATATTGTGGGCCTCGTCGATGAACAGCACCACCGTCTCGCCCGCCCGCCAGGCGCGGATCAGCTCTTCATGCAGCCGCTCCACCAACTGGGTGACCGGCTCTTCCTTGTCGAAGGGCAGGCCCAGCTCGCGCAGGATCATGCGCACCAGGGTGGGAAAGCCCAGGTTCGGATTGAACACATAGACGAACCGCATGCCCTTGCGGTCCGAGCTTTCCAGATAGGAACGCAGGATGGTGGTCTTGCCCACCCCCACCTCGCCGGTGATGCAGACAAAGCCCTTGCGGGCGGTGATGCCATAGACGATGGCGGCCAGCGCCTCGCGGTACTGTTCGGCCAGATAGAGGAAACTGGGGTCCGGGGTGACCCGAAAGGGCTCGTCGGACATCTGGTAATAGTCAAGATACATCGGTCACACCCTCAGGGCTTGAGAGTCAGGG
>CAYOKN010000078.1:0-11390 GCA_964404545.1 uncultured Rhodospirillaceae bacterium | reverse complement strand
GGGCGACCTGGCCCTGGAAAGCCATGTGGAAAAGCCCGATGAAAGCCCGCTGTTCCAGCGTTTTCCCCGCTTCATCAACGATCATCACAGCCGCGAATTCCTGTGCGACTATCTCAGGCTTCTGACCCTGGGCACCAATAACGCCCATGAACTGGAAGCCATCGTGGACGCCGAGATCGAAGCGCACCATCACGAGATGATCCAGATTTCCAGCGGCATTACCGCCGTGGCGGACGCCATGCCGGCGCTGGGCATCGTGGCCGCCGTGCTGGGCGTGATTCACACCATGGGCTCGATCACCGAGCCGCCCGAGGTGCTGGGCCACCTGATCGGCGCGGCGCTGGTGGGTACTTTCATCGGCGTGCTGATGTCCTATGGCTTCATCGCCCCCATCGGCAAGGCGCTGGAAGGCATCTATCACACCGAATCCGAATATCTGAACTGCATCAAGGCGTCGCTGCTGGCCCACATGCAGGGCTATGCGCCGCAGGTGTCCATCGAGTTCGGGCGCAAGATCCTATCCCCGCATATGCGACCGAGCTTCCAGGAACTGGAAGAAACGGTCACCAACCTGCCGCCTGAATAAGATCCGGCATCCGAGAGAGCGATGGCAGAGCGCGGCCAACAGCCCATCATCATCAAGCGGGTCAAGAAGGGCGGCCATGGCCACCATGGCGGTGCCTGGAAGGTGGCTTATGCCGACTTCGTGACCGCCATGATGGCCTTCTTCCTGCTGCTGTGGCTGCTGAACGCGGTCACCGAGGAGCAGTTACAGGGCATTGCCGACTATTTCGCCCCCACCGCCGTCTCCAAAGCGGCTTCGGGCGCCGGCGGCATGCTGGGCGGCAAGGTGGTGGGCGAGGAAGGCGCGCAGGAAGTCCGCGCCAACCGCCCCAGCTTCAACCTGACCCTGCCGCCGCCCACCATCGGCTCGGGCGGCGAGGACCTGACCGACCCCAAGGAAGGCCTGTCCGAGGATCAGTTCGTCGAGGCCATGGCCGAGCGCGAGGA
Source organism: uncultured Rhodospirillaceae bacterium (assembly GCA_964404545.1). GTDB lineage: Bacteria > Pseudomonadota > Alphaproteobacteria > Rhodospirillales > Magnetospirillaceae > CAYOKN01. Next base: position 10,379 of record CAYOKN010000078.1, on the reverse strand, counting down.
CCAGCAATTCCAGAAGGCCAAGGAAGCCCTGATGCAGGCCGTGGGCTCCATCCCGGAACTGGCCAAGCTGGCGGACTCGCTCCTGGTGGACAATACGCCCGAAGGCCTGCGCATCCAAATCGTGGACCAGGACGGCCTGGCCATGTTCCCGCTGGGCTCGGCCAATATGTATGGCCATACCCGGGCGCTGCTGGACCTGGTCAGCCGGGTGGTCACCCAGACCCCGCAGAAGATCGCCATTTCGGGCCACACCGACTCCATCCCCTTCGCCAACAGCCAGAACAATTACGGTAACTGGGAATTGTCGGCGGAACGTGCGCTGGCCAGCCGACGGGCCTTGTTGATGTCGGGCGTGCCCGAGGGCCGCATCGAGCGTGTGATCGGCCGCGCCGATACCGAACCGCTGGTGGTGGATGACCCCAAAGCGCCACGCAACCGGCGCATCAGCATCGTGCTCTTGAGAGAGAACCAGCCAGCACCCAAAACAGAAGAGGGTGGCGCTTCCGGTGCCGCGCCGGCTTCTAGATCACCCGCCGGCGCGGCTCCTCCGGTCGTCGAGATGCCCAAGGCCACCAGCCCGGCCCGCTGATCCCTCGGCGGCCGGGCGGCATCCCCAGCAACCAGGAGCCGCCGTCGCCGTGACCGATCTTCCCATCCCCGCCTCCGTGCCCGATCCTTACCTGCAGGGCCGCTTCTATGAAGGGATCACGGCGCGCCGCATCCTGGCTTATGCCGTGGATGCCTGCATCCTGTTGCTGGCCGCCGGCCTGATCTGGCTGGCCACCGGCCTGCTGGCGGTGATGACCCTGGGGCTGCTGGCACCGCTGCAGGCCCTGGCCCTGGCCGCCCTGCCCATCGCCTATCACAGCCTGTTGCTGTCCAGTCCCGGGGCCGCCACCCTGGGCCAGCGCCTGATGGGCGTGCGCGTGATCAGCCTGGCCGGCGGCGGGCCGACCTTGCCGCAAGCCCTGGTGAACTCCATCTCGTTTTATGCTTCCATAGCCTTTACCGGCTCGCTGATCCTGCTGGTGGCGCTGTTCAATCCCCGGCGCCGAACCGTGCATGACTGGCTGGCTGGCACGGTTGTGGTGCGCGACCGCGTCTGACGCCTTTTCCGCAAAACCTTTTTGCGGAAGCACAGACGCTGGTGGTAGGCGCAACAGCCACCATATTGACGGGGTGGAGGGCCGCTGCAGCCGGCCCCATGTCACACGGCAGGAACCCAGAACGACGGTGCCATGGATCACATTCCCCTGAAACGGCCGCATTTCTTTTTCACGACGGCCCCCCTGCCCTGTCCCTATATTCCCGGCCGCCTGGAACGCAAGATCGTGACCGAGCTGACCGGACCCGACGCCGATGTGCTGCATGAAGCCTTGTCGAGGGCCGGGTTCCGCCGCAGCCATTCCATCGCCTATACCCCCGCCTGCCCCGGCTGCACCGCCTGCATCCCGGTGCGTATCGTGGTGGACCGGTTCGATGCCGGGCGCACCATGCGCAAGCTGTTCAAGGCCAATGGCGACCTGACCGCGCACCAGGTGCCCCCGCGCGCCACCGCCGAGCAGTACCGCCTGTTCTCGCGCTATCAGGATGCCCGCCATTCCGGCGGCGACATGGCCTTGATGGGCTTCTACGACTACCGGTCCATGGTCGAGGACAGCCCCATCGAGACATTCATCGTCGAATTTCGCGATAAGGACGGTACCCTGCGCGCCGCTGTCCTGACCGACCATATGAGCGACGGGCTGTCGGCGGTCTATTCCTTCTATGACCCCGAACATGCCAGCCGCAGCTTCGGCACCTATGTGATTTTGTGGCTGATCGAGGAAGCGCGCCGTTTAGGCCTGCCCTATGTGTATCTGGGCTACTGGATCGCCGAGAGCAACAAGATGGCCTACAAGAAGCGGTTCCAGCCGCTGGAGGCCTTTGGTAACGGCGGGTGGTCAGAACTTAAATTCGACTGAGCGCCTGCAATAACCCTTGCGAAGGGCTGGTTGCCTCCCCACTGATAATTTGCCAGAGTCTTCAGGCATAATAATCCGTGGGAGGAAAAAATAATGAAACGTCGTGAGTTTCTCACCGGCACCGCGGCGGGCGCCGTCGCTGCCGCCGCCACTCTGCCGGCCCCTGCCATTGCCCAAGGCAAGATCGAATGGCGCATGGTCACCACCTGGCCCAAGAACTCCCCCGGTCTTGGCCAGGCGGCGCAACGTTATGCGGACAAGGTCAATGAGCTGTCGGGCGGGCGCCTGACCATCAAGGTCTATGCCGCCGGAGAACTGGTTCCGCCCTTCGAGTCGCTGGACGCGGTGATCCGCGGCGGCGCCGAGATCAGCCATGGCGCCGCCTATTACTGGCAGGGCAAGAGCCAGGCGCTGTCCTTCTTCACCGGCGTCCCCTATGGCCTGATGGCCCATGAACAGGCCGGCTGGATGCACTATATGGGCGGCCAGCAGCTTTATAACGAGGTCTATGACCAGTTCGGCATCCAGGCCTATATGGCGGCCCAGACCGGCTGCCAGGCTGGCGGCTGGTTCCGCAAGGAGATCAATTCGGTCGCCGACATCAAGGGCCTGAAGTTCCGCCCCCCGGGCCTGGGCGGCCAGGTGTGGCAGCGTCTGGGCGCCACCGTGGTCAATCTGCCCCTGGGCGAGATCTTTGCCGCCATGCAGTCGGGCGCGCTGGATGCCGCCGAGTTCGTGGGGCCCATGAACGACCTGCCCTTCGGTTTCTACCAGGTGGCCAAGAACTACTATTTCCCCAGCGTGATCGAGCCCGGTCTGGCCCTTGAAGTGGCCATCAACAAGTCCAAGCTGACCGAGCTGCCCAAGGACCTGCAGGCCATCCTGCGCTATGCCGCTCAGGCGGAATACGAGCAGTCCCTGGCCGACTTCACTGCCAACAACGCCCTGGCGCTGGATGTGCTGGTGAACAAGCACGGCGTGCAGATCAAGCGGTTCCCCGAGGAAGTCCTGGTGGCCGCCGGCAACGCCGCCGGTGAACTTCTGACCGAGCTGCGCGACAAGGGCGACCCCATGACCAAGAAGGTCATCGAGTCCTATGTGAAGGCGCGGAACACCATGAAGGGCTACACCAAGCTCACCGACCTGCAGTATCTGCAGGCCCGCGAGCTGGCCTTCAAATACATCTAAGCGGTCGCGCTCAAGGAAAGCCCCGCGTCTGGCACAGCGCCGGACGCGGGGCTTTTCTTTTGAACGACTACCCGAAGAACACCTCGGGCAGCCAGGTGGCCAGTTCCGGGAAAACCCACAGGATGGCGATGGCGACAATCTGCAGGGCGACGAAGGGAATGGCGCCCTTATAGATGGTGCCCGTGGAAATGGACGGCGGCGCGACGCCGCGCAGATAGAACAGCGAAAAGCCGAAAGGCGGCGTCAGGAAGCTGGTCTGCAGGTTCACGCCCACCATCACGCCAAACCACACCGGGTCCAGGTCCAGGGCCAGCAGCACCGGCGCGGTGATCGGGATCACGATGAAGATGATCTCGAAGGTGTCCAGGATGAAGCCCAGCACGAACATGATCAGCATCACCACCAGCATGGCGGTGAACGCCCCGCCCGGCAGACCGGTCAGGAACTCCTCCACCAGCCGGTCGCCGCCCATGACGCGGAACACCAGCGAGAACACCGAGGCGCCGAACAGGATCACGAACACCATGCAACTGATCTCGGAGGTGGCTCGGCAGACCTGGCGCAGGATATCGAAGGAGAACCGTCCGCGGACAATGGACAGGATGATGGCGCCCACCGCGCCCACCGAGGCGGATTCCGTGGGAGTGGCGATACCCGCCAGGATCGAGCCCAGCACGGCGATGATAAGCAGCAACGGCGGCAGCAGCGCCACCAACACCTGACGGCCCAGGGCGGCCCGCTCGGCCTCGGTCATCACCAGGGCGGGGCAGCTCTTGGGCTGGGTGATGGCCTTGAAGATCACCCAGCCGGCATACAGGACCACCAGCACGATGCCGGGCAGGAAGGCGCCGGCGAACAGGTCGCCCACGGACACCGGCTCGGGGGCGAAATTGCCCTTTTCCATCTGCACCTGGCTGTTGATGCCCTGCAGGATGTCGCCCATGAAGATCAGCACGGTGGACGGCGGGATGATCTGGCCCAGGGTGCCCGAGGCGCAGATCACGCCGGTGGCCAGCTTGGGGTCATAGCCCGCCCGCATCATGGCCGGCAGCGACAGAAGGCCCATGGTCACCACGGTGGCGCCGACGATGCCGGTGGAGGCCGCCAGCAGGGCGCCCACAAGCACCACCGACAGGCCTAGCCCGCCGCGCAGGCTGCCGAACAACTGGCCCATGGTGGTCAGCAGCTGTTCGGCGATCTTCGAGCGTTCCAGCATCACGCCCATGAAGACGAACAGCGGCACCGCCACCAGCACCTCATTGATCATCACGCCGATATAGCGCGAGGCCAGGCTGCCAAGGTGGCTGGGATCGAAGGCGCCGACCCAATAGCCGATCAAGCCGAAAAACAGCGAGGTTCCGGCAAGCGAGAACGCCACCGGATAGCCCAGCAACAGCACGCCGATGATGCCGAAGAACATGATGACGGCGAGGATCTCGCCAATGATGACGGGATCCATGGTCAATGCCCCTCGTAGCGGATCGTGGGCGGCACAAGGTCATCGCGCCCATTCAGGATCAGGATGCTGCGCAGCGCCAACGCCAGGCCGTGGATGAACACCAGCACGGCGAAGACGATGATGAAGCTCTTGACCAGATAGAGCGCCGGCAGGCCTCCGGCATTGCGCGAAGCCTCGTTATAGGTCCAGCTCTGCTCTACATAGGGCCAGCCCCAGATCACCACCACGGCCACGAAGGGCACCAGGAACAGCCAGAAGCCGATCAGGTCGGCCCAGGCCTTGGTCCGGCGCGAGGCGCCCCGATAGAAGATGTCCACCCGCACATGGCCGTCGCGCAGGAAGGTATAGCCGGCCACGCCGGTGAACATCACCGCATTGAGCCAGACATAGAGATCCTGCATCCACACCCAGCCGGTGTTGAACACATAGCGCAGCACCACGACGCTGAAGCACACCAGCACCACGCCCAGCGTGAACCAGGAAAAGAAGCGCCCGGTCCAAAGGCTGATTTGGCTCAGGGCATGGGCAAGCTTTGAAAGTCCGTCCACGTCCGATTCCTTCCCTGTTCTCGCCGCCACCCTGGGGGAGACGGCATTTCTTCCTTATTTTGGACGCCGGCCGGCAAACCCCAAGGGGCAAGCCGGCCTTTTCGAACCTGTCAGGTGAACTTGTTGGCTTTTGGGAAACCAGTCGGCGGCATGCGGCCCACCGAGGCACGGCGCGCCAGCCAGGCGGTCAGGTCGCTTTCCGTCCGCACCCGCTCGCCCGACTTCCAGGTCAAGCCGTCGGCCAGGTTGAACACCTTGATGTCGGCGGTGCCGCCGTCCCGGTATTTCTGCAAGATCACGCCGCGCCCGCGAGCCATCTCGGGCAGTTCCTCGGCCTTGAACACCAAGAGCTTGCGATTCTGTCCCAGCACCGCAACGGCATCGCCGTCCAGCGGCAGGCAGAACACGGCCTTGCCGCCCTCGGGGACGTTCAGGATCTGCTTGCCCTGGCGGGTCTGGGCCAGCACGTCCTCGGCCTTGACCGCGAAGCCATAGCCCGCGTCGGACGCCACCAGCAGCCGCTTGTCGCCCTGATAGGCCAGCATGGCCACGATGTCGGCGTCATTGGGCAGGTCGATCTGCAGCCGCACCGGCTCGCCATGCCCACGCCCACGCGGGATCTTGTCGCCGCCCAGGGTGTAAAAGCGGCCATTGGTGGCGAACAACAGGATTTTGTCCGTGGTGGAACAGGGCAGCAGGAAGCGCAGGGAGTCCCCCTCCTTGAAGGAGAACTGCTCGGCATTGTCGGTCTTGCCCTTGACCGCGCGGATCCAGCCCTTCTCGGACAGCACCACGGTGATGTCCTCGCGCTCGATGAAGGCCTCGATCGGAACGATCACGGCCGAGGGCGCCTCGCCCAGTTCGGTGCGGCGCTTGCCCAGGGCGGTGTCCGGGCCGAACTGCTTGCGGATGCCCTGGATTTCCTTGGCAATGGCCTTCCAACGCTTGCCTTCGGACGCCAGCAGGGCCTCGAGCCCCGCCTTCTCGGCCGACAGCTTGTCGTGCTCGGTGCGAATCTCCATTTCCTCGAGCTTGCGAAGGGAGCGCAAGCGCATGTTCAGGATCGCTTCGGCCTGCACCTCGGTCAGCGAGAAAGCCGCCATCAGCGCCGGCTTGGGCTCGTCCTCCTCGCGGATGATGCGGATCACCTCGTCCAGATTCAGATAGGCCACCAGATAGCCGGCCAGCACTTCCAGGCGGTGGTCGATCTTGGCCAGGCGGTGGCGGCTTCGACGCTCCAGCACCTCCATGCGGTGGTCCAGGAACGAGCGCAGCACCTCCTTCAAGGTCATGACGCGCGGGACCTGTTGGCCATCCAGCACGTTCATGTTCAGCGGAAAGCGGATTTCCAAGTCGGTCTGGCGGAACAGCTGCTCCATCAGCAGGTCCGGATCCACCGTGCGGTTCTTGGGCTCAAGGACGATACGCACCTCGTCGGTGGACTCGTCGCGGATGTCCGCCAGCAGCGGCAGCTTCTTCTGCTCCATCAGCTCGGCGATCTTCTCGATCAGGCGCGATTTCTGCACCTGATAGGGAATTTCCGAGATGATGATCTGGTACAGCCCGTGCGACAGGCTGTCCTTATGCCAGCGCGCCCGCAGCCGGAACGCCCCGCGCCCGGTGCGATAGGCCTCGCGCACCGCCTCGCGGCTTTCCACCAGCATGCCGCCGGTGGGAAAGTCCGGGCCGGGGATCAGCTCCACCAGCTCGTCCACGGTCACCTCGGGCCGGTCGATCAGGGTCAGCAGCCCGTCGCACAATTCGGCGGCATTATGCGGCGGGATGCTGGTGGCCATGCCCACGGCGATGCCGGCGGCGCCATTGGCCAACAGGTTCGGGAAGGCCGCCGGCATGACCGCCGGTTCCTCGTCCGAGCCGTCGTAATTGGGCCGGAAGTCCACCGCATCCTGATCCAACCCGTCCATCAGGGCGATGGCCACGGGCGTCAGGCGGGCCTCGGTGTATCGCATGGCGGCGGCGTTGTCGCCGTCGATATTGCCGAAATTACCCTGCCCCTCCACCAGGGGATAGCGCACGGCGAAATCCTGGGCCAGGCGCACCATGGCGTCATAAACCGCCACATCGCCATGGGGGTGGTACTTACCGATCACATCGCCCACCACGCGGGCGCATTTCTTGAAGCCCGAGGCCGGGTCCAGCTTCAGCTGCTGCATGGCATAGAGCAGGCGGCGATGCACCGGCTTCAGGCCGTCGCGCACATCGGGCAGCGACCGCGAGACGATGGTGCTCATGGCATAGGCGAGATACCGCTCGCCCAGCGCCTCGGCCAGGGGGGTGTCTCTGATCTCGCCGATGGGAGTGGGTTCGGTCATCAAGTCCTCGGGGTTCTACCGGTCACGACATACTAGCTGATGGAGTGATCCGGTCAATGAATCGGGCACGGGCCTCGGGCAGGGTCCGGCGCTGCGGCTCCAGCACATGCCGGGCCAGGAAATGGCCGGTCAGGCGCAAGGCGGCCAGAAGTTCGTCCCCCTGCCCTTCGCCGCCGGCCACCAGGAAGGCCGGCAGGGGCAACAGCCGGTCACGCCACGGCTCGCCCACCGCCGCCGAGACGGCCCGGCCGGTCCGGGGCGAGACCCAGGCCAGGTCTTGGGTGACGCCAGTGGCGGCGCAGGACGACAGGTTCAGGCCAAAGCCAAGCTCGCGCAGCAGGGCCAGTTCCCAATGCACATAGACCGTGGGCCAGGCCTCGGAGGCGAAGGAGTCCAGCAAGGCGGTCAGCCCGGCATAAGCCGCCGGATGGGGCTCGCGCTCGGGCAAGACGGCGTCCGCCAAGGCGCAGGCGGCGCTCAGGCAGGCCAGGCGCGCGGCATCCTGCATCACCAAGGCGGCATGGGCCACCAACGGTTCCAGGGTCAGATGACCCAAATGCTGGTCCAGCCGCGCCCCCCAGCTGGCCTGGACCAAGGTGCCAGGCTGGGCCACCGCCCGCCCCGCCTTGGAGGCCCCGCCGCGCACATAGCCGGCATGGCGACCATGGCTGGCGGTCAGCAGCGACACCACGGCCGACCCCTCGCCATGCTTGCGAGCAGAGAGGACGACGGCGGTGTCACTCCAGCTTTCCATGGCCAGCTTTCCATGGCCCCGCTTTAAGCGTTGAAGTCCAGGCCCATTTCCCGATAACGGTGCGGATCATCGGTCCAGTTCTCGCGCACCTTCACATACAGGAACAGATGGATGCGGCGCTCGAACAGCTCTTCCAGCTCCTTGCGCGCCATGGCGCCAATGCGCTTGATCTGTTGGCCGCCCTTGCCCAACACGATGGGCTTCTGGCTCTCGCGCAGCACATAGATGGTCTGGTCGATACGGGCCGAGCCGTCTTCGCGCTCTTCCCACTGCTCGGTCTCCACGGTGACCGAATAGGGCAGTTCCTCATGCAGTTGCAGGAACAGCTTCTCGCGGGTGATCTCTGAGGCCAGCATGCGCTGCGGAAGGTCGGACAGCTGGTCCGGCGGGAAATGCCACACCCCCTGGGGCACGCTGCCGGCCAGATAGCCCAGCACATCGGCCACATGGTCGCCTTTGGCGGCGCTGATCATGAAGGTCTGCTCGAAGCTGCCGGCCTGGGTGATCTCGGCCGCCAGGGCCAACAGGCGCTCGCGCTTGACCAGGTCCACCTTGTTCAGCACCAGCACCGCCGGGCGGCGATATTCCCGCAGCCGCTCGACAATGCGGCGGGAATCGTCGTCAAAGCCGCGATGGGCGTCCACCACCAGCATGACCCGATCGGCCTCGTCGGCGCCCGTCCAGGCCGCCGCCACCATGGCGCGTTCGAGCCGGCGCTTGGGCTCGAAGATGCCGGGGGTGTCGATGAACACGATCTGTGCGGCCTGGGCCATGGCAATGCCCAGCACCCGGGTGCGGGTGGTCTGCACCTTGGGACTGACGATGCTGACCTTGGCGCCCACCATGGCGTTGATCAGGGTGGACTTGCCCGCATTGGGCGCGCCCACCACGGCGATGAAGCCGCAACGCTGCTCCTCGGGCGGGATGCTGTCGTAGTCGAACTCGTCCTGGGGAAACTCTTCGGTCATGGTCATCCTATTGTCCGGCCTGGCTGGCCAGCATGGCGGCGGCAGCGGCCTGCTCAGCCGCGCGTTTCGAGGTGCCGGTGCCTTCCACCGGCGGGAAGCCCTTGACGGTCACCCGCATGGTGAAGGTGGGCTTGTGCGATGGTCCGGTGCTGCCGACGGTCTCGTAGGCCGGCAGCGGCAGGCCCCGGCCCTGGGCCCATTCCTGCAGCGCGGTCTTGGCGTCCTTGGGCGGCACCGGCGTTTCCAGCAGCAGCGGCGCCCAATGGCGCCGGATGAACCCCGCCGCGGCTTCAAGCCCGCCATCCAAATATAGCGCGGCGATCACCGCTTCGCAGGCATCGGCCAGCATGGTGGGGGTTTCATCGTCGCCCCGGCTGTCCAGATAGGCGGCCAGGCCGATCTCCTCGGCCACCCGGGTCAGAGCCTCGCGGCGCACCAGGGCAACCAGGCGGCGGGTCAGCGAGCCCTCGGGCTCGTCAGGGAAACGCTGGAACAACAGTTCCGCCACCACCAGCCCCAGCACCCGGCCGCCCAGGAATTCCAGACGCTCATAGGCGCCCGGCCCCCGCCGCTTGCGGTCGGCCAGCACCGAGCTGTGGGTCAGCGCCTCGTCCAGCAGTTCAGGTTTCTGGAACCGATGCCCCAAGGCGGCGGACAGGCGCTCGACGCGAGGGGCCATCAGTCCACGCGATCCAGCAGGCGGTCATAGCGGATGGCGAAGGGCCACTTCCAGATCTGCCAGATGGCGGCGGAGCCGTCCGACGAGAAGAACAGGATCTCGGCCCGGCCCACCAGATTCTCGAAGGGCACGAAGCCCACCATGGCCGGGAAGCGGCTGTCCTGGGAATTGTCGCGGTTGTCGCCCATCATGAAATAGTGGTTGGCGGGAACCACATATTCCGGGGTGTTATCCACCGGGCCGCTGTCGCCATCATATTCGATGATGCGGTGCTTCGCCCCGCCCGGCAGGGTTTCCACATATTGCGGGGCGCGGATCACATTGCCCAGCCGGTCGCGGTCCACGAAATCCTCGACCCGCTCGCGCTGCACCGGCTCGCCATTGATATGCAGCAGACCCGCTTTCACCTGCACCCGGTCGCCGGGCAGGCCGACGATGCGCTTGATGAAGTCGGTGCGGTTGTCGGTGGGCACCTTGAACACCACC
>CAYOKN010000077.1:5828-11404 GCA_964404545.1 uncultured Rhodospirillaceae bacterium | reverse complement strand
GTCCGTGGCCAAGCCGGCCTGCGATCCCGGCACCGATCCCCTGGCCGTGGTCCCCCTGGCCGTGGTCCAAGCCGCCGACGAACAGGCCGCCTGGACCATCGTCCGCGCCCTGGCCGAGCATGGCGATTTGCCCAGCCCCGCCGTCACCCTGCGCCCCGCCCCGGTGGCCCTGGCCCGGCGGCTGACCCGGCGGGTCCGCCGCCTGGGCGTGGGCCAGGGCTTCCTGGCCGTGCTCACCGACCGTTTCGCCGTCATCACCCGCCTGGGGCCGCTGGTCCCGGTGGCCGTTTGAGGAGTCTGTTCATGTTCCTGCGTACCCTGACCGCCGCCGCCGGCCTGCTGGCCCTGTCCGTCCTGCCCGCCCAGGCCCAAACCCAGGCCCCGGCCGACGCCCCGGCCTGCACCGACATCACCGTCAGCAAGGCCTTCGTCCGCGCCACCCCCGGCATGGTCAAGAACGGCGCCGCCTTCATGACCATCACCGGCAAGACCGCCGACCGCCTGGTCAAGGCCGACACCCCGGCCGCCGACCATGGCGAGTTGCATACCCACATCATGGACGAGGGCGTGATGCGCATGCGCCAGATCCCCGCCATCGATGTGCCCGCCGGTGCCAGCGTGGACCTGAAGCCCGGCGGCCTGCATGTGATGCTGATCGACCTGAAGCAGGGCCTGAAGCAGGGCGACACCGTGCCCCTGACCCTGACCTTCGAGAGCTGTGGCACCGTCAGCCTGGTGCTGCCGGTGATGGGGCCGGGCGCCATGATGGGCCACGGTCACTGAGGTTGCTCGCTTTTCGTCATGGCCGGGTCAAACCGGCCATGACGACGAAAGCGGGCACCCCCTGCCGAAAGCCCAGGGTCCTTGCCAGCCCTGCGGCAGGTGTTATGATTCCGCATCCATAAAGCAACGGGCGGTGCAACGCCCGGGCCTGGCGGCTCCCCCGGCTGCCGGGGAAGGGGAGGGGCGGTTGGTGCGGACGGTTCCCACTTCCATCTGTCGGTCACGCCGGCCATGACCATGGCCCTGGCTCTGGCTGCCTTGCCGCTGCTTGCGGTGCTGGGGCTGGGCCTCGGTTCCTTGCGGCGCGGCCATGTGCCGGTCTATGCCGGCGCGTTGCTGGCTGCCGGGCTGCTGGCGGCCCAGGGGCTGGGCTGGCTGTTGTCGCCCGATGGGGCGGTGGCCTGGAGCGCCCATCTGCCCCTGGGGCTGCCCTGGATCGGGCTGCATCTGAAACTGGACACCCTGTCCGCCTTCTTCCTGCTGGTGGTCAATCTGCCGGCGGCGCTGGCCGCCCTGTTCGCCATCGGCTATGGCGACCACATCCCCGAGCATCGCCGGGTGACGCCGCTGTTCCCGCTGTTCCTGCTGGGCATGAACCTGGTGCTGGTGGCCGATGACGCTTTCGGCTTTCTGCTGGGTTGGGAATTCATGTCGCTGACCTCGTGGCTGATGGTGCTGTCGGACCATCGCAATGCCAAGGCGCGCGAGGCGGCACGGATCTATCTGATCATGGCCGTGTTCGGCACCCTGTGCCTGCTGCCGGCTTTCGGCCTGCTGGCCGGCACGGCGGGCGACTTCACCTTCGCCGCGCTGCGCGCCACGCCGCTGGAGGGTGCCGCCGGCTTCCTGGTGGTGCTGCTGGTGCTGCTGGGGGCGGGGTCCAAGGCCGGGCTGGTGCCCCTGCATGCCTGGCTGCCGCTGGCCCATCCGGCGGCGCCCAGCCATGTATCGGCGCTGATGTCCGGTGTCATGACCAAGGTGGCGCTGTATGGCATGATCCGCCTGCTCATGGACCTGCATGGCGGGGTGGGCTGGCCCTGGGGGCTGGCCATGATGCTGGTGGGTGGCATCACGGCGGTGCTGGGCATTCTTTATGCCCTGCTGCAGACCGACCTGAAGACCATGCTGGCCTATTCCACCGTCGAGAATATCGGGGTCATGGTGACCGGCCTGGGGCTGGCCCTGGCCTTCCAGGACCAGGCCCAGGCGGTGCTGGCCTCGCTGGCCCTGGTGGCGGTGCTCTATCACGCCCTGAACCACGCCCTGTTCAAGAGCCTGCTGTTCCTGGGCACCGGCGCCGTGCTGCAGGCCACCGGCGAAAAGGAGATGAACCGCCTGGGCGGGCTGATGAAGCGCATGCCCTGGACCGGCGGCGCCTTCCTGGTGGGCGCGGCGGCCATTTCCTCCCTGCCGCCGCTGAACGGATTCGTGTCGGAGTGGCTGATCTTCCAATCCCTGTTCAAGGGGCCCAGCCTGCCGCACTGGGCCATGAAATTCGGGGTGCCGGTGGTGGGGGCGCTGCTGGCCCTGGCCGCCGCCCTGGCCGCCGCCTGCTTCGTGCGCGCCGTGGGCGTGGCCTTCCTGGGACGGCCGCGCAGCCTGGCCGCTGCCCAGGCGGCCGAACCGCCGCTCAGCCTGCGCGCCAGCATGCTGGTGCTGGCCGGGCTGTGCGTGTTCCTGGGGGTGATCCCGGTGACCATCTCGGGCCTGATCGCCCTGGTGGCGCAAAGCATGACCGGGGTGCAGCTGCCTGTCTCGGTGGGGCTGGGTTGGCCCTGGCTGTCGCCGGTGTCCGAGGTGGGCGGCTCCTATTCCGCCACCATGATGATGCTGACCGGGCTGGCCCTGACCCTGACCATCGTGCTGGCGCTGCGGCTGTTCGGCTCGCTGAAGACCCGCCGCGCCCCGGCCTGGGATTGCGGCGCGCCGGTGGACCTGCCCGACACCCAATATACCGCCGAAAGCTTCAGCCAACCCCTGCGCCGGGTATTCGGCGCCAGCCTGTTCGGCGCGCGCGAGGCCGTGGACATGCCCGAGCCCGGCGAGCTGCGCCCGGCCCGCTTCACCCTGCGCCTGGTGGACCCGGTCTGGCAGGGGCTCTATCTGCCCATCGGCCGTGCCGTGCTCTGGCTGGCCGAGCGGGTCAACCATATGCAATTCTTCACGGTCAGGACCTATCTGACCCTGATGTTCGCCACCCTGGTGGTGCTCTTGTGCGTCGTGGCGGTGCGGCAATGATCACCGCCCTGCTCGCTCTGCTCTGGGGCCTGGCCCATACGGCGCTGATGGCGGCGCTGGCCCCGCTGGTCACTGGGCTGGTGCGCTGGACCAAGGCGCGGCTGATGGGCCGCAGGGGGCCCAGTCCGCTGCAGCCCTATCGCGACCTGTGGAAGCTGATCCGCAAGGAAAGCATCCTGGCCGACAGCGCCTCGTGGCTGTTCGGGGTGCTGCCCTATGGCGTGCTGGCCAGCGTCTGGATGGCCGCCACCATCGTGCCCAGCTTCACCACCCATATGATCATGACCCCCTCGGCAGACCTGATCGCCCTGGTGGCCCTGCTGGCGGTCAGCCGCTTCTGCACCGCCCTGGCCGGCATGGAGGTGGGCACCGCCTTTGGCGGGCTGGGCGCCAGCCGCGAAATGATGATCGCCTCGCTGGCCGAGCCGGCCATGCTGATGGTCACCTTCACCCTGTCGCTGCTGGCCGGCACCACCTCGCCGCCGCAGATCATCGCCTTCGTGCAGGGCGGCGGCGTGGGGCTCGAGGTGTCCATGGGCCTGGCCCTGGCGGCGCTGGTCATGGTGGCCATCGCCGAGGCCGGCCGCATCCCCATCGACAACCCCGCCACCCATCTGGAACTGACCATGGTGCATGAGGCCATGGTGCTGGAATATTCCGGGCGCCATCTGGCGCTGATCGAGGCGGCGGGCATGCTGCGCCTATTGCTCTATATCTCGCTGATCGGCGGGTTGTTCCTGCCCTGGGGGATCGCCGGGGCGGGCGACGGGCTGGGCGGGGTGCTGGCCGGGCTGGTGTTCTTCCTGGCCAAGGTGGCGGTGCTGGCGGTGGCGCTGGCGGTGTTCGAATCCACCATCGCCAAGATGCGGGTGTTCCGGGTGGCCGACTTCCTGGGCGGCGCGCTGCTGCTGGCGTTGCTGGCGACCATCTTCCTTTATGTGTCGGAGGCGGTCTGATGTTTGCCACCTTCGCCTATGACCTGGCCCACCTGATCGGCGCCACCGTGCTGATGATGGGGTTCGGCCTGCTCTATCAGCGCCGCATCTCGGCGGTGATCCGCACCTTTGCCCTGCAGGCCCTGGCCCTGGCGGCGGCGGCGGCCTGGCAGGCCCATATCCAGGACGCCCCCCATCTCTATATCACCGCTGTCATCGCCCTGGTGTTCAAGGCCATGCTGGTGCCGCTGGCGCTGAACTGGCTGATCGAGCGGCTGGGCATGCACCGGGCGGTGGAAACGGCGCTGGGCATCGGCCCCACCCTGATGCTGGGGGTGGCGCTGGTGGCGCTGTCCATCCTGCTGGTGCTGCCGGTGACCGAGAACGCCACCGCCCTGACCCGCGAGAATATTGCCCTGGCCATGTCGGTGGTGCTGCTGGGCCTGTTGATGATGATCACCCGCCACAACGCGGTGACCCAGGTGGTGGGTTTCATGGCGCTGGAGAACGGGTTGATCCTGGCCGCCGTGGGCGCCCGGGGCATGCCGCTGGTGGTGGAAATCTCCATCGCCTTTTCGGTGCTGGTGGCGCTGACTCTGTTCGGCATCTTCTTCTTCCGCATCCGCGAGCGGTTCGACAGCCTGGATGTGCACTATCTGGAAACCTTCCGGGGAGAGCGCGAATGACCGGGCTGCTGGGCCTTCTGGGGGTGCCGCTGGCCGGCGCGCTGCTGCTGGCGCTGCTGCCGTCCTGGCGGCTGGCCTCCTGGGCCAATGTGGCCTGTTCGGCCCTGACGCTGGGCTTTGCCGTCAGCCTGTTCCTGGTGCCCCCGCCGGTCAGCGACTGGCTGTTCATTGACGACTTCAACATCTATCTGGTGGCGCTGACCGCCTTCGTGGGCACCACCACCAGCCTGTTTTCGGCCGCCTATATCGCCCGCGAGGGCGAGGCCGAGCGGCTCAGCCGCACCTCCTTGCGGTTCTATCACAGCATGTATCAGGGCTTCCTGTTCACCATGCTGCTGGCGCTGACCGCCAACAATGTGGGCCTGCTGTGGGTGTCCATCGAGGCGGCCACCCTGACCACCGTGCTGATGGTCTCGCTCTACCGCACCCGGGAAGCCATCGAGGCGGCCTGGAAATATTTCATTCTCTGCTCGGTGGGCATCGGGCTGGCGCTGTTCGGCACGGTGCTGGTCTATCTGGCGGCCCAGCCGGTCATGGGCGGGCCCGACGATTCCATGGCCTGGACCGAGATGATCAAGCATGCCCAGGGCTTCCAGCCCGAGCTGGTGTCGCTGGCCTTCGTGTTCCTGCTGGTGGGCTATGGCACCAAGGTGGGGCTGGCGCCCTTGCATGCCTGGCTGCCCGACGCCCATGCGGAAGGTCCCACCCCCATTTCGGCGGTGCTGTCCGGGCTGCTGCTGAATGTGGCGCTGTACGCCATTCTGCGTTTCAAGATGTTGATTGCCGCCAATCCCGATGCGCTGCAGCCCGGCCCGCTGATGGTGGCCATGGGTACCGGCTCGGTGTTCGTGGCCAGCCTGATGCTCTACAAGCGCGGCGACATCAAGCGGATGTTCGCCTTCTCGTCCATCGAGCATATGGGCATCATCACCTT
>CAYOKN010000077.1:0-5817 GCA_964404545.1 uncultured Rhodospirillaceae bacterium | reverse complement strand
GGGCCCCTGGCCAATTTCGCCGGCCTGCTGCACATGACCATGCACAGCCTGGCCAAGTCGGCGGTGTTCTTCTCGGTGGGGCTGATCACCCAGAACACCGGCACCAAGCGCATGAACGAGATCAGCGGCCTGACCGTCAGCCATCCCTGGCTGGGCTGGGGCTTCGTGATCGGCGTGCTGGCCATCGCCGGGCTGCCGCCCCTGGGCATCTTCATGTCGGAATTCTTGGTGGTCAGCAGCACCTTCGCGGTGCAGCCGCTGCTGGCGGTGCCGCTGGTGCTGGGCATCCTGCTGACCTTCGGGGCGCTGGTGACGCGGCTGCAGGGCCTGGCCTTCGGTGCTCCCGGCGCGGCCCAGGGGCATGCGGCCCAGGGCCGGCTCGGCGTGGTGCTGGCCATGCTGCCGCTGTGGGCGCATCTGCTGCTGGTGCTGGTGGCCGGGCTGTGGCTGCCAGCGCCGCTGGTGGCCTGGTTCCAATCCGTGGCGCGGCTGCTGGGCTAGGGGAGGGGCAAGGGCATGGCCATGCTGGGCAACATCACCCTGGGCGACTATCTGGCCGGCACCCGCACTGTGGAGCAGCACCGGCCCTGGTCCCGCCATGTGCTGGACGAGGCCGGCTGGGCTGCCTTCACCGAGCAGCTGGCGGTGTCGGAATGGCAGATCCTGTCCATCTGGGCCGACGGGGTCGAGGTGCATGCGGCCATCCGGGGCGAGGAAAGCCAGCATGTGGCCGTGGTCTCCACCAGCGCCCGCAACGGCCGCTTCCCCAGCCTGTCCCGGGCCCGGCCCGCCGCCATCCGGCTGGAGCGGGCCTTGCGGGACCTGCATGGGCTGGAGCCGGTGGGGCTGGCCGACCAGCGCCCCTGGCTGGATCATGGCCGCTGGCCGCTGACCCATCCCCTGGCGCCGCGATCCAAGGCAGCGCCGCAAAGCCCGCCCGACTATGCCTTCCTGCCCGCCGAGGGCCAGGGCCTGCATCAGATCCCGGTGGGGCCGGTGCATGCGGGCATCATCGAGCCGGGGCAGTTCCGCTTCACCTGTGCCGGCGAGACGGTGGTGCGGCTGGAGGAGCGGCTGGGCTGGGTGCACAAGGGGGTCGAGCAGCTGATGCAGAACCGCCCCATCGCCGACGCCGCCCGCGTCATGGCTCGGCTGTCGGGCGATTCCACCGTGGCCTATTCCCTGGCCTTCGCCCGCGCGGTCGAGGCCGCCACCGGCATCGAGGCGCCCGAGCGCGCCCATTGGGTGCGCGCGGTCATGGCGGAATGGGAGCGCATGGCCAACCATGTGGGCGATTTCGGCGCCGTCTGCAACGACGCCGCCTTCGCCGTCATGCTGGCCCGCTGCAGCGCCCTGAAGGAGCGAATCCTGCGGGCCTGCAAGACCGCCTTCGGCCATCGGCTGATGATGGACCGGGTGGTGCCCGGCGGGGTCGAGGCCGACCTGACCCGCGAGGGCTACCAGACCCTGCGCGACCTGGTGCCGCTGGTACGCAAGGAATTCAGCCTGCTGCTGCGCCTGTACGAGGACACCCCCAGCCTGCAGGACCGCACCGTGGGCACCGGCATCGCCGCCAGCGCCCTGGTGCATCGGTTCGGCGCCGGCGGATTCGTGGCCCGCGCCTCCAGCCGCAGTGTGGATGCGCGCACCAGCCCCGGCTATGCGCCCTATGACGCGTTCGACCTGGCGGTGCCGGTGCGGCCCGAGGGGGATGTGCATGCCCGGCTGATGATCCGGGCCGACGAGATCACCGCCAGCCTGGACCTGATGGAGCAGTTGCTGGACCGCATGCCCGGCGGCCCGGCCTTCCGCCCGGTGCCCCACCGCCCCGGCGAGGGCATGGCGCTGGTGGAGGGATTCCGCGGCGAGATCCTGGTCTGGCTGCGCCTGTCCGAGGCCGGCAAGGTGGTGCGCTGCCACCCCCGCGACCCCAGCTGGTTCCAGTGGCCGCTGCTGGAAGCCGCCATCGAGGGCAACATCGTGGCCGACTTCCCCCTGTGCAACAAATCCTTCAACTGCAGCTATTCGGGGGCGGATCTATGAGTGTCCTGACGCTGCTGCTGAAGAACCTGCTGCGCCCGCAGACCGAAGCAGCACCCGCCCCCGACGGGGCGGCGGTGGAGGCGCTGGCGGCCCGTCTGGGCGAGCGGGTGGCCGAGCGTCTGGGCCGCAGCCTGGTGATCCGCGAGGTGGATGCCGGCTCCTGCAATGGCTGCGAGCTCGAGGTGCATGCCCTCAACAATCCGATCTATGATGCCGAACGCTTCGGGCTGAAATTCGCCGCCAGCCCGCGCCATGCCGACGTGCTGCTGGTCACCGGCCCGGTCAGCGCCAATATGGCCGAGGCCCTGCGCCGCACCTATGACGCCACCCCCGACCCCAAATGGGTGGTGGCCATGGGCGACTGCGCCCGCGACGGCGGCTGCTTCGCCGGCAGCTATGCGGTGCTGGGCGGGGTGGACGCCGTGGTGCCGGTGGACCTGGTGATCCCCGGCTGCCCCCCGGAACCCCGCGACCTGCTGGCGGGACTGTTGGCGTTGATGGATCGCGTGGGGTGATAGGCAGATAAACACCGATGAACGCAGATAAACGCAGATAGAATTATTCCCATCTGCGTTCATCTGCGTTCATCGGTGTTTATCTGCGTATTTAATTCTCCACCCGCACCGCGCCGCCGCCTTCGGGTTTCAGGCGGCGCAGCACTTCGGGCAGCAGGCGGGCCAGGGCTTCGTCCAGCTGCCAGGGCGGGTTCAGGATCATCAGGCCGCAGCCATTCAGCCGGTTGGGATCGTCGTCCGTATGCAGCAGCAGTTCGGCGGCCAGGGTGGATTTGGGCAGCACCGCCTGGGTCAGTTCGGCCTGGAAGCGGCGCACCGGCTCGGCGGCCTTGATGGGATACCAGATGCCGTAGATGCCGGTGGGCCAGCGTTTGAAGGCGTCCTTCAGGCCGCGCACCACCCGGGCCAGTTCGTCCCGCACCTCGAAGGGCGGGTCGATCAGCACCAGGCCGCGCCGTTCCTTGGGCGGCAGCAGGGCGCGCAGGGCTTCATAGGCGTCGCGGTGATGCACCCCCACCTGGGGGTCGTGGCGGAATTCGGCGCGCAGGGTCTGCACATCCTCGGGATGCAGCTCCACCAGGGCCAGCCGGTCCTGGGGCCGCAACAGCCGGCGGGCCAGCAGCGGCGAGCCGGGATAGACCGCAAGCCCGCCCGGATTCAGCGTCCGCACCACCTCCAGATAGGGAGCCAGTTCGGGGGTGTCCGGTCCGGCCTCCAGCACCCGGCTGATGCCGGCCAGATATTCCCCGGTCTTGTTGGCTTCCACGGATGTCAGGTCATAGCGGCCGATGCCCGCATGGGTGTCGATGACCGCAAAGGCGCTGTCCTTGCGCTTCAGATGGTCGATCATCAGCGCCAGGGCGGCATGCTTGATCACATCGGCGAAATTGCCGGCGTGGTAGATATGTCGGTAATTCATGCCGCCGGGTTTAGCGCGGCGCGGCCCGTCAGTCCAGCAGCGCCTCGCCGTCGGCCAGGCCGCGGTCCAGGGCCAGCCACTTGATCTCCATGTCCTCGACGATCAGGTGGCGGAACAACAGGTCCTTCAGGGCGTCAGCCAGATCCGTGGCCTCGGAGGGCAGCGGTGCCAGCGCCAGCGCCTGCTGCACCATGCAAACCTCCTTGCGGATGGCGTCATGGGCGCGCAGGTGGCCGTCCAGCTTGTCATAGGGGCTTAGGCGGAACCAGGCTTCCTCGCTGGAGAAATGGCTGCCCAGCACCTGCGCCAGGGCCGTCAGTTCGGTTTCGGCGCGCGCAAGATTGCCGCCCTGGAGGCTGTCCTCCAGCAACTCCAGCTGCGCGAAAATGGCGCGATGCTCGGCGTCCAACCCAGCAACCTGGGTGCTCATGCCTTCCATCCAAAGCCGGCAAGGCATGGATGTTCGTCCTCCTGACAGATCCCCGTTTCCCCTCGAGGGCGGTTCTACACCAACTCCTTTGTCTAATTCCATCAAACTTGCGTATTAGTCTCATTCTCCCGGACCGAAGGGGGTAGGTCCCTTTGCGTGATTCAAAGTCCTGCCCCAGCCGAGGTATCCCTTCCGGCCATTCCGCTTGGACAGACAGAGGGAGGCCGCCCGTGGCCACCGTCACGCCCGTGCTGGCTCTGCTCATCTCGAATATTTTCCTGGTCCTGGGCACCGGCCTGCAGTCGGTGCTCTTGCCCATGCGCGCCCATCTGGACGGCTTCTCGGACTCGCAGCTGGGAGTGCTGGGCGCCGCCTATTATGTGGGCTTCGTGGCCGGCTGCGTGCTGGTGCCCCGGCTGGTGCAGGGGGTGGGCCATATCCGCATGTTCGCCGTGCTGGCGGCAGTGGCGGCCCAGGCCTTCCTGATGCAGGGGCTGCTGGACGATGCCGCCGTCTGGGTGCTGTTGCGCGGCCTGACCGGCTTTTGCTTCGCCGGCCTGTCCATGGTGGTGGAAAGCTGGCTGAACGAGCAGACCGGTAACGGCAATCGCGGCCGCATGATGGCCACCTATACCGTCCTGACCTCGGTCTGCTCGGTGGGCGGCCAGCTGATCCTGCCCCTGGCCGATCCGTCCGGGCCGGTGCTGTTCGCGGTGATCTGCCTGCTGTTGACCCTGTCGCTGGTGCCGGTGTCGGTGACCCCCTGCCGGGCACCGGCGCCCATCACCCAGTCCCGGCTGCGCCTGGGCAAGCTCTATCGCACCTCGCCGGTGGGCGTGATCGGGCTGCTGTTCATCGGCCTGGGCAATGGCGGCTTCTGGGCTCTGGGGCCGGTCTATGCGGCCAAGCTGGGCTTTTCCACCAACGAGGTGTCGGCCTTCATGGCCGCCGCCGTCATGGGCGGCGCCCTGGGTCAGTGGCCCATTGGCCGGCTCTCCGACCGCTTCGACCGCCGTTCGGTTCTGTTCGCGGTTTGCCTGGCTTCGGCGGGCCTGGCCCTGGCCTTGGCGGTGCTGGACCTGCCGGGCTATCTGGTGGTGCTGCTGGCGGCGGCCTTCGGGGCCTTCGGCTTCGCCCTCTATCCCCTGTGCCTGTCCCATGTGAACGACCACACCAAGCCGGGCGAGTTCATGGAAACCTCGAGCGGGCTGCTGCTGGTGTTCGGCATGGGCGCGGTGGTGGGGCCGCTGGTGGCGGCGCGGTTGATGGATGCCGAGGGGCCGGGCGGGCTGTTCCTGTTCACCGCCCTGATGCATCTGGCCCTGGCCGCCTTTGCCGGCTGGCGCCTGTTCCGCCGCGCTGCCCCGCCGGCCGATCAGCGCAAGCCTTTCGAGCCCGAGCCCATGCCCAGCCTGGCCCTGGGGCGTCTGCATGGGGCCGAGGGCACGGCCGGTGCCCCCGTTCCCGCACCTGCTCCTGTCACAGGATCGCCAGAACGCTCTCCGGCGGACGGCCCAGGGCGGCCTTCGCTCCGTTCACCACGATGGGCCGCTCGATGATGGCCGGGGTGTCCGCCATGGCCTGGACCAGGGCCGCGTCGGTCAAGGCGGCAGGGTCGATGCCCGCCTCCTTGGCTTCCTTCTTGCGCACCACCTCGGCCGGCCGCTTGCCCAGGGCGGCCAGGATGCGGGTCAGTTCGGCGGCGCTGGGCGGGGTGGCCAGATAGTCCACCACGGTGGGCTCGATGCCCCGGTCCTGCAGCAATTTCAGGGTTTCGCGCGACTTCGAGCAGCGGGGGTTGTGGTAGATGGTGACCATTGTTCCAAGCCTTTCGAGATTGATTCCAAAGTGAATCTGGCTAAACCTTCCAATGCCATGAAGATGCTTCTCTCTCAAGCGCTGCGCGCGCT
>CAYOKN010000076.1:0-11451 GCA_964404545.1 uncultured Rhodospirillaceae bacterium | reverse complement strand
AGAAGAACTGCGTGTTCCGCCGCATCACCGGCGCCGGCCTGCGGGAAAGCCACGTCCACGACGTGTCCATCACCAAGGAAGCCCCGAACTACAAGAGCGAGGGCTGAGCCTTTAGACGAGAGGCGGCACTGCCTGGGGGAAAGCTCCCAGGCGGTGCCGCCTTCGTCTTTTTGACAGGCTCGAATCGGGGGAGGCATCAGCCTCCCTACCCCTTCTTTTCTATCCCGAACGACTAGGATCAGCGGGCCGCCTGTGCTTCAATGGCGCCCGCTTTAAGGATTCGTACACCCATGACCCCACAGGCCCGGCTGCAAGCCGCCATCGAGCTGTTGGACGAAATCGCCGAATCGGGCCGCCCGGCCGACGGCGTGGTTTCGCACTATATGCGCGGCCGGCGCTATATCGGCGCCAAGGACCGCCGCGCCATCGTCGAGCGGGTCTATGGCGTGCTGCGCCGCATGGCCCGGCTGGACTGGTGGCTGGAGCGCATGGACCACGGCGTCTATGACGGCCGCGCCCGCCTGCTGGCCGACCTGGCCATCACCGACCGCATGGCCGAGAGCAGCCTGGCCAAGATGTTCGACGGCGGCCACCATGCGCCCAAGCCCATGGTCAAGGAAGAGCGCCGCCTGGTGGAGCGCCTGCACGGCGAGGACATCTTCCACCATGAGATGCCGGGCTGGGTGCGCGGCGAATATCCCGACTGGATCGAGCCGGCCTTGAGCGCCCTGTTCGGCGACCGGCTGGCCGCCGAGATGGGCGCCATGCGTGACGAAGCGCCGCTGGACCTCAGGGTCAACCGCCTGAAAGCCGCCGACCGCGACACCGCACGGGCCCGCCTGGCCGAGGACAAGCTGCTGGCCGAGCCCACCCGGCTGTCGCCCTGGGGCCTGCGCCTGAAGGGGCGCTGGGCGCTGATGAGCGTGGGCGCCTTCCGCGACGGCCTGGTGGAGGTGCAGGACGAGGGCAGCCAGCTGGTGGCCCTGCTGACCGGCGCCAAGCCCGGAGAAGCCGTGGCGGACTATTGCGCCGGCGCCGGCGGCAAGACCCTGGCCCTGGCCATGAACATGGACAACAAGGGCCGGCTGGTGGCCTGCGACACCTCGGAAGGCCGGGTGGAACGCGCCAAGGAACGGCTGCGCCGCGCCGGCGTCCACAACGTCACCCGCCGGGTGCTGGACGGCGAGAGCGACAAATGGATCAAGCGCAGCGCCGGCAGCTTTGACCGCGTGCTGGTGGACGCGCCCTGCTCGGGCACCGGCACCTGGCGCCGCAATCCCGACGCCAAATGGAAGCTGACCGCCAAGGACATCGAGGAACTGACCGGCATGCAGGAACGCATCCTGGCCAGCGCGGCACGGCTGGTGAAGCCCGGCGGGCGGCTGGTCTATGCCACCTGCTCGCTGCTGCCGGCCGAGGACGAGGCCCAGGTGGACCGCTTCCTGTCCAACCATCCCGGCTTCGAGCTGGTGCCGGTACAGGAAGCCTGGGCCGAGGCCCTGCCCGAGGTGCCCTGCCCGGCCAAGGCGCCCTGGCTGCGCCTGACTCCGCTGCAGCATGACACCGACGGCTTCTTCGTGGCCGTGATGCGCCGCCTGGCCGACTAGCGCGGCGGCGAAGCCCCCCGCCGGCCTCGGAACAGGCCGACCAGGATCGCCACCACGAACAGCACCAGAAACACAAAGAACAGGATCTGGGCGATGTCCACGGCCGCATTGGCGACCCCGCCAAAGCCGAACAACGCCGCCACCAGAGCCACCACGAGAAAGATCGCTGCCCAGTAAAGCATCGACCGCTCCTTTCGGACTGCCTTCCCTCGCCTCGAATGTCGGGGCTTGCCCCGGCCGGATCACTCCCCACGGAGGCCAGTCCTCCGGGTGGGGGAGAGGGATGCGCGAAAGGCAGGGATTCAAGGACTGTTAAGGGCGCCGGCCCAGAGTCATCCGGCCATATCCCAGAGGAGTTTCCATGTTCCCCGACGCCGACCAAGACGACCGCCAGCCCCGCCGCTTGTTCGCCCTGAACGGATTCTGGATCATGGTCCTGGCCAGCCTGACATGGCTGCTGATCGCCGGGCAGTTCGTATCCGAGCGCCACGCCGTGGACTCGCTGGCCGCCTACAAGGCCGAATATTCCAATTTCGCCGCCTGCGGCGGCGCCTCGGACGGGGCCGACCTGTCCATGGTCAATGCCTGCATGGAAGCCGGCCACGCCGCCCGCCTGGACCTGTGGCGCCAGGATGCGGGCCGCATCATCGTGCTGCCGCCTACCCTGGCCTGGCTGGCCTTCTCGCTGCTGGGCCCGTTCCGGGGCATGTTGATCCCCAGCCGCCGCCGCGCCTAAAGCCTATCCACATCCGGCCCGGGGTGGTTTATCCTGGGTGGAAAGGGGTGGCGTGCAAGGAGACAGATGGTGGAGACGAAGCTTTCCGCCCAGGATGTGGCCCGGCTGATGGCCGACCCGTCCGGGGAACACCGGGCCGAGACGGCGGCCAAGATCGCCACCCAGTTCGAAAGCGCCGAACTGTCCGAGGGCGAGCGCCGCCTTGCCATCGAAATCTTCCGGCTGATGGTCAAGGACGCCGAGGTCCGCGTCCGCGAGGCCTTGTCGCAGAACCTGAAGTCCAGCAAGCAGGTGCCCAACGACGTGGCCGCCGCCCTGGCCCGCGACGTGGACTCGGTGGCGCTGCCGGTGCTGCAGTTCTCGGAGGTGCTGACCGACGACGACCTGCTGGCCATCGTGCGCAGCCAGGGCGTGGCCAAACAGATCGCCATCGCCCAGCGCCCCACCGTATCGGAAACCCTGTCCGACGCGCTGGTGGAAACCCGCAACGCGCAGGTGGTGGACCGCCTGGTGGCCAATGACGGCGCCGCCCTGACCGAAGCCTCCTATGACAAGGTGCTGGCCCATTTCGGCGGCAACCAGAGCATCCAGGGCCGGCTGATCAACCGCGCCAGCCTGCCGGTCACCGTGGCCGAGCGGCTGGTCACCATGGTGTCCGAAAACCTGCAGGCGCAACTGGCCGCCCGCCACACCCTGCCCGAGGGGATGGCCGCCGACCTGATCCTGCAGGCCCGCGAAAAGACGGTGATCGGCCTGGCCGAGGCCGGCGACGAGGATGACCTGATGCGCCTGACCGGCCATCTGAACGCCAAGGGCCGCCTGACTCCCTCCATCATCCTGCGCGCCGCCTGCATGGGCGACATGCCCTTTGTCGAGGCCGCCCTGGCCACCCGCGTGGGCATCCCGGTCACCAATGCCCGCATCCTGGTGCATGACAAGGGCGCCTTGGGCCTGACCGCCATCTATGGCCGTGCCGACCTGCCCAAGCAGTTCCTGCCCGCCTTGCGCGCCGCCGTCGAGGTGATCAGCGAATTGCAGCTGGACGGCGAGCCGGGCGACCGCGAACGCTATTCCCGGCGGGTGATCGAACGCATCCTGACCCAATACGAACTGGGCGCCGAGATGGAGGATGCGGACCTGGACTATCTGCTGACCCGCATGAGCAAGCTGCACGGGCCAGAGGCGGCGCGGTAGGACGCCTCTCGGCGCGCCCTCACCCCCCTACTCCCCCAGCCGCCCCGACCAGTCCTCGACGGTGCGGGTGTCCAGCCGCCGGCGGGCGGTGGCGCGCCAGCCTTCGTTCAGTTCGGGCAGTTCCGACATCTGCAACAGCCCGTCCCAGTCATGCTTGTCCACATAGAACAGGCGGATCAGGCGGGTCAGCGGCCAGTCTGGGCGCGGGCGGTCCACCAGGGACAGGGCGTCGCCGGTCTGGGCCGTGCCTTCCTCCAACACCCGATAATACCAGCCGGTGCGGCCGGTCTCCTGCACCTCGCGCGGCAGGGTGGGGCGGCCGAAGCGCACGCCCAGCTTCCAGCAGGGCTGGCGGCCCTGGCTGACCTGCAGCAGGGCAGAGCCCAGGCGGAAGATGTCGCCCACGCAGACCTCGGCCTCGGTCAGGCCGCTGGTGCTGATATTCTCGCCAAAGGCGCCCAGGCTGCCCAGCAGGGGATGCGGCCCCAGGGTCTGGCCCCAGGGGCCGTAATGGTCGTGCGGGTAATGGTGCACGGCCTTTTCCGGCCCGCCATGATTCTTCAGGTCGGCCTGCTCGTCACCGGCCAGCCCCACCAGGGTGATCAGCACCGGGCCGTCCACCGGGGCCTTGGCGATGGCGCTGCGGCCCCGCTCGGACAGCGGCGCCACCTTGCCGGCCAGCAGGGTCACGGCGGTCATAGCAGCCCCCACAGCTTCTCGCCCAGGGTCAGCAGGATCTCGAACACGATCAGCAGCACGATATACCACTCCACCCGATAGCCCCGGCGGTTGTGCACCAGGTCCAGCAGGGTCTCGGCGGTGCGCCCGATCACTTCCAGCTTGCGGTCCAGCGCCTGGCTGCGCTCGCGGATCTCATATTCGCGCTCCAACCGGCCGAAGATGTTCTCAAGCTCGGGGCGGTTCCACAGCACCTCGGGCTTTTCCATCATCTCGACCCGGCCCACCATGCGATGCTGGGTCAGCAGCACGTCGCCGATCTGGCGCAGCAGGTCCTGGGTCGAGAAATTGCGCTCGCCATGGCGCTTCAGCGCCTCGGCCAGCGGCTCGACCCGGTCGAACACGCCGGCCACGCGCATTTCGTAATGGTCCAGGATGGCGGACTTGGCCAGTACGTCAGCCACCACCTGCAGCCGCGCCGGGTCCAATTGGCCCAGGATCACATTGCCACCCTGGTCCAGCCGCTCGTCGGCGCCGGGCACCACCTGGATGCGGGCGGTGTCGCGCACCGGCGCCTTCAGCGGTTCGTGCGCGATCTGGGCGGCATAATCCAGGAACGAGGCTTCCTCGACCGGATCGAGGCCGAACATCACCGCCACGCCATAGCGGAACAGCACCGCGAAGCCATCGCGCCCGGCCCGCACGGTCAACGGGGTGGTGGACAGGACCTCGCCCGATTCCAGGGCCCGGGTATCGAGGCGTTCGCCCAGCAGCACCGAGCGGACGCTGATGGAATGCCCAAGCACCGGCGAACTTGGGGTCGCCTGATCGGCCGTCATGAAACCTCTTCTCTTATTGGCTCAGAGCTGCCCCGATCCTGGCCATCTTCCGGCGACCTGTCCAGACCGCACTGACCTCAAAGATGGTCCCGGAACCAGTCGCGCACCTCTCGCTCCACCAAGGGGCTGACCTCGTCCAGCCCATGGTCGGCGCCGTCATGCAGCACCAGCCGCCGTTCGTAGCGCGCCAGGTTATAGAGCTGGCGCGAACAGGTGGGCGGCAGGACATGGTCGGCCATGCCGTGGATCAGCAGCACCGGGCAATGGGGCCCCAGCAGGGCGATTTCCTCGGCCCCGTGGGATTGCGCCGCCAGGGTGACCACGGCTCGGGACGCCTGGGACAGGGCCGCCGCCCGGATCACCACGGCGCCGCCGAAGGAATGGCCGCATAGCCCGATGCGGTCGGCATTCTGGGCGGCCAGGAAGGACAGGCCGGCCAGCACGTCATGCACGGACTCGCCCAGGTGGGTGGGATGGCGGAACTGCACCCGCAGCGAGCCGATGCCGTCCACCTCGGCCAGAAGGCGGGCCAGGCGGGGATAGAGCTGGCGGGCCGGGCTGTCCCAGCCGCCGCCCGCGCCGCCCACCCACAGCACCACCCGCGCGGTGTCCGCGTCGAGCAGGCGGCATTGGGTCACCCCCCGGCCCGAGACCAGTTCGACGGCGTGCCAGCCGTCCTCGCCGACCGGCCCCACGCTCACCCCGTCCAATGCGATCTGCCAGCCCATGCCGCCTTGCTCCCTTTCGCCTCGTGGGAAACAACCCTAGAGGAGGGAGGAGGTTCCGCAGGGACTAGGCAGCAGACCGGCGAGCGGCTACCTTCCTAGCAAGCTCTTGTTGATCGGATGGCCGCTCCCGTGACCGACGTGATCCTGCCCAGTCTGCAGATGTGGGTGACTTTGGGGATGATCGGCCTGGCCATCATCCTGTTCGCGTCCGAGCGCATTTCCACCGAACTGGCGTCCCTGGTGCTGCTGGGCCTGCTGCTGGCCTTCTTCCAGCTGTTCCCGGTGCCCGAGCTGACCGTGGACCGGCTGCTGAGCGGCTTTGGCAATCCGGCCCTGATCGCGGTGCTGGCCCTTTTGGTGATCGGCGAGGCGCTGGTGCAGACCGACGCCCTGAACGCCGTGGGCCGCACCGCCGCCAAGATCGGCGGCATCCGCCCCTGGGCCACGGTGTGCCTGCTGCTAGCGCTGATCGCCGCCATTTCAGGCTTCGTCAACAACACCCCCCTGGTGATCATCTTCATCCCCATCCTGCAGGCCATCGCCGGCCGGCTGCGGCTGGCCTCGCGCACGGTGCTGATGCCCCTGTCCTTCGCCGCCATCCTGGGCGGCATGACCACCCTGCTGGGCTCCTCCACCAACCTGCTGGTGTCCTCGTCCCTGGTGGCCACCGGGCGGCCGGCGCTGGGCATGTTCGACGTGACCGCCGTGGGCGTGCCGGTGGCGCTGGCGGGGCTGGCCTATATCTTCCTGATGGCGCCGCGCCTGCTGCGGGGCGACGAGGGCGCGCCGCGCCCGGACGACGGCGCCGGCCGGCAATATATCGCCGAGATGGAGGTGACCGAGGGCTCCAAGCTGGTGGGCCAGCAGCCGGTGGCGGGCATCCTGCGCGGTATGCCCGACCTGGTGATCAAGGCGCTGGTGCGCGGGCCCGAGACCTTCACCTATCCCATCGACGAGGTGGTGCTGCAGCCGGGCGACCTGCTGATCGTGGTGGCCACCCGCAAGGGCATCGGCGATGCCCTGTCCCAGGACGCCGGGCTGGTGCAGCGGCCCGACCAGGCGGGCACGGTGCATCTGGCCGAAATGATGGTGGTGCCCAATTCCGGCCTGGACGGCGCGCCCTTGAGCCAGACCGGGCTGGCCCCCGCCGGAGCGCACCGGGTGGTGGGCCTGCGCCGCCGCGCCATGCCCATCCGGGGCCGCATCGAGCGCGTCACCCTGCAGGGGGGCGACGTCTTGCTGGTCTTGGGCACGCCCGAGGGCCTGGCCGAGTTGCGCCAGCGCCATGACCTGGTGTTGCTGGAAGGCACCGTCGAGGACCTGCGCAAGCCCCATCATGGCAGCACTGCCGCCGCCATCTTCGCCGGCGTGGTGGTGGCCGCCTCGACCGGGCTGGTGCCCATCGTGGTGGCTGCCG
Organism: uncultured Rhodospirillaceae bacterium; assembly: GCA_964404545.1. GTDB lineage: Bacteria > Pseudomonadota > Alphaproteobacteria > Rhodospirillales > Magnetospirillaceae > CAYOKN01. The sequence goes on along the minus strand of CAYOKN010000076.1, from coordinate 4,252 downwards.
TCCTGGGCGCCGTGGCCATGGTGGCCTTCGGCGTGCTGACCATGCGCCAGGCCGGGCGCGCGGTGGACAAGCGCATCCTGCTGCTGGTGGGCGCCGCCCTGGCCCTGGGCGAGGCCATGGAAGCCACCGGCGCCGCCGCCTACATGGCCCAGGAGATCCTGCAGGCCCTGCAGGGGGTGACCCCCTGGATGGTCCTGGCCGCCTTCTATCTGTTGGTGAATGCCAGCACCAACGTGCTGTCCAATAATGCCTGCGCCGTGCTCTACACCCCCATCGCCGCCGGCATCGCCGAGGGGCTGGGCCTGCCGGTGGAACTGTTCGCCATTGCCGTGCTGATCGCCGCCGACGGCTGCTTCCTGACCCCCATCGGCTACCAGACCAACCTGCTGGTGATGGGCCCCGGCCGCTACAGCTTCATGGACTTCATGCGCTTCGGCCTGCCGCTGACCCTGATCTGCTTCCTGGTGTTCATCATCGCTGCCCGCTGGGTTTACGGGATCTGACGAACCTTCCGCCGGGGTGAGGTGTTTTCCCTGCAGGAGCACAGGGAGAGGAGCCAGCCCATGCCGCGCGAACGGGATCCCAGCCTGGAAGAATGGCGGCGCCAGGGCGCCAAGAGCCCGGACGACATCGAGGACGGCGTCGGCCCCGACGGGACCGATCGTGCCTCCTATGCCAGCCCCGACGATGTGGAGGACGGCATCGGCGAGGAGCCGCCCATGACCCTGGAGCAGGCCGACCGGCTGCGCGCCCTCTGCGTCCGGACGGGCGAGAATTTTTCCCACATCCTGACCGAGCAGGCCGCCGCCGAGCGCATTCGCGCCCTGGAGGACCGGCTTAGGTCGGGCCACTGACATGCGTGATCATGACGGAGCCGGCCACATGCCGCCCATGCGCCTGCGCCTGTTGTCCCCCGTAAAGCACTGGCTGCCCGCCCTGGCCGCGGCGCCGCTGTTCGCCCCGATCCGCCCGCCGGGCCGCCGCTGGCTGGGGGCCTTCGGCCTGACCTCCCGCTCGGTGTCCGAAGCCGACGCTGACTTCGCCGTGCAGGCGGCCAGTTCCAGCCTCGCCGAAGTGGCGCTGGGGCGCCTGGGTGCCGAGCGCGCCGACGCGCCCCGGGTGGCCGCCTATGCCCGGCGCATGGTGGCCGACCACCGGCTGATCAATGCCGACCTGATGATCCTGGCCGCTGCCAGGCGCATCCTGCTGCCGCTGGTGCCGCCCCGCCCGGCCCAGAAGGTGCTGGACCATCTGGACAGCCTGGCCGGCCCATCCTTCGATGCCGAATTCCGCCAACGCATGATCGCCGACCATGAACGGGCCATCGATTTGTTCCGCACCCAGACGGAAACCGGCCAGGATCCCGGCCTGACCAGCTTCGCCGGCCGCATGCTGCCCATCCTGCAACGCCATCTGGCCGAGGCGCACGCGCTTTAGGGGGGGGCTATTCTCCGTCATGCCCGCACCTGACGCGGGCATGACGGGTAAGGGAGAGCGGCGTCTATACCTTGGCCAGTCCCGGCGACAGCCAGCCGCAGGTGCGCGGCATGCGGCCGTCCAGGCGGGGGTCGGGCACCACCTCGACCTCGTCGCGCACCCGCACGAAGCCCTGGGCCTCGTAGAAGGCCAGGGCCTTTTCGTGGTCAAGGCTGCAGGTATGCAGCCAGACCTTGGCCGCCCCCTGGTCCCAGGCGGCGCGCAGGGCGGCATCCAGCAGCGGCGCCCCCAGACCGCGCCCGAACCAGCCGGGAATCAGGCCGCAATAAAGCACTTCGACACTGCCGTCGTCGTGCCGGTGGGTTTCCACCAGCCCGGCCGGAATCTCGCCCTCCCGCAGCAGCCGCACCTCGACCCCGGGGCGGGACAGAATGGCCAGCACCTCGGCATCGGACTGCTGACGGCGTGACCACCACAGCCAGGGGTCGCCCACCGCCTGATGAACGGCGCGGTACAGGGGCAGGTCGATGGGGTCCATCCGGCGCAGGTGAAAGCCCTGGGGCAGGGGCTTGGCGGGGCCGGCGGGGGGCGTGGTCATCTCCAGATAGGTGACCAGGGTGTGCAGCAGGGCAGCGGTCATGGTCCCACCTTTCTAGCCCACGGGCCGCGCCCATGCTACACCAAGGGCGCAAGGCCACAGGAAAGGCGGCATGATGATGGAGTGGCAGCGCCTGCTCAGCACCAAGCGGCTGTGCAAGGAAAGCGGTCGGGCGGCGGACGGACGCAAGGCGCTGGAGGTGGACCTGGACCGGGTCACCTTCTCGCAATCGTTCCGGCGGCTGAACGACAAGACCCAGGTGCATCCCCTGTCCGACAATGACCAGATCCGCACCCGGCTGACCCACAGCCTGGAAGTGGCCTCGGTTGGCCGCTCGCTGGGGACCGGCGTGGGCACCGAGGTGATCCGCCGCCACGGCCTGGAGGGGTTCAGCCCGGCGGATTTCGGCTATGTGGTGCAAGCCGCCTGCCTGCCCCATGACATCGGCAATCCGCCCTTCGGCCATTCCGGCGAATTCGCCATGCGCCGATTCTTCAAGGACCATCCGGCGGCGCGCGGCTGGCTGAAGGGGCTGTCCGCCGCCCAGGCCCGCGACCTGGAGACCTTCGAGGGCAATGCCCAGGGCCTGCGCATCCTGACCAATCTGGAAAACCACCGGGGCCGGGGCGGGCTGCAGCTGACCTGCGCCACGCTGGCCACTTTCCTGAAATATCCCTGGGGCTCGGAACATGGCGGCGCCAAGGGCAAGTTCAGCTATTTCCAGGCGGAAGCCGCCTATGTGGCCGAGGTGGCCGGAGCGGTGGGGCTGATCGCCCAGGGGCCGGGCCGCTGGTGCCGCCATCCGCTGGCCTATCTGGTCGAGGCGGCCGACGACATCTGCTATGCGGTGGCCGACCTCGAGGACGGGGTGGAATTGGGCATGCTGACCCTGGCCGATTACGAGTCCATGCTGATGCCGCTGGTGCCCGAGGCCCGGCGCGGCCTTTATTCCACCCTGGAGTGGCGCACCCAGAAACTGGGCTATCTGCGCAGCTTCGCCATCGGCCAGTTCACCTCCGAAGCCATCGCCGCCTTTCTGGACAACGAGGCGGCGCTGTTGCAGGGCCGGTTCGAGGGTGACCTGACGGGCGCCATGCCCTCCGGCCCGATCCTGCGCCAGGCCAAGGCCCAGGCCCGCGACGTGATCTTCCTGCATCCGCGCAAGATGCGGGCCGAGGTGGCGGCCTTCGACGTGCTGTCGGGCCTGCTGGAAGCCTTTGGCGAGGCGGTGTTCGCCAGCCCCGACGACTATCGCGCCGATCGCCTGCGCCGCATGATGGGCGAAGCCGCCCCGCTGGCCGGCGCCGGCCCCTATGACAAGCTGCTGGCGGTCACCGACTTCATCTCGGGCATGACCGACCGCTTCGCCGTCAGCACCTATCAGGCGGTGCGCGGCATTTCCCTGTAAAGCGGGGCGACCGCCGCCTCGGCCCGTTCCGGGGCCAGGCTTGCGAATCCCAGGACCAGCCCCCGCGGCGCCGCCGCCCCCAGGGCCGAATAGGCGGACAGGGGCTGCACCGCCAATCCCGCCGCGCCGGCGGCCAGGGCCAGGGCCCGGTCATCGCAGCCATCGGGCAGCCGTCCGGTCAGATGCAGGCCGGCACCGCTGGGCAGCAGCGGCAGGCCGGGCAATCCCTCCAGCACCCGCAGCAGGGCCGCGCGACGGCCGGCATAGACCTGCCGCGACCGGCGCAGATGGGCGGCGAACAGCCCTTCGGCCATGAAGTCGGCCATGGCTGCCTGCAGCACCGCCGAGGCATGGCCGTCCATCAGCCGGCGCATGCGGCAGAAGGCGGCCACCAGATCGGCGGGCACCACCAGATAGCCCAGCCGCAGGCCGGGAAACATCACCTTCGAGAAGGTGCCGGCATAAAGCGTCCGGCCCTCGCGGTCCAGGCCCTGCAGGGCGGTCAGCGGCGCGCCCTCATAGCGGAAGTCGCTGTCGTAATCGTCCTCGAGAATCCAGCCGTCCACCCGCCGCGACCAGTCCAGCAGGGCGGCCCGGCGTTCCAGGCTCAGGGTGACGCCCAGGGGGAACTGGTGCGACGGGGTGACGCAGGCGAGCCGGGCCTCGGGGCACAGCCGGGCGGCCTGCACCGGGTCGAAGCCCTGGGCATCGGCCGGCACCAGCACCGACCGCGCCCCCGCCGCCGCCAGCGCCCCGCGCAATCCGCCATAGCCGGGATCTTCCATCAACACCGGCGCGCCCGGATCCAG